>JBDTQJ010000040.1:0-15653 GCA_039932235.1 Chloroflexota bacterium
ACTTTGTCTTCTCCGCGTCCGAGCAGGCCTTCTTTGCCGAGAAGGGATTCGCATCGGCGCCCAAGCGATGCGGGTCCTGCCGCTCGCAGCGCCGCTCCATGGGCGGCGGGTCGAGCTACGGCGCGGGAGGCGGCTACTCCGCGGGAGCCGATCGCGGCCCCCGCGAGATGCACGACGCCGTCTGCGCCCGATGCGGCAAGGACACCCAGGTGCCGTTCCGCCCGACCGGGGCGCGACCGGTGTACTGCTCCGACTGCTTCCGGATGATGCGCGACTAGTCGCGATTCTCTGCATCCAGTCACCGAACGGGCGGCTCCGGGAGACCAGGAGCCGCCCGTTCTCGTTGCCCCGCGCGGGCCGCTTGATGGCCGCCTCAGGTCACGTTGATTGCGTCTCGCGCAACGAACCGCCCCGGGGGAGTCATCCCGCGCGCGCCGTAGAATGGGGAGCACGCAAAACCGGCAGACAACTTGCGAGCAGGAGCACGCATGACCACCCAGGCTGACCTCGAGCTGTGGCGTGAGCTGGGCCTCCAGCTGCGTGTCGACTCGATCCGATCCTCCAGCGCCGCCGGCAGCGGCCACCCGACCTCGTCCATGTCCGGCGCCGACCTGATGGCGGTGCTGATGTCCAGGTACCTCCACTACGACTTCGGTACGCCGGAGAACCCGAACAACGACCACCTGATCTTCAGCAAGGGCCACGCATCGCCGCTGCTCTACGCCATGTACAAGGCGGCAGGCGCCATCGGCGACCCGGAGATGCTCACCTTCCGCCAGTTCGGGAGCCGCCTCGAGGGCCACCCGACCCCGATCCTGCCATGGGTCGACGTCGCCACCGGCTCGCTCGGCCAGGGGCTGCCGATCGCGGTCGGTGTGGCGCTCGCCGGGAAGCGGCTGGACCGCCTGCCGTATCGGGTCTGGGTGCTGTGCGGCGACTCGGAGATGGCGGAGGGCAGCATCTGGGAGGCGTTCGAGCATGCCGCGTACAACAAGCTCGACAACCTCACCGCGATCATCGACGTCAACCGCCTCGGCCAGACCGGCCCGACGATGCATGAATGGGATCTCGATTCGTACGCCGACCGGGCACGGGCGTTCGGCTGGAACGCCATCGAGATCGACGGCCACGACCCCGCCGCCATCGACCGCGCCTATGCGAAGGCCATTGGGACCACGGGTGCGCCCACCGTTATCGTGGCCAAGACGGTCAAGGGCTCCGGAGTGGCCGCGGTGGCCAACAAGAACGGCTTCCATGGCAAGCCGCTCGCCGATCCCGAGGCCGCCATCGCGGAGCTCGGCGGCATGCGCGACATCCATGTCGAGGTGGCGAAGCCGGTGAGCACGAAACAGCCGCATCGGTTCACCACCAGTGGTGACCTGAGCCTGCCGCGCTACGAGCTCGGCACCAAGGAGGCCACCCGCAAGGCCTTCGGGGATGCGCTCGTCGCACTCGGCGCCGCGCGCGGCGACGTGGTGGCCATCGACGGCGAGGTCGGCAACTCGACGTACACCGAGGAGTTCGCCAACGCCTATGGCGACCGCTTCTTCCAGAGCTACATCGCCGAGCAGCAGATGATCGCCACCGCGGTGGGGATGCAGGTTCGCGGCTGGAAGCCGTTCGCCGCGACCTTCGCTGCCTTCCTGTCGCGTGCCTACGACTTCGTGCGCATGGCGGCGGTGAGCCGCGCCAACCTGGCGATCGCCGGCTCGCATGCCGGGGTGAGCATCGGCGAGGACGGGCCCTCGCAGATGGCCCTGGAGGACCTTGCCAGCTACCGCGCCATCCACGGCTCGACGGTCCTCTATCCCAGCGACGCCAACCAGGCCGCTGCCCTGGTGGCCCAGATGGCCGACCGGGGTGGGATCGTCTACATGCGCACCACGCGCGAGAAGACGCCCATCCTCTACACCGCCGACGAGGCATTCCACATCGGTGGGTCGCGCATCGTGCGCCAGACCGATGACGACGCCCTGGCGGTCGTCGCCGCCGGCATCACCCTGCACGAAGCCGTCAAGGCGGCCGAGCAGCTGGCCGAGGAGGGGATCAACGTCCGCGTGATCGACGCCTACACCGTGAAGCCCATCGACGCCGAGACACTGCGCGTTGCGGCCGAGGAGACCGGCCGCATCCTCACCGTGGAGGACCACTGGCCGGAGGGCGGCATCGGGGACGCTGTCCTCGATGCGCTTGCCGCGACCGGCAGCGCCGCGCGGCTGACGAAGCTGGCGGTGCGCATCATGCCGGGGTCCGGCACGCCGGCCGAGCTGCTGGCGGCCGCCGGGATCGATTCGGATCACATCATCACCGCGGCTCGCGAGCTGGCGGGAGAGGAGCGTGGCGGCCGCAGTCCGGTGGAAGTCGGATCGCGACGCCGCGAATGAGGAGCCCAGACATGAGTGGAGCAGAGCAGGACCGCCGCGAGGCGGCAACGACGGACCAGGACAGCGAGGCGAGCAAGGTCATCGACCGGGCCGAGGACGCGAACAACGGCGCGCCGTTGCGTCGCCTCTATGACGAATTCGGGCAGAGCCCATGGATCGATTTCATCGACCGCGAGCTGCTCGACAGCGGCAAGCTGGACGAGCTGATCGGCAAGGGGATCCGCGGCCTGACCAGCAACCCGACCATCTTCGCCAAGGCCATCGGCTCCGGCCAGTACGACGAGCTGATTCGGCGCGAGCTCGAGGGCGGCGCCGACAACCAGCGCATCTTCGAGGCCATCGAGGTGCGCGACATCAAGGATGCCTGCGACCACCTGCGCGGGGTGTACGACGCCTCCGGCGGGACCGATGGCTTCGCCAGCATCGAGGTCGAGCCGACCTTCGCCGACGACACCGATGCGACCGTCCGCCGCGCCCGTCAGCTGTGGGAGGCGGTCGACCGTCCGAACGTGTTCATCAAGATCCCCGCCACCGAGGCGGGCGTACCGGCCATCGAGCAGGCCATCAGCGAGGGCATCAACGTCAACGTCACCCTCATGTTCAGCGTCGAGGTCTACGAGCGCGTGGCACGCGCCTACCTGGCGGGCCTGCGTCGCCGCCTCGGGGATGGCGGCGACCTGAGCCGGATCGCATCGGTCGCCAGCTTCTTCGTCAGCCGGGTCGACACCAAGATCGACAAGCAGCTCGATGAGCTGGGAACGCGAGCGGCGCTGGAGGCACGGGGGCAGGCGGCGATCGCGAATGCCCGCCTCGCCTACCAGTCCTACCTCGACATCTTCACCGGCGATGAGTTCGCCCAGCTGCGCGCCGCCGGGGCGCAGGTGCAGCGCTGCCTGTGGGCCAGCACCAGCACCAAGAACCCCGACTACCGCGACGTGCTGTACGTGGAGGAGCTCATCGGTCCGGACACGGTCGACACCATGCCGACCGACACGATCACCGCATTCATCGAGCACGGCCGGCTGGAGCGCACCCTCGACCGCGGGATCGACGACGCGCGCGAGGCTCTGCGTGCGATCGAGGCGCTCGGCATCCCGATGAAGACCGTGACCGACGAGCTCATCGCCGAGGGTGTTGCCTCGTTCGCCAAGAGCTTCGACGAGCTGCTCGCATCCATCGAGAGCCAGCGCGCCGCCCTCGCCCCCGCATGAGCGACGTCCTCGCCGAGGCGATCGCCGCACGGCTCGCCGCCTGGGAGCAGGAGCGGGTCGCGGAGCGGCTGTGGGCGAAGGACGGCAGCCTCTGGGCGGCCAGCGGCAAGACCGCCGACGAGCTGGCCAGCTGGCTCGGCTGGCTCGATCTGCCGGCCGAGATGGGGGAGCGGGTCGACGAGCTCGAGCACCTCGCGCGTGATGTGCGCGCTGACGGCTATCCACGCGGCGCCGTCCTGGGCATGGGTGGCAGCTCGCTGGCGCCGGACCTGTTCGCGCACGTCTTCGCCGATCCCGGCGGTGTCCCGCCGTCCGAGGGGCTGGAGCTCCGGATCCTCGACTCGACCCATCCCGACGTGGTCCGCGGCTTCCGCTCCTGGGCAACCTCGGCGCGCACCCTGTTCTGCGTCAGCAGCAAATCCGGCTCGACCACCGAGCCGAATGCCTTCCACGCCGCCATGGCCGCCGAGGCGCCGGCACTCGACTTCGTGGCCATCACCGATCCGGGCAGCTCCCTTGCCGAGCTGGCTCGCGCGCAGGAGTTCCGGGCCATTGTCGACGGCCGCGCCGACGTGGGCGGCCGCTACTCCGCCCTGTCGGTCTTCGGGCTCGTCCCTGCCGCCCTCGGAGGCGTCGACCTGCGCCTACTGCTCGACCGCGCCATGCAGATGGCGGAGGCGTGCCACCGGCCGGGTGGCGACAACCCTGGCCTCTCGCTGGGTGCGGCGATCGGTGAGGCGGCCCGCTCCGGCGCCGACAAGCTGACCATCCTCACCTCGGATCGCATGGCGCCGCTCGCCGACTGGATCGAGCAGCTCGTGGCCGAGAGCACCGGCAAGGCCGGCACCGGCATCATTCCCATCGTGCGCGAGCCGATCGGCGCGGCCAGCGCCTATGGCGAGGATCGCTACGTGGTGGTCGTCACCCTGGCCGGCGACGACGATGCGCCGTGGCGCGGCCTGGCCGACGACCTTGCACGGCGCGGCATCAGCGGCCAGCATCTCGAGCTGCGCGATGCCTACGACATCGGTGCCGAGTTCGTGCGCTGGGAAGTCGCCACCGCGGTGGCGGGGATCGTCCTCGAGATCGATCCCTTCGACCAGCCCAACGTGCAGGAGTCGAAGGAAGCGACCCGGGAGCTGCTGGAAACGTTCCGCGCCAAGGGCAGCCTGCCGTCGCCCGCCCCGCTGGTCGCCGAGGAGGGCCTCGCCGCGTACGCCGATCCGGGGCCGCTCGGCGACACGCCGGTCACCGTGGACGGCGCGGTGCGCCAGCTGCTCAGCCTCGCCGGCTCCGCCGACTACCTGGCCATCCTGGCCTACCTGCCGCAGGAGCCAGCGCTCGAGGAACGTCTGCATGCCCTGCGCGGCCGCATCCGCGACGGCCTGGGCGTGGCCACGACGCTCGGCTTCGGTCCGCGCTTCCTCCACTCCACCGGCCAGCTGCACAAGGGCGGGCCGGACAGTGGCATCTTCCTGCAGCTCACCGCCGAGCCGTCGCGGGACCTGCCGATCCCCGGTTGGGACGAGACGTTCGGTACGCTGATTGCCGCCCAGGCGCTCGGCGACCTTACCTCGCTGCAGCGTCGCGGGCGGCGCGCGCTGCGCCTGCACGGGGAGGGCGCCGCCGACCTGGTGAGCCGCCTCGAGACGATCATCGACGACGCGCTCGGCGGCCGCTGAGCTCGTGAACCCGACACGCATCGGAGGACAGTGATGCAGATCGCGATCTGCGGACTCGGCCGCATGGGAGCCGGGATGGCTCGCCGGCTGGCGCGCAGCGGGCACCAGGTGGTTGCCTGGAACCGCACCGAGCAGGTGGCCCTCGACCTGGCCGCGGAGACCGAGAACGGCGGCAACCTCAGCGTGGCCGAGCCCATCGGGCGTCTGCGCGAGATGCTCGCCGCCCCGCGCCACGTGCTGATCAGCGTGCCGTCGGGCGACGCCACGCAGGCGATGATCGACCAGCTGGCCGAGATCCTCGAGCCCGGCGACGTGGTCATCGACGCGGGCAACAGCAACTTCCACGACTCGCAGCGCCGGGCCGCCGCGCTCGCGGAGAAGGGCATCGAGTGGCTCGACTTCGGCGTGTCGGGCGGCGTGTGGGGTCTGCAGGTTGGCTTCTGCACCATGATCGGCGGCAAGCCCGAGGTGTTCGCGGCCGTCGAGCCGATGGTGCGCGACATGGCGCCCGAGGGTGGGTACCTGCATTGCGGGCCGGCCGGCGCCGGGCATTACGTCAAGATGGTCCACAACGGCATCGAGTACGGGATCATGCAGGCCTACGGTGAGGGGTTCGACATCCTCCACGCATCGGACTACGACCTCGACCTGGCACCCATCGCCCGCATGTGGCAGAACGGATCGGTCATTCGCTCGTGGCTCCTGGACCTGGCCGGCAATGCCTTCGAGAAGGAGGGCAACGACCTGGAGGCGATCAAGGGCTTCGTCAATGACTCCGGGGAGGGTCGCTGGACGGTCATCGACGCGATCGACCACGATGTGCCGGCGCCCGTCATTACCCTCAGCCTGATCGAGCGGTTCCGCAGCCGCCGCCAGCCCGACTCGTTCACCGACCGCGTGCTGGCGGCATTGCGCAACGAGTTCGGCGGCCACGCGGTCCTCGAGCGCGAGAAGGAGCCATCGACCGACCGATGACCACGCGCGAAGCCCCGGCCCGGTCGGTCACCGAGCCCGACGCCAGCCCGACAGCCGATCCCGCGCCGCGCACCGGCGAGCGCCCGCCATCGGCCCGCTCCAATCCCCTGCGGGAGGGCCTGCGCCTGGAGCGCAAGCCCGAGCCGTGCACGATGGTCATCTGCGGCGCCACCGGCGACCTCACGGAGCGCAAGCTCGGCCCGGCGCTCTACAACCTGATGCTGTCGGGGCTCCTGCCCCCCGAGTTCAGCGTGGTCGCGTTCGCGCGACGCGACATGAGCGACCAGGACTTCCGCGACCACCTGCGCAAGGGAATCGACAAGCACAGCCGCAACCGGCCGGCCAAGAAGTCGATCTGGGATTCGTTCAGCCGCAACATCGAATACCACCGCGGCGACCTTGACGATCCGCGCGCCTACGCGGAGCTGGCGAAGCGGTTGGATCGCATCGATCGCGATCGCGGCACCGCCGGGAATCGCCTCTTCTACCTGGCCGTCCCGCCGAACCTGTACCCCGAGATCGTGGAACGCCTCGACGAGGCGAACCTGGCGCGCCGCGACCGCCGCCGGACCGGGCGTGGCTGGACCCGCGTGATCGTGGAGAAGCCGTTCGGCTCCGACCTGGGCAGCGCGCGGATGCTCAACCGCGAGATCGGTGCGGTCTTCGACGAGGAGCAGGTCTTCCGCATCGATCACTACCTGGGCAAGGAGACGGTCCAGAACCTGGCCGTCTTCCGCTTCGGCAATGGCCTCTTCGAGCCGATCTGGAACCGGCGCTACATCGACTCGGTGCAGATCACGGTGGCCGAGACGGTGGGCCTCGAAGGCCGCGGCGAGTTCTATGACCAGACCGGCGCGCTGCGCGACATCGTGCAGAACCACGGGCTGCAGCTGATGGCCGTCTTCGCCATGGAGCCACCGGTCGAGTTCAGGGCGGAGGACCTGCGTGACGAGAAGCTCAAGGTGCTGCGCGGGGTGAAACCGATGGCGCCCGGTGAGGTGGCCGCCAACACGGTCCGCGGCCAGTACGTCTCCGGCTGGGTGGAGGGCCGCAAGGTCGTCAGCTACCGAGACGAGCCGGAGGTCGCCCCCGACACCCAGACCGAGACGTATGCCGCTCTGAAGCTGGCGATCGACTCGTGGCGCTGGGCCGGCGTGCCCTTCTACCTGCGCACCGGGAAGGCCATGCCGGCCCGGGCCACGGAGATCAGCGTCCAGTTCAAGCGCGCCCCGCTGGCGCTCTTCGCCCGGGCCGGCATGCCGCAGATCGAGCCCAACATCCTGGCCATCCGGGTGCAGCCCGACGAGGGCATCCTGCTGCGATTCGGCGCCAAGGTGCCCGGCCAGGGGCTCCAGATCCGCAGCGTCAACATGGACTTCCGCTACGGGTCGAGCTTCGCGGTCGATTCGCCGGACGCGTACGAGACGCTCCTGCTGGACGCGATGATCGGTGACGCGAGCCTCTTCACCCGCAACGACGAGGTGGAGCGGGCGTGGGAGATCCTGGATCCGATCCTCGACGCCTGGACCTCCGACCAGGGCGGGCCACTCCACTTCTACGGGGCGGGAACATGGGGCCCGCCGGCCGCGGAGGAGCTGCTGGAGCGCGACGGGCGGGAGTGGCGACGGCCGTGAGCCCTCGCACCGCGCCGGCGGAGAAGCGCGCCCGGCGCGCCCAGGCGGTGCATCGCCATCTCATGCGCTTCGGAGACGCCGAATCGCTGGCGACCCCGGTCTGGGAGGCGCGCGACACGACCATCGACGCCATCGGTGCGCGGCTGGCAGAGCTGTGGAACATCGGCACCGAGGGGTCGACCGACACGCCGTGGGTGACCGAGAAGGGAGTCTCGCATGCGCGGGCATCGGTCCTCAACCTGATCGTGGTGGTGATCGACGAGGCAGCTGCCGAACGCGTGGTGCGGACGATGCTCACCCTGGGGACCCGGCATCCCAGCCGGGCGATCGTGCTGGTCACCGACCGCGATTCGACCAAGCCCGCGCTCGACGCGCGCATCTCGACCCACTGCCACCCCAGCGCCGACGGCGACGAGCGAGTCTGCTACGAGGAGGTCGTGCTGGCGGTGCACGGCGAGGCTGCGGAGCACCTCGACGGAATCGTGGCGCCACTGCTCATCCACGATCTGCCGATTCACGTGTGGTGGCCTGGCCACCCACCCTTCGCCGACCAGGTGTTCGGCCAGCTGGTCGAGATGGGGGATCGGCTGATCATCGACTCGTCGGACTTCGACGACCTGCTGCTCGGCCTGCGGCGGCTCGCGACGGTCCGCCGCCGGAGCGGCGTCGGCGACCTCACCTGGCGACGCCTTGCGTGGTGGCAGGAGCTGACGGCGCAGTTCTTCGATGCCCCGCGGTTCCGGCGGTACCTGCCCAACCTGTCGCGCCTGCACCTGACGTACGCCGTGCCGCCGAAGGGCAGTCGCCGGCGGAAGCCCCGGGATGGCGGCGACGTGGCACCGGGGGTCGAGAGCCCGCTGGCCGGCGCGCTGCTGTACGCCGGCTGGATCGCCTCACGACTCGGTTGGCGGCGTCACCGGACGGTGGACCAGCTGGCCGATGGCCGGCTGCGCCTGCGCCTCGAGGGACGCTACGAGATGGTCGACCTGCTGATCGAGCCGGTCGAGACGCGCGACGTGCCGCCCGGTGACCTGGTGAGCGTCCGACTCGCATCGTTGGGCGAGACGGGGGCGGCGCAGTTCATCGTCGACCGGAAAGGCGAGTTCGCGACGGTGGCCACCAATGCGGACGGCATGACGGCACAGCTGCGGCATGTGGTCATGGAGCCGATCAGCGAGGCCGAGGTGCTGTCGGCGGACCTGGTGGTGGACCGCAACGAGCCGGTCTACGAGGGAGCGCTGCGCGCGGCGGCGGTGTTCCTCGACGCCGCGCGCACCACCGCCGAGGCGGCGCCCGCGCACCGCCAGGTTGACCTGTGAACGATCACGACCTCACGGTCCTGGGATCGCCGGCCGCCGTGGCCGAGGCGACCGCGGATCGCCTGGTGGGACTCGCGCGCGAGGCGATCTCCGAGCGCGGCGTGTTCCGGGTCGCGCTCTCCGGCGGCGGCACACCCAAGCAGGTGTACCCCCTTCTGCTGGACCGGCAGCGCCTCCGGGCCGTCGACTGGTCGAAGGTGGAGTTCTTCTGGGGCGACGAGCGAGCCGTGCCGCCGGATCACCCCGAGTCGAACTTCGGCGTGGCCTACCAGATGCTGATCGCCCACCTGCCGGGCGTCCGCAACGACCGGATCCATCGCATGCCGGCCGAGGCGGCGGACCTCGATACCGCGGCCCTCACGTACGAATCCGAGATCCGCCTCGCCTTCGACGCGCGTGGCGACGCACCCCCTGCCTTCGACCTCATCTGGTTGGGGATGGGACCGGACGGCCACACCGCGTCGCTCTTCCCGGACAGCGAGGCGCTCGACGAGACCGAGCGGTGGGTGGTCGGCAACTACGCCCCCGCCCAGGAGGCGTGGCGGATGACCATGACGTACCCGCTCATCAACGCGGCCCGCGACGTGCTCTTCGTGGTGACCGGTGCCGACAAGGCGGAGAAGGTGGCCGCCATCGTTGCCGGAGACCATGACCTGCCGGCGGGACGCGTCGACGCCGCGCGCACCGCGTGGTTGGTGGACGAGGCGGCTGCCCCGTGACCGCGCTGCTGTGGTTGGGCGGGACAGTCGCGGGCGCGATCGGCGCGTACCTGGTCGGCTGGCCAGCCTGGAACGGGTACCGGGCGCGCGACCGCCGCGACGCCAACGTGGACCGCTACCTTGCGTGGCGCGGCCGCGCCGATCGGGGCGCCACCCGTTCGCTGTCGGAGGGCATGACCGGCGAAGAGCGACGGCGGCTGTGGATCGCGGGTGCGCTGGCAGTGGCCGCCCTCCTGTGCCTCGCCGCCTTCTTCGCGGCCAGCTGACCCGTGCGCGTCGAGCTGCTCTACCACGATGCGGATCCATCGGTCATGGACGTCCGCCAGCGACTGGTCGAGGTGCTCACCGAGGACGCCTTCGAGACAGCCATTCAGCTGATCGCCGTCTCGACCGATGAAGACGCCGAGCTGCTCGGCATGCGCGGCACGCCCACCGTCCGCATCGACGGCGCCGATATCGACCCCGCGTGGGACGGACCGATCGGTTTGGCCGCACGCAGCTATGGCGGTGGGCCGCTGCCCGACAAGGCGCTCATCCGACGGGCCGTGGAGCGCGCCCGTGGCTGGAGCCACGGCCGCGCGCGGGACGCGGTCTAGGCCCGCCCGCCGATGCTCGCCGCCGCGCTGCGCGTCCTCTTCCTGTGGCTCAGCGACCGTCGCTGGATCGGCCGCCTCACGCTGCGCCTGCCGTTCCTGCGCCGCATGCCCCTGCGCTTCGTGGCCGGCACCACGCTCGACGAGGGCGTCGCGGCCGTCAGGGCGCTGAACGCGGATGGGGCGACCGCCACGGTCGATGTGCTCGGCGAGAGCGTCAGGGATCGCGCGGCGGCCGAACGGTCGGCGGCCGAGTACGTCCGTGCCATCGAGCGCATCGCGGCCGATGGGCTGGATGCCAACGTGAGCGTCAAGCTCACCCAGATGGGCCTCGACCTGGGCACCGAGACGTGTCTCTCGGTGCTGCGTCCCCTGGTTGAGGCGGGGAAACGGCATGGCATCTTCGTGCGCATCGACATGGAGTCGAGCGACTACACCGAGCGGACGCTGGAGGTGGTGGGCACCCTCCGCGCGGAGGGCCACGACATCGGTCCGGTGGTGCAGGCGTACCTGCACCGCTCCGCCGGCGACGTGCAGCGCCTCGCGAGCGAACGGGTCCGGGTCAGGATCTGCAAGGGTGCCTACGCAGAGGACGAGTCGATCGCCTGGCACGACCGGATGGCCATCAACGGCTCGTTCGTCGACCTGGTCACCACGCTGCTCGAGGCGGACGCCTACCCGGGCGTGGCGACCCACGATCCGGCGATGATCGAGGCGGTCGCGCGGGCCGCCCAGCAGCGGGGGATCGGTCCGGATCGGTTCGAGTTCCAGATGCTGTACGGCGTGCGGCGCGACCTGCAGCGACAGCTGCTGGCGAGGGGTTATCGGCTGCGGATCTACGTTCCGTACGGCACCGAGTGGTACCCGTACTTCATGCGCCGCCTGGCCGAGCGCCCGGCGAACGTGCTCTTCGTGCTGCGGAGTGTCTTCGGGGAGCGCGCCTAGGCGTCGCCCTGCGTCCCCCGGGCATGCGCGGTATCCTCTTGGGCACCCACATGACCGGCAGCAAGCGGCCGAGCACCTCGAGTCTCCGCCGATTCATCACTTCTCGGCCCTACGTGCCGATCGCGGAGCTGCGTCGCCGTTTCGGCCTCGATGAGCCCGACGATGTGTGCCGTGTCGAACGTCCCGGGCAGGCGGTGTACCTCGGCCTACCCGAGCGTGAGGCGACCAAGATCGCCGATCTATGGGCACGCGACGAGATCGGTCTCGAGCTCTCAGTTGAGGTCCGCGCGCCGGTCGTGGTGGGGATTTACCCGATGCGCATCGCGCGCTTCGTGACCGATAGCGGCTTCGTGCATGGGACGCCGGTCGGCAACGGCGCCGGCCATCCACCGATGAACGGCCTTGCGAACGGTCATGTCAACGGACATGTGTCGCATTCCCTCCCACCGGACGGTACGCCCCGTCCTCGGCTCGATCCCGCGGCGCCGCCGCCTTCTCCTTCGCGGTGAGGGTCGTCTACCTCGGTCGAGACCTGATGATGGGATCGCGGATCGCCGCTGCCGCCGATGCGGCGGGTGCAAGCCTCCTCCGCGTCGGCGAGCCGTCGGGCCTTCCGCCACCCGACCAGGCCGACCTTGTTCTCGTCGACTGGAGTGAGCGGCAGCCCGAATGGGCCGCGGTCATCTCGAAGTGGTGCGCCCTGGCACCGGAGCATTCCGGACTGCGGCTGATCCTCTTCGGGCCTCATGTCGATCTCGACGCGCACGCTGATGCGCGCGCGGCAGGGCTCGGACCCATGATGGCGCGCTCGTGGCTCGTGTCCCATCTCGCAGAGGCCATCGCGGAGTAGGAATTCTGGTGTACCGAGCCACGGTACCTCTGGTTCCGGGCGGGCGCGGCTGGTACCCTACGGCCCTCAGCCAAGCGTCACAGAAGACCGTGCCCAGACCCCGAGTGAGCCCCCAGCTGCGTCGCCCGCGCCTGACCCGCCCAGCCGTCCTGATGGGTCTGGTCGTGGTGGCCGCTCTCGTCGTCGCCATCGTCCAGATCACCGTGGCCCAGGCCAATGTTCTGGCGCGCGACACCTTCGGCCGCACGTCCAGTTCGGGCTGGGGAAGCGCCGAGGTTGGCGGGGCGTGGACCAATACCGCCACCACGGCGAACTACACCGTCGGCGGCGGGCTCGGCCGAATGGTGATCCCGACCAAGGGCGCCACCCGTTCGGTATCGCTGGGCGGTGTAGCGGCGACTGACGTCGACGTGCTGGTACAGGTCAGCAGCGATACGGCCGCCAGCGGCGGCGGGTTGTTCTTCTATGCCGAGGGTCGCTACGTCGACAACAACACCCAGTACCGCGGCAAGATTCGCCTGGCGAGCGGAGGCGCCGTCTTTGTAGGCGCCAGCCGGATGGTCGGCGGCAGCCAGGCAGCCATTGGAGCCGAGTCCCTCGTTGCCGGCTTGACCTACACCCCGGGCGCGCCGCTCTGGGTGCGCGCACAGTTCACGGGGACCTCGCCCACCACCATCCGCGTGAAGGCATGGACCGGTGCGACCGAGCCCACCGGCTGGAACTACACGGGCACCGATAGCACCGCCGCCCTGCAGGTAGCGGGTCAGGTGGGCCTGCGCACGTACCTGAGCTCCAACGTGACCAGCGTGCCGGTCAACGTCACCTGGGATGAGCTCACAGTTACCGATCCGTCGTTGCCACCGCCGATCGTGGCACCCACCGCAGACTTCACAGTCTCCTGTTCCGCCCTGAGCTGCTCGTTCAGCGACTCATCAGCCGGATTCCCCACCGCGTGGAACTGGAACTTCGGGGACGGGGCAACGGCATCGACCAAGGACGCGACGCACGTCTACGCCGGGCCGGGCCCCTTCACGGTGACCCTGACGGTCTCTAACGGCGCGGGCTCCGACCAACACCAGGAGGCGGTGGTGGTCACCGCGGATCCCGCCGAACCATGGGTCACTGATTCGTTCGCCCGCAGCGCGGCCTCCGGTTGGGGATCGGCGGACCTCGGTGGGGCATACCGACTCCTCGGCGCCACATCCGGCTATTCCGTGGCGAGCGACATGGGCGTGATGACCATGCCGGTCGGCGCGACCCGCGCTGCCTGGCTCGACCTAACCGAGCGGGATGTCGACCTGCGCTTCCAGGTCTCGCTGGACGTAGCGCCGAGCGGGAACGGAACCTACATCTACGGCCTGGTGCGTCGCGTCGATGCGCAGACCGCATATCGGCCCAAGCTGCGGTTCGCATCCGACGGATCCGTATGGCTCCACGCATCAGTGGTCGTGGGCGGCGTCGAGACGAGCCTCGCGCCAGCGATGCGCGCGTCGGACGTCGTGGCTACCGCCGGGCAGCCGCTGATGGTCCGTATGCGGGTGGTCGGGGCGGATCCGACCATGATCCGCGTCAAGGTGTGGGCCGCCACGGTCCCTGAACCCGCGGACTGGGGGTTCAGCGTCACCGACGACACGAGCGCGCTCCAGCGCGCCGGAGCGGCCGGCGTGCAGGCCTACCAATCCTCCGGGACCACCGGCCAGCAGCGCGCGCGCTTCGACGACCTGTGGATCGGTCCGGCTCCAGCGCCCGTGCAGGGTCCGACGGCCGAGCTGAGCGGGGCCGGCGATATCGCCAGCTGTGCCTCGAACGGGGACGAGGGCACGGCCACGCTCCTCGACGCCATCGGGGGCACGGTCTTCGCGGCCGGCGACCTCGTGTACCAGGACGGGACGCCAACTGAGTTCGCAAACTGCTACGACCCGTCGTGGGGCCGACATCGCGACCGCACCCTGCCCGTCCCTGGGAACCACGAGTACAACACCGACGGCGCAGCCGGCTACTTTGGGTACTTTGGCCAACTTGCCGGCGACCCGGAACGCGGGTTCTACGCGACCAGCGTGGGCAACTGGCGCGTCTACGTCCTGAACAGCGAATGCGGGCGCGTGCACGGCTGCGGGGCGGGCTCACCGCAGGAGACGTGGTTACGCAAGGATCTCGCCGCCAATCTGACCCCATGTGCGCTGGCGATCATGCATCGGCCACGTTTCAGCTCCGGCGAGCACGGCAATGACACGTCCGTACAGGGTCTGTGGCAGGCGCTGCAGGATGCGAGGGTCGAGTTGGTCATCAGCGGTCACGACCACGACTACGAGCGCTTCGCGCCGCAGACGGCGACCGGCGTGGCGAGCGCGCGCGGAGTCACTCAGTTCGTCGTGGGCACCGGAGGCATCGCGCTCCGTCCGATCGTCGCCCCCCGCGCGAACAGCGAGGTGCGTCAGGCAACGTCGCGTGGAGTCCTCCGCCTCAGCCTAGAGGACCGATCCTATAACTGGACGTTCCAGCGCAGCGACGGGCCTGCGTTTGTGGACAACGGGAGCGTCGCCTGCCATTGAGCACCCTGCAGGCGAGCCTGGTCATGTTCGCCGTGCTTCTCGCCTCATCCGCCGCTGTCACGTGGTACCTGGCGCGGTCGGAGAGCTTCGAGCGCACGCGCGGCGCCGGCTGGGCGCTGATGTTACGGCTCGGAGCTGCCATCTCTGGTGTCGTGGGGACCGGCTGGGCCTATCTGGTCGTCGTCTTCGCCGGCGCCGCAGCGGCGCCCGCCATCCTCTGGCCGCTCGGCGTCCTCGCCTTTCGCGTCCAGCCGATCATCGACGAGCCCGGGTATCGGTGGCTGACGCAGTGGAACGAGCCGGAGTCGGTCTGGCACGCGCTGAATGAATTCGTCACCAAGATCGGCGACCCGGTGCAATGCGTCGTCATGGTTGTCGCGGCATCCCTGCTCCTGGCGGCCGCGTGGCGCACGCGTTGGTGGATCCCGCCGCTCGCCCTCACGACGGCGCTTGCCCTCGAATGGCATGCCCAGCAGGTGATCGGGAAGGTGGTCGCTCGCGGCGTGCCGCCGTACGGCAACGGGACGTGGCCGTCAGGTGGGACGGCGCGAGTGCTGCTGATCTACGGACTTATCGCGCTGCTTGTCATGATTCGCTGGCCGCAGATCGGCCGGCGCTGGCGCATCGGGCTGTGGAGCGCCGTCGGGCTGCTCACCGCGTCGGAGGCGTACTCGCGGCTGTACCTGCTCAAACACTGGCCGACCGACCTGCCGGCCGGCCTGCTCTTCGGCGTGATCCTGCTGCTGACGATGATCGCCGGGGTTGCCACGCTCATCGGCCCGGAGGCCG
>JBDTQJ010000041.1:0-15192 GCA_039932235.1 Chloroflexota bacterium
CAGCGTGACGCCGCCGACCTGGCGGTCGATCACCTCGCTCGGGATGGTGCGGGTCGTGACGAGGCTGAACCCCGCCATGAAGGACGGGATGGCCGCCAGCAGCAGGAGGCCGAACGCCACTGGCACGACGGTGCTGCGCTCGCCGATGCGCGGCAGCGCGACGTGGGCCAGCCGATCCAGCCCCACCGGCAGGAAGGCAAGGAGCGCGTGGAGGCGGTCGGTCATTCGCACCCTGTCATCGGTCGTCAACGGTCCTCAGCTTGGAGCACGCGGTCGCACATGATGCGCCACCCGCCATGAGAAGAGCCGCGCGCGCCGGACGCCGTGACAGTTGCCTCGGGAGCCTAGACTCGCGGCGTGAGCATCGCACCGATGAGCCGCAGACGGGATCGCTCATGACACGCTCCGTGACCCGATGCCGCGGTGCGTGAGGCGCTGGCCTCGTTGGCGATCCCGGTCGCGAGCTACTGGCGCTCGCGCAACGCGCTGCCGTGGACCTGAGGGTCCAGCGGCTACCATCGGGCTCAGACATGGACCGCTTCACGACGATCATCGAGCCCTTCCGCATCAAGAGCGTCGAGCCGCTGCGGATGACCACCGTGGCGGAGCGTGACGAGAAGCTGCAGGCGGCCGGCTACAACCTCTTCAACCTCCATTCCGACGACGTGCTGATCGACCTGCTCACCGACTCCGGCACCGGTGCGATGAGTGCCGAGCAGTGGGCCGGCATGCAGCGTGGGGATGAGAGCTACGCGGGCTCGCCGTCGTGGTTCCGCTTCCTCGAAGCGGTGACGGAGCTGTGGCCCTTCCGCCACGTGATCCCCACCCACCAGGGTCGCGCGGCCGAGAAGATCCTGTTCAGCGTCATCGGTGGGCCGGGCAAGGTCATCCCGTCGAACACCCATTTCGACACGACCCGCGCCAACGTCGAGTTCACGGGTGCTGAGGCGGTCGATCTCGTGATCGCGGAGGGCCGCTCGCCGTCGACGATCCACCCCTTCAAGGGCAACATGGACACCGATGCGCTCGAGGCGCTGATCGAGGCGCGCGGCGTGGGCGCGATCCCGGTCGTCTTCGTGACGATCACGAACAACTCCGGCGGGGGCCAGCCCGTGAGCCTCGCCAACCTGCGCGCGGTGCGCGCCGTCTGTGACCGATACGGCCTGCCGCTGTTCCTCGACGCGTGCCGCTTCGCCGAGAACGCGTGGTTCATCAAGCAGCGCGAGGACGGCTACGCCAATCGGGCGGTGCCCGACATCGTGCGCGAGATGGCCGCGCTCGCCGACGGGATGACGATGTCGGGCAAGAAGGATGCTCTGAGCAACATCGGTGGCTGGCTGGCGATGAACTCCGACGCCTGGGCCGAGCAGTGCCGCATGCTCCTGATCCTGACCGAGGGCTTCCCGACGTATGGCGGCCTCGCCGGGCGGGACCTCGAGGCGATGGCCCAGGGCCTGCGCGAAGTGGTCGACGAGGATTACCTCCGTTATCGCATCCGCTCCACGGCCTACCTCGGTGACGCGCTTGTCGAGAGCGGCATCCCGGTCGTGCGGCCGATCGGCGGGCACGCCGTGTACCTCGACGCGGCGACCCTCCTCCCCCACATCCCGGCGCTGGAGTACCCCGGCCAGGCGCTCGCGACGGCGCTCTATCGCGAGGGCGGGATCCGCGGCTGCGAAATCGGGACGGTGATGTTCGGGCAGCATCCCGATGGCTCCGAGGCGCCCGCCGCGATGGAGCTCGTCCGGCTCGCCATCCCGCGCCGGGTCTACACCCAGTCGCACGTCGATTACGTCATCGAGGTCATCCGCTGGGTCGCCGAGCGCGCCTCGGAGCTGCGCGGGATGCGGATCGTGGAGCAGCCCTCCGCCCTCCGCCACTTCACCGCCCGCTTCGAGCCGATCTAGTCGCGCCAGCACGGCGCGGATAGACTCCCCAACGTGGCGGTCTGTGGACAGTGCGGGCGCGAGAGCCCCGCCGACTTCGGGTTCTGTCCGGCGTGCGGTGCACCGCTCGCCGCTCCGGCCCCGCGCGAGGTGCGCAAGGTCGTCACGATCCTCTTCTGCGACCTGACCGGGTCGACGGCGATCGGGGACCGGACGGATCCGGAGGCGCTGCGGGCCCTGATGCGCCGCTACTACGAGACGGCCCGGGTAGTGCTCGAGCGTCACGGCGGCACGGTGGAGAAGTTCGTCGGCGATGCGGTGATGGCGGTGTTCGGCATCCCGATCGCGACCGAGGACGATGCGCTGCGTGCCGTGCGCGCCGCAGTCGAGCTGCGCGACACGGTCCATGGCCTGGGACTCGAGGCGCGGATCGGGGTCAACACCGGCGACGTGGTGGCGGGCGAAGGCGACACCTTCGTCAGCGGCGACGCGGTCAACGTCGCCGCGCGCCTCGAGCAGGCGGCCGGGGCGGGCGAGATCCTTCTCGGCGAGGCAACCCTGGGCCTCGTGCGCGACGCGACGACGACCGAACCGCTGACGGTCGCCATGAAGGGCAAGCCGGAGCCGGCCACGGCGCACCGCCTCACCGCCTTCGACCCGGCTGCGGTCGGCTTCAACCGCCGCCTGGATCGACCGATGGTCGGACGCAAGCGCGAGCGAGACCGATTGCGCGCCGACTTCGACGACGCGGTGGCCTCTCGCTCGAGTCGCCTTTTCACCCTCATCGGTCCGGCGGGCGTCGGGAAGTCGCGCCTGGTCGCGGATTTCCTTGACGGGGTCAGCGCCTCGGCACGGATCGCCCGCGGTCGGGCACTTTCATACGGCGAGGGGATCACCTACTGGCCGCTGGTCGAGATGCTCATCCAGCTGGGAATCGAGCCGGCGGAGGCGATCCGCTCTTCGCCGGCGGATACGCAGCTCGCCACTCGCGCGCTGTTCGAGGCGCAGGCGGAGGAGCAGCCGCTGGTACTGGTGCTGGACGACATCCAGTGGGCCGAGCCACCGATGTTCGACCTCGTCGAGCACATCGTCGACTGGTCGCGCGACGCACCGATCTTCCTGCTGTGCATCGGTCGTCCGGAAGTGCTCGACGTTCGTCCCGGATGGGGCGGCGGGAAGACGAACGCGACCTCGATCCTGCTCGAAGCGCTGCCGATCGATGCTGCCGCGGCCCTGGCGGACGATCTGCTCGCCGGGATCGACCTAGATGACGACACGCGAGCGCGGATCCTCGCCATCGCCGAGGGCAACCCTCTCTTCCTCGAGGAGATGGCCGCGCTGGCGCGCGAGGCTCGCGGCGTCGTCAGCGTGCCGCCCACCATCCGGGCGCTGCTGCAGGCGCGGCTCGACTCCCTGAGCGACGCCGAGCGGACGGTGATCGAGCGTGGGGCGGTGGAGGGCAAGGTGTTCCATCGCGGAGCCGTCACCGCGCTGGCTCCGGCGACGGAGCGCGAGGCGGTGAGTGGTCAGCTGCTCGGCCTCGTTCGGAAGGAGCTCGTTCGCCCGGACAGAACCCAGTTCGCCGGCGACGACGCGTTCCGCTTCCGTCACCTGCTGATCCGCGACACGGCGTACGACTCGCTGCCGAAGGTTACGCGCGCCGAGCTCCACGAGCGATTCGCCGGCTGGCTCGACACGCACGGTGACCTCGTCGAGCAGGACGAGCTGGTGGGCTACCACCTCGAGCAGGCGACGCGCTACCGGCGCGACATCGACCCCGACGACCACCACGCGGCGGAGGTCGCCGAACGCGCGGCGGAGCGGCTCGCGCGAGCCGGCCACGCGGCGTTTCAGCGAGGCGACATCAACGCGACAGCCAACCTGCTCGGTCGCGCCCACGAGCTGCTCCCCGAAGGGAAGGCGCGCCGGCGGCTGCTGCCCGAGCTGATCGCGGCCCTCGACCGCCTCGGCCGGCCGAGCGAGCCCGCCGCGCTGCTGGTGGAGCTCCAAGGCGGCGACGCAGTCGACCGAGCCAACGCGACGGTCGCGCGCATCGACGTCGACCCGTTGGCCGGCGGCATTTCGGTCGACGAGCTGGCGGCGCGCCTCGACGAGGCCGAGCGCGTCTTCCGCGCCGGCGACGACGCGCTCGGGTTGGCGCGTGTCGAACTTGGCCGTGCGACCCTCGGATGGGTGGCCTGTCGCGGGGATCTGGCCCACGAGGCGTACCTGCGGGCGTGGGATGGCCTGGAGGCCATTGGCTACACGGCCCGGCAGAGCGAGATGCTCGACATGATCATGGCGAGCGGGGCCTTCGCCGGCAACGCGGTTGGACAGCAGCGGCGGACATACGAGCGCCTCGTGGCGCGCCTCCGTCCCGATGCAGGGCCCCTGCTTCTGTCTGCGGTGGAGATGAGCCTCGCGCGGCTGCGTTTCGTATCAGGCGAGCTCGGCTACCGGGAGCTCGAGCCGGCAGTGCGCCGAAGCGCCGAGATGCTTCGGCAGACCGGGTCCGAGCTGGGCTACTGGAGCATGTACGGCTTCCTGGTACATGCCGCCGAGCTCGACGGGCAGCTCGATGAGGCGGAGCGGCTCTATCGCGTGCGAGCCGCAGCCCTCGAGGCGATGGGGGACCGTCGCACGCTGGCCAACATGCTCGGTGACTGGGCGGTGATGCTGGCGCGGCTGGGACGGCCGGAGGAGGCGATGGAGCGCGTCGAACGCGCACGCGAGATCGTTCGCGAGCATGACCTCGCCGACCAGATCGTGATTGCGCTCGGGGCGGGCCTCGCGACCGCCATGCAGGGCGACCTCGCAGCGGGACGTGCCTCCATCAATCACGCCCGCGCGCTGGCCGAGGGCATCGTGATGCTGCCCCTGACCATCCAGCTCGACCACGTCGATGGCCTCATTCGGCTCATCGAGGGCGACGCGATGGGCGCGCTCGACATCGGTAAGCGGTTGATCAAGGACGCCGAGGAGCGCGGCATGAACGGCTTCACCGAGCACTTTCGGCGGAGCCTCATCGAGCCCGCCGAGCGCATGCTGGCCGAGCGATGACCACGCGCAGCTGGACCCTCCTCGCCGTGGTCGTGACGTCGCTGCTCTGCGGCCTTCGCCCCGTCGATGGAGCTGCTCATCGCGGCACGCCTGGGCGCCGGACGCCGTGACAGTTGCCTCGGGAGCCTAGACTCGCGGCGTGGCGATCTGCGGCGCATGCGGGCGGGAGAATCCCGACGACTTTGGCTTTTGTCCGGGGTGTGGCGGGCCCATGCCCGGAGCGGCCGCCGCGCGCGAGGTGCGCAAGGTCGTCACTCTCCTCTTCTGCGACCTGACCGGGTCGACGGCGATCGGGGACCGCACCGACCCCGAGGCGCTGCGGGCGATGATGCGCCGCTACTACGAGACGGCACGGGTGGTCCTCGAACGGCATCACGGCCTGGTCGAGAAGTTCGTCGGCGATGCGGTGATGGCGGTGTTCGGCATCCCCATCGCCACCGAGGATGACGCCCTGCGCGCGGTCCGCGCCGCGGTCGAGCTGCGCGACACCGTCCATGCACTTGGCCTGGAGGCACGCATCGGTGTCAACACCGGCGATGTCGTGGCCGGGGAGGGCGACACGCTCGTCACCGGCGATGCGGTGAACGTCGCGGCGCGGCTCGAACAGGCCGCGGGCGCGGGCGAGATCCTTCTCGGCGACGCGACCCTGCGCCTCGTCCGCGATGCGACCACGAGCGAGCCCGTTTCCCTCGCGCTCAAGGGCAAGCCGGAGCCGGTGTCCGCGCACCGGCTGATCACGCTCGACAGCACGGTGACCGGCGTGGCGCGCAACCTGGACACGCCACTCGTCGGCCGCGAGCGAGAGCGCGACCGGCTGCGGAGCGACTTCGACGATGCGCTCGCCACCCGCACCTGCCGCCTCTTCACCCTCATCGGTCCGGCGGGGGTGGGGAAGTCGCGGCTCGTCGCCGACTTCCTCGCCTCGGTCGGAGAGTCGGCGACAATCGCCCGCGGGCGTGCCCTCTCGTATGGGGAGGGCATCACCTACTGGCCGCTGGTCGAGATGCTCATCCAACTCGGCGTCGAGCCGGCCGACGCGATTCGTGCGACGCCCGCCGACACGCAGCTCGCGACGCGAGCGATCTTCGAGGCGGCCGCCGACGAGCGTCCGCTCGTCCTCGTCCTCGACGACCTCCAGTGGGCCGAGCCGCCGATGCTCGATCTCATCGAGCACGTCGTCGACTGGTCGCGCGACGCGCCGATCTTCATGCTCTGCATCGCGCGACCGGAGCTCCTGGACCTCCGGCCCGGCTGGGGCGGCGGCAAGATGAATGCGACCTCGATCCTGCTCGAGCCGCTCGGTGAGGCTGACGCGATCACCCTGGCCGACTCCCTCCTCGACGGCATCGAGCTCGACGCCGCGACCCGGAGCCGGATCCTCACCATCGCGGAGGGCAACCCGCTGTTCCTTGAGGAGATGGCGGCGCTCGCGCGCGAGGCGCGGGGCGTGGTGAGTGTGCCCCCGACGATCAGGGCCCTGCTCCAGGCCCGGCTCGACACGCTGAACGAGGCGGAGCGGACCGTCATCGAACGCGGCGCGGTCGAGGGCAAGGTGTTCCACCGCGGCGCGGTGACCGCACTCGCTCCCGAGGCGGACCGCGCCGGTGTCGGCGGGCAGCTCCTGTCGCTCATGCGCAAGGAGATGGTGCGGCCCGATCGCACCCAGATCGCCGGCGATGATGCGTTCCGCTTCCGTCACCTGCTGATCCGCGACACCGCCTACGACTCGCTGCCGAAGGCGGTTCGTGCCGAGCTCCACGAGCGCTTCGGCGACTGGCTCGCGTCGCACGGCGACCTGCTCGAGCAGGACGAGCTTGTCGGCTACCACCTCGAACAGGCGGCCGGCTACCTGCGCGAGCTCGATGCTGGCGACGCGCACGCGGACGAGGTCGCCTCGCGCGCGGCCGTCCACCTGGCCGCCGCCGGGCATGTCGCCTTCGAGCACCGCGACATGAACGCCGCCGGCGGGCTTCTCGGCCGTGCCCATGCTCTCGCCGCCGGCCCGCGTCGCCGAGCCTTCGTTCCCGAGTTGATCGACGTCCTTGTTCACAGCGGCGATGCCTCCGCCATTCCCGCACTGATCGAAGAGCTGGCCGATGGGGACGCGGCAGATCAAGCGCGTGCCGACGTTGCCCGAATCAGCGTGGACCCGTTCGGCGACGGCCGCAGCGTCTCCGATTGTCGTCGCATGCTGGCCGACGGGGAGGATGTCATCCGCGCGGCCGGCGACCTCGGCGGGATGGCACGCCTCGAGGTCGCCAGGGCGTGGGCCGAATGGGCGGCGTGTCGTGCCGACCTGGCGCTGGCGGCCTATCGTCGGGCGTGGGATCTCTTCGAGGCCGCTGGCATTCACGGCTATCGGGTCGAGCTCATCGATCACATTGCAGGCGCGCTCGCGTTCGCCGGCGCCAACGCCGGGGAGGGTCGGGCAGAGCTCGATCGACTTGCAGCGTCGATTGGCGAGGATGGCGGGCCGCTGTTCGATGCCGGTTTCGCCGCGAACGTCGGTCGCAACCAGTACATGTCCGGCGCGATATCGGTCGGTCAGGTCCGCGAGGTCATCGAGCGACTGGCGACGCTCTACCGACAGACGGGGAGCGAGCGCCGTGCGCGTAGCACCGCCAGCTTCGTCGCCGTGGCCGCTGGCCTCGAGGGCGACCGCGAGCTCGCTGAGGCGCTTCGACGAGCTCACGTCGAATATCTCCGTCGCATGGGCGACGAATCCGTGATCGTGGGCGAAACGGCCGCGTGGGCGACCAGCCTCGTGGAGCTCGGACGCGCCGCAGAGGCACTCGCCATCGTCCGGGAGGCGCGGGTAGGCTCCCGGCCCGACGACATCGGCGACCAGATCGGACTGGATGGGGCGGAGGGTTTTGCCCTCGCTCACCTCGGGGATCGGGCCGCGCTGGTGTGCTTCGCACGTGCACGGGAGCGCGCGGAGGGGATCGTGATGGCACCGATGACCACATCCCTGTCCCTCCTCGAGGCGAAGGCGAACCTGCTGCTCGGTGAGCCCGACGTGGCCCGGCGCATCGCCGAGGCGATCATCGGGGACTTCGAGGGACGTGGCCTTCTACGCGTGGCAGCGGCAGCCCGCCGTGACGTGCTGGATGTGCTGGGGAACGGATGAGCACGCGCAACTGGACCCTCGTCGCCGTGGTCATCGGTTCGGGGATCGTCTTCCTCGACTCGACGGTGGTGAACGTCGCGCTGCGCGCCATCGCGGAGCAGCTGCCCGCCAGCCTGGTCGGCTCGCTGGAAGCGCAGACCTACATCGTCAACGGCTACCTGCTGACCCTGGCGTCGCTGCTCATCCTGGCAGGCGCCCTGGGCGACACCTACGGGCGGCGCCGGATGTTCGTCATCGGGCTGGCGGGCTTCGGCGTGACGTCGCTGCTCTGCGGCCTCGCCCCGTCGATGGAGCTGCTCATCGCGGCACGCCTGGCACAGGGGGCGTTCGGCGCGCTGCTGGTTCCTACCTCGCTGGCCATCATCACCGCCACCTTCGACGGTCCCCAGCGGGGAGCGGCATTCGGCACCTGGGCCGCCGCCACGAGCGCGCTGGTGCTGCTCGGCCCGCCGCTGGGCGGCTTCCTGGTTGACACCTGGGGCTGGCGGGTGGCGTTCCTGATCAATGTGCCGCTGGTCGCGATCGGCGTTGCGATCGCCGTCGCGAAGGTCGCCGAGTCGCGCAATCCCGACGCGCCGCCACGCTTCGACTGGCTGGGCGCGGGGGCCATCGCGGTCGCCGTCGGCGGCCTCGCCTACGGGGCGATCCGCGGCCAGGCCCAGAACTGGACCGATGCGTCCGCCTGGATCGCGCTGGTCGTCGGCGCGGTCGCAACCGCCGGCCTGTGGCCGCTGATGACCCGTCGGAGGGATCCGCTGGTCCCGCCGTCGCTCTTCAGGTCGCGGAACTTCACGGTCACCAACATCTCGACCCTCCTGGTCTATGGCGCGCTCTACGTGCTCTCCGCCTTCTCGGCCATCTACCTGCAGGGCGCCATCGGCTACACGGCGGCCGCCTCCGGCTTTGCCGGCATCCCCATCAGCATTGCGCTCGTCTTCTTCTCGCGCACCTTCGGACGGCTCGCGGGGGTGCGCGGCCCGCGGATCTTCATGGCGGTCGGGCCGGCACTCATGGCGCTCGGCCTGCTCTGGTACGTCCGCTTCCCGGCCGACAGCCAGCCGTGGCTGCTCAACGTCAGCGAGGTCGGCACGTTCGTGCCGCCGGCCAGCTATTTCGTCGACGTGCTGCCGGGCCTGGTGCTCTTCGCGATCGGCATCGCGATGCTGGTGGCGCCGCTCACCACCGCGCTCATGTCATCGGTCCCGACCGGCAACTCGGGACTCGCCTCGGCCATCAACAACGCCATCAGCCGCATCGGTCCCTTGCTGGCGACCGCGGTGATCTTCATTGCCGTGAGCGCCACGTTCTACGGTCGGCTCGCGGAAGAGATTCCCGCCGATACCGCGTCGGCGGCCGTGCGCCAGGCCTTCCCGCCGCTCAACGCGCCCGCAGCGTCGGCCACCGAGGCCGAGCGGCTCGCGGCCCGCGACGCATCGACCGATGCCTTCCGCCTCGCGATGCTGATCGCCGCCCTCCTGTGCGGCGCCGGCGCCGCGGTCAATGCCGCCGGCATTCGCAACGAGGAGACGGGCGCGGCGGAGCTGGAGCCCGCCCCGGCACCCGGCTGAACGCCCGGCGCTGGC
Organism: Chloroflexota bacterium; assembly: GCA_039932235.1. Classification (GTDB taxonomy): domain Bacteria; phylum Chloroflexota; class Limnocylindria; order QHBO01; family QHBO01; genus JAICQM01. The sequence continues at coordinate 9,660 of JBDTQJ010000041.1, forward strand.
CGGGTATCATTCGCCCGCTTCGCGAACGGCCACCCCACCAGGAGCCCAGAGCCCGATGTTCCCGATCGGCGACGAGAACGAGCCCGGCCACGGGCCTGCGATCGTCAGCCTGGCCCTCATCGCACTCAATGTGATCGTCTTCCTGGTCCTCCAGGGCGCCGGCAGCTCGAGCGGGGACGAGTTCACCTACGGCTACGCAGCGGTGCCCTTCGAGATCACCCATGGCACCGATCTCGTCGAGCCGACCCCCATCACTGTCGACGGCCAGACCGGCCAGATCCCGCAGGAGCCCGGCCCGAGCCCGATCTGGCTCACCCTGCTGACGAGCATGTTCATGCATGGCGGGTGGTTGCACATCGGCGGCAACATGCTCTTTCTGTGGGTCTTCGGCGACAACGTCGAGCACCGCATGGGCCGCATCCGCTACCTGCTGTTCTACCTGGCTGCAGGCGTGATCGGCTCGCTGGCCCAGATCGCCATCAGCCCCGACTCGACGATCCCGACGCTCGGCGCATCGGGCGCCATCTCCGGCGTCCTGGGCGCCTACATCGTCCTCTTCCCCGGCAACCGGGTGACCGTCTTCCTCTTCCGCATCGTGACCAAGGTGCCGGCGCTGGTGGCCATCGGCCTGTGGGCGGCACTGCAGTTTGTCAACGGCATCGGCGCCTTCGCCGTCACCGAGGAGACCGGCGGCGGGGTGGCGTACATGGCCCACATCGGCGGCTTCGTGGCAGGCGTGGTGGTGGGCCTTGTCCTGCGTGCCCTGGGCGGAGGTGGCCGCCGGCGCGGCGGGGACCGCTCCGCGTTCGGATGACGGGTGCGACGCCCGCGGCGGAGCGCGTCAGCGGGCTGTTCGGCCCCGGCAGCATGGCCTGGCGCATCGACCGCGAAGTGCTCGTCCTGGGCGGCGGAACCTGCGCCCTGCTGCTCCAGCTGGCCCACCCGGCCGTGGCCGCCGGCGTCGCGCAGCACTCGACCTTTCGCGACGACCCCTTCGCGCGCCTGCGCCGCACGCTGAGCGCGACACTGGCCGTGGTGTTCGGCACGCAGGCCCAGGCGGAGGCGGCGATTCGCCGCATCAACGCGATCCACGCCGCCGTGCGCGGCACGATCCCGGAGAGCGGGACGGCGTACGACGCCCGCGATCCGCGGCTGCTGCTCTGGGTCCACGCCACGCTGGTGGACACCGCCCTGCGCATCTACGACCGTTTCGTGGCGCCGCTGACGCCTGAGGCGGCGCAGGCGTATCACGCCGAGGCACGCGACATCGCGATCCGGCTCGGGGTCCCGGCCGACGTCGTGCCGCCGACGCTGCGGGAGCTCCGCGCCTTCATGGCCGACATGGTGGCGAGCGGCGAGGTGCGCGTGTCGCCGACCGCGCTCGAGCTCGCGGAGGCGGTCCGCTATCCAACCTCGCTTCCGCCTCGCTTCGTGTGGGACGTGGCGCATCTGGCCTCCGATGCGGTCCTCCATCCGGAGGTGCGACGCCAGTACGGCATCCCGTGGTCCGCCCGCCGGGATGCGGGGGTCCAGCGTCTCGCCGTCATTTCGCGGCGCCTGGTGCCGCTCATCCCCGCTCCGCTGCGATTCGTGCCGCAGGCTCGCCGCGCCGAACGGCGGGCCGCCACGCGACGCTCGTCCGCACGACCGGTATCATCCTCGCGGCCACCTTCCGCCCCGCTCACCTGAGGCCGCGTCCGCGCTGCGGACCGTGCCGGAGGACCGCTTGACCCGTTACGCGACCCTGGCTCTCGCCGCCGCCGTCGCCACCTTCGTGCTGATCAGCGCCGGTGGGCTGGTGCGGGCGACCGATTCCGGGCTTGCCTGCCCGGATTGGCCGGGCTGCTTCGCGTTCAACGACTGGGTCCCGCCGGCGCAGCTCCACGCCTGGATCGAGCACACCCACCGCCTCATCGCCGCGCTCGCGGTGGGGCCGCTGGTCGCGATCGTCGGCCTGTGGACGCTGTTCAGCGCGCAGAAGCGGCGCGACCTGCCACTCCTCGGCGCAGCAATCACCGCGGGGGTGCTGGTGATCGTGCAGTCGCTCCTCGGTCGCTTCGTGGTCAGCGAGGGCCTCCGCGCCGACCTGGTCACGGTCCACCTCGGGATGGCGATGACGGTCTTCGCCGCCACCATCTTCATCGCCGACCGCGCCGCCCGCGGACCGATGCCCGCTCGCGCCGCTGATTCGCGACTGCAGCGGCTGGTCGGGCTGACCGCGGTGGCGGTGGTCGCCCAGATGCTGCTCGGCTCGTGGGTCACCGGCCACGGGGCGGGACTTGCCTTCGCCGACTTCCCGCTCATGAACGGCCAGCTGCTGCCCGACCTCGTGGTGAGCCAGCAGGCTGTGCAGTTTGCCCATCGGCTGCTGGCGGTCATCGTCCTCGTCCTCGTGCTCGTGAGCTGGTGGCGCATCCGCAGCGCCACGGAAGGCCCGCTGGTCCGCCGCCTCGCGGCGGCCGCGGTGGTCCTGGTGCTCGTCCAGGTCGCGCTTGGCGGCGCCAACGTGTGGTCGCAGCTGTCCGCCTGGTTCGTGGTACCGCATCTCGCGGTGGGCGCAGCGCTGTGGGGGACGTTCGCGTGGCTGTACCTGGGCATCCGGCGCCTGCGCCGCGACGAGCTGGCGGTCCGCGCCGGTGCGCTCGCGGACGACCCGCATCGCCCGCCAGGGGCGGCTGACACGCTGCGGGCGTACGTCGCGCTGACCAAGCCGCGGATCATCGAGCTGCTGCTGGTGACGACCGTGCCGACCATGGTCCTGGCGCAGGGCGGGTTCCCATCGGTCTGGCTCATGGCGGCGGTGGTGCTGGGCGGGACGATGGCGGCGGGCGGGGCCAACGTCATCAACCAGGTGATCGACCGCGACATCGACGACGTGATGCGCCGCACGCGGCACCGTCCGCTGCCGAGCCATGCCATCACCCCGCGCGCCGCGCTTGCGTTCGGAATCGGCCTCAGCGTTGTCTCGTTCGTCTTCCTCACCGTCACCGTCAACCTGCTGTCCGCCCTGCTCGCGGCGAGCGCGATTGCGTTCTACGTCTTCGTCTACACCATGTGGCTCAAGCGCAGCACCCCGCAGAACATCGTCATCGGCGGGGCCGCCGGCTGCGTTCCCGTGCTGGTGGCGTGGGCCGCCGTGACCGGGCGGGTGGAGGTGCCGGCGCTCATCCTGTTCGGCATCGTCTTCTACTGGACGCCGCCGCATTTCTGGGCGCTCGCGCTCCGCTACCGCGGTGACTACGAGGCCGCCAGGGTCCCGATGCTGCCGGTGGTGCGGGGCGAGGTGGAGACGGCGCGCCAGATCGTCATCTACACCATCCTGCTGGTGGCGGTCAGCCTGATCCTGCTGCCGGTTGCCGGGATGGGCTGGATCTACCTCGTCGCAGCCGTCGGCCTGGGGGCGCTGTTCGTGCTCTACGCGCTCCGCATCCGGCGCGACGCGGCCAGCCCGCGGGCGGCCATCGAGCTCTTCCGGTTCAGCATCAGCTACCTGACCCTGCTCTTCGCTGCCGTCGCCGTCGACACCCTCATCCGGCTGCCGATCGCCTAGCGTCCCTCCGCGTCGAGCCGCGCATCCAGGCGCGCGGTGCGTCGGTCCTCGGCCCGGACCCACATCCCGACCACGCACGCCATGCCGATCAGGAAGGCCATGTCCCCGCCGACCCACATGAGGATCCCGCCCAGCGACTGGTCGTCCAGCGGGCTCGGTCCCCAGGCGCGCAGGTTGGTCGCGTAGTGCGGGTAGAGGACGCCGCCGGCGCTCATGATCGCCACCCCCAGGAACGAGTTCTGCGGCATCGCCAGGAAGAGGTAGAAGAGACGCACCGGGTGGGGCAGCCGCCACGGCGACGGATCGGCACCGATGACCGGCCACCAGAACAGGAGCGCCGCCAGCAGGAAGCTCGCGTGCTGGAGGTAGTGCAGGGCCTGGTTCTCGAGCGCCTGGTCGTACAGGGTGGAGAAGTGCCAGCCCCAGTTGACCCCGGCGAAGAGCAGCCACGCGAGCAGCGGGAAGGAGATGACGCGCATGGGGAGGCTGTGCAGGACGCCCAGCATCAGCCGCCGCGGGCCGGGCCGCGCGGCGCGCAGGAGCAGCGTGATCGGCGCGCCCAGCAGCAGCAGCGGGGCCGCGACGAGCTCCAGCAGGAGATGCTGGACCATGTGGACGCTGAAGAGGGTGCTCTCGTAGGCCTCGATCGGCGAGAGGAGTGCCGCCCCGATCGCAGCGAGCCCTCCCAGGAATGCGGCGGTCCGCCAGGCGCGCGGCGGATTGCGCGGGTGCCGTCGCCCCACCGCGGCCGCGAGCGCCACATAGGCGATCCCCGCCGCGACGATCCCGGCGAGCGGCAGCGGGTCGAGGCGCCACTCGAGCAGAACGCCGGGGAAGGTCGGCGCCGGCTGCGACGCGCCGTGGGCCAGCGCGGCCGTTGGCACAGCCAGCGCCACGAGGAGCGGAACGAGGGATCGGGCGCGGAGCACCGAGCCATTGTGCCCCGCTGGAACCGATGCGCGCCGCGCGGCGTCCATCGCGCCATGAGACCCACCCCCCGAGCCCGCGCGGCACTCGTGATTGCCACCATGACCCTGACGCTCGCAGCCTGCGGCGGTTCGGGTTCGGCGGGCGGCAGCGGCGGCCCGGGGGGTTCGGCGTCGCCCGACGACGGCTCCGGCATCGCCCACCCGACGGGTGCCTCCGACCTGGTCCTCGCCATCACCTACGAGGGCGGAATGCTGCGCCCCGACATGGTCTTCGGCCAGCTGCCACCGCTGACGATCGCCGGCGACGGGACGGTCATCCTGCAGGGCGCGCAGATCGCCATCTTCCCCGGTCCGGCCCTGCCCGCCGTCATGAGCCGGCGCCTGAGCGAGGCGGGCCTGCAGCTGGTCCTGGAGCGCATCGCGGAAACCGGCTTCTTCGCTGAGAGCGCCACCTTCACGGAGGAGTCGCTCACCCTTGACGCGCCACTGACGGTCTTTACCCTGCACGCGGACGGCCGTGAGGTGGTCGTCAAGGTCGGGGCGTTGGGATCGTACCGGACCCCGCAGGAGATGCCCCCGACCATGACCGAGCGCGAGCGGCAGGCGCATCTGGCCCTCGCGCCGCTGTACGACAACCTCACCCAGCTCGATCAGCTCATCCCGGCATCCGCCTGGGAGGAGACCGATTGGCACGACTATCGCGCCGAGTCGCTGCGCCTGCTGGTCGCCAATGTCGACGGCGAGCCAGCCGACCCGTCGGGCATCCCGGGTGGCATCGTCGAGTGGCCGACCGACGGCGACGCGGCCACCTTCGGCGACCCGTATCCGATCCTGGAGGGCGCGCGGTGCGGCACTGTTTCGGGCGCGGACGCCGAGAGGTGGTACGAGGTGCTGGCCCAGGCGAACCAGCTCGTGCGGTTCAGCTCCGGTGACCATACCTACCAGGTCACCCCGCGTCCGCTGCTCCCCGGCGACCTGCCGGACTGCGTCGTGGCTCAGCCCGCCGGCTGAGCCGCCATTCGGTCCGCGGCGCTGCGCAACGACGTTGCCAGCG
>JBDTQJ010000042.1:0-15183 GCA_039932235.1 Chloroflexota bacterium
TACACTCCCGCCCCATGACGTCACTCCTCGAGCGCTACCGCGACCGCCTGGCAGAGCCTGCCGACGAGCCGTTCCCCCTCACCCTGGGGGAGGGTTTCACCCCGCTCATCCGTGCCCGCCGGCTGGGCGAGGAGCTGGGGCTCGCGAACCTGCACCTCAAGTTCGAGGGCACCAACCCGACCGGCAGCTTCAAGGACCGCGGCATGGTGCTGGCGGTCAACCGCGCGGTGGGCCGTGGCGCGCAGGCGGTGGTCTGCGCCTCGACCGGCAATACCTCGGCCAGTGCGGCGGCCTATGCGGCCGCGGCCGGATTGCCCTGCTTCGTCCTGCTGCCGGCGGGCAAGGTGGCGCGCGGCAAGCTCGCCCAGGCGCTCGCCGCCGGGGCGCGGCTGGTGATGGTCGACGGCAACTTCGACGAGGCGCTCGAAGCCACGCGCCGGCTCGGGGAGGACGGCGTCGCAGTCGTCGTCAACTCCATCAACCCGGATCGCATCAGCGGCCAGCAGACGGTGGCCTGGGAGATCTGCGACACGCTGGGACGGGCGCCGGACGCCGTGGCGCTGCCGGTCGGCAACGCGGGCAACATCACCGCCGCGTGGCGCGGATTCCGGGCCGTCGACGCCAATCCGCGCATGCTCGGCTTCCAGGCCGATGGCGCCGCGCCCATCGTGCGCGGCGCGCCGGTGGCGGCACCCGAGACGGTGGCCACCGCCATCAGGATCGGCAACCCGGCGTCATGGGCGGGCGCGGTGGCCGCACGCGACGAATCCGGCGGGATCATCGAAGCGGTCAGTGACGAGGAGATCCTGGCCGCGCAGCGCGACATCGTGCGACTGGAGGGCATCTTCTGCGAGCCGGCATCCGCGGCGGGGGTGGCCGGCGTGCGGCGCCTGGCGCGCGAGGGGCGCATCGGTCCGGAGGAGGTGGTGGTCTGCATCCTGACCGGCCACGGGCTCAAGGACCCGGACGCCATCCAGGGCGAGGAGGGAACGCTCACCCCGGTCCCCGCCGAGCTCGGCGCCATCCGCGCCGCGATGGGTCTCTAGACCGGGCAGCACGCCTCGATGGCGGCGGCCACGAACGCGTCGGGGTCGGCGTTCTTGGCGACGACGGCGCTCCGCGGACTTGGCGCCGCGTGTTCGAGGCCCTCCGACCAGCCCATCAGCACCACGCGCAGGTGCGGCCAGCCGAGGGCGAGCGACGAGAGCAGCGCCTCACCGGCGGTGATGTCCGGCAGGCGCGGGTCGATGAGCAGCACGTCGGGTCGCATCCGCTCCACCGTCTCGAGGGCGGACCGCACGTCGCCGGCGGTGCCCACCACGCGCAGGCCACCCAGCTCCAGCACGTCGGCGAGGCTCTGCTGCACGCGGCGGTCGACATCGACGATGACGACCCGGGGCGGAACCGGTGCGGGCAGGGGCAGAGCAGCTGGCGACATGGAACGGAGTCTGGGGCGCCGCGCCGGCCGTCGCATCGGTCGCCGCGCCGCGCGTGCCTACGTCAATCGGCCGAGGAGCTCCCGGTCAGCGCCGGCTCCTCGTCGTCCTCGGTGGAGCGCGCGGCGACCGCCACGATCGCGCCGGAGCTGATGGCCACCGTCACCTGGCTGCCGCTCCCGGGTGTCGAGGTCACGCTGAACGAGCCGCCGAGCTGCTCGATGCGCTGCCGCATACCGGCGACGCCCAGGTGGCCGCGCGGGATCTGCAGCGGGTCGAAGCCGACTCCGTCATCGGTCACCTCCAGGCGCAGCTGGTCCGCGTCCCGCGAAAGCTCGATGCGCGTCGTGCGCGCGTTGGCGTGCTTGACCACGTTGTGGAGCGCCTCCTGCGCGATGCGGTAGAGGGCCTCCTCGACCTCGATCGGGGCACGCGCCTGGCCGCTCTCCTCGAGCGGATCTGGGACCGCGATGACGGCGACGCTCATGCCCGTCCGCCCCTGCACGGCTTCGGCGTGGGTGCGGATCGCCTGCAGCAGGCCGTCCGACTCGAGCGAGGAGGGGCGCAGCTCGAAGATCAGCGTCCGCATCTCGGCCAGCGCATCCCGCTGCAGGTCCCGCAGCTCGGCCAGCTTGCCCTTGGCGGCCTCCGGGTCCCGCTGCAGGAGCAGTTCCAGCGACCGCGTGGTGAGGCCCATGCTGAAGAGCGCCTGGGTGACTGAATCGTGGAGCTCCCGGGCGAGGTTGGCGCGCTCGCGGCCTGCCGCCAGCTCCCCTGCCTGGCGTCGCAGCGATCGTTCCAGCCGCTCGCGCTCGCCGATGTCGCGGACCGCGCCGTGTGCGCCGGCGAAGCGGCCGTCGACCACGGTGCCGGTCATGGCGACCTCTGCCGGGGACACCTGGCCATCGGCCATCGGCAGCGAGAGACGCACTCGCTGCTCACCCTCGGGATTGGCCCGCAGCTGGTCCCAGGCGGCCAGCGCGGCCAGCTGGGTGCCCGGGTCGGTCAGCACGGTGAACGGCTTGCCGAGCAGCTGCTCCGGCCTCCAGCCGGTCCGCGATTCGAGCGAGTCGGAGAAGAACGTGAAGTTGCCGTCGGCGTCGATGCTCCACACGATGTCCGGCGAGTTGTCGACCAGGTGCCGGTAGCGGCGCTCCGATTCGCCGAGCTCCTCGTAGAGGCGCGCGTTGGTGACCGCGATGGCGACCTGGTCGGCAAGCAGCTTGAGCAGCACCCCGTCGTCCGCATCGAACGCGTTGGCGACCGATGACTGGACGGTGATCGTCCCGATCAGGCGGTCCGGGCCGATGAGGGGGGCCGACATCATGGAGCGGATCCCCTGGGCGCGGATGCGCTCGTCGCCCTCGTCGTGCGGGAATGTCTCGTCGGCCAGGTAGTCGCCGGTCCAGCACACCGTCTTGTCGGCCGCTGCCCGCCCGGCGATGCCGGAGCCGATGGGCACCACCACGTCGTCGTCGGACGGCGGATCCGGCGCCGCGGCGATGGGTCGGTCGAGGCCAGTCCCGCCATCGGTCACCAGGTTCACCTGGGCGCGGTCGGCGCGCAGCAGGCGAGCCGCATCGGTCACCGAGCGCTGGATGACGGACTCCGGATCGTGGAGTCCGGCGATCTGGGCGGCGATCTCGGCCAGGGTGCGCTGGGCGTCGGAGCGCTGACGAAGCTCGTCGTACAGGCGCGCGTTGGTGATCGCCACGGCCGCCTGTCCGGCGAAGAGCTGGACCAGCTCGAAGTCGTTCTCCGTGAAGCCCACCCGCGGGCCGCCCATCCGCCCGATGTTCATCGCCCCGATCACCTCGTCCCCGGCGATCAGCGGCACGATGACGATCGCCTCCTCCTCCATCGGGGTGCCGGGGATCTGGATCACTCGCGGATCGTCGAGCGCGTCGTTGAGGAGCACCGGCTCGCGATGCTCCACGCTCCACCACGTCAGGCCCTGGCCGCGCGGGATCGGGAAGCCGAACACCGCGTCGGCGTTGCGCTCGCGCGCGAGCACCGGCGCCAGCACGTCGGCATCGGTATCCATCCGGTACACGGCCAGGTTGTCGTACTCGACCACCTCCTTGAGGCCGTCGGCCACGAGGTCGAGCACGCCGCGCGGGTCGAGGGTCGAGAGGAGCTGCTGGTTGATGAGCAGCAGGCGCCGCTGCGAGTCGATCCGACGGGCGAGCGCGGCCGACTGCTCGCGCAGGCTGGCCTCCAGGTGCTCGCGCTCGCTCACGTCGCGGACCGATCCGTGAGCGCCGGCGAACTCCCCGTCCACGATGGTCGGCAGCATCAGGATCTCGGCCGGCACGACGTGGCCGTCGACGTGCGGAATCTCGAGCTTGATGCGGTGCTCGACCTCGGGATGCTTGACCATCTCCGCGACCGCGTCGCGGGCCATGGGGATGGAGCCGGCGCTGGTCAGGAGATCCGTGTGCTGGCCGATGACCTCCTCCGGCTTGTGGCCCGAGAGCCGCTCGACCGCCTCGCTGACGAAGGTGAAGCGGCTCTGCGCATCCATCGACCAGATCATGTCGGGGCTGTTGTCGACGAGGAACCGGTAGCGCTTCTCGGACTGGGTCAGCTCGTCGTAGAGGCGGGCGTTGGTGATGGCGATGGCGGCCTGGTCCGCCAGCAGGCTGAGCAGCTGCTCGTCCTCGGCGGACCAGGCATGCCCGTGCCGCGACTGGACGGTCAGCGTTCCGATCGGGCCGTCCGTGCTGACCAGGGGTGCCGTCATCACCGAGCGCATGCCGCGCCGCTCGATGTAGGCGTCGAGGGCCGGCACATGCTCGAACGAGGTGTCCGCGAGGTAGTCACCGGTGCGCACGACCAGTCCCTGGGAGAAGGCGAGACCGCTGATCCCGGTTCCTACCGGCACCTCCACGTCGTCGACCGGCTCGTCAGCCGGGGCCGCAGCGACCGCCCAGTCGAGCTGGGCGCTGCCCGCGTCGACCGGGTTGATGAGCGCCGCGTCCGCGTCCAGCAGGCGCTTGGCCTCGTCGACGGTGCGCTGCACCACGGCGCTCGGGTCGCGCAGTGCCGCGATCTCGGCGCTGATGGCGGCGACCGTGGCCTGCGTCTCCACGCGCCGCTGCAGCTCTGCGTACAGCCGCGCGTTGGTGACCGCGATGGCCGCCTGCCCGGCCAGGATGCTCAGCACCTCGCCGTCCGCGTCGGTGAAGGCATCGCGCTGCGGCGAGTGCACAGTCAGCGTCCCCAGCGCGCCAGCCTCCCCGATGAGCGGAGCGGCCATCACCGAGCGGATGGCGTGCTGGCGCACGAACTGGTCCGACGTCGCGGTGTGCCCGAAGCTGCGATCGGTCCGATAGTCGCCGGTGCGCACCACCCGGCGCTCGGTGAAGGCCTGCCCGGAGACGCCCTCGTCGACGTGCACGATCGCGTCGGGCGGGGCGTCGGGCACCGGCTGGTCGATCTCGGAGGCGCCGTACGCCCACGCCAGCACCCCCGGCTCCTTGGCGACCAGGTCGATCCGGCCGCCGTTCGCGCCGAGCAGGCGTGCCGCCTCGTCGACCGTGCGCTGCAGCAGCACGTCCGGGTCGCGGATGGCCGCGATCTGCTGAGCGATGCCGGCCATCGTGCGCTGCGACTCCACGAGGCGCGCCAGGTCCTCGGCGTGGCGCCGCAGCTCCGTCTCCAGGCGGACCTGCTCGCTCACGTCGCGCAGCACACCGTGGGCGCCGGCGAAGCCGCCATCCACCACGGTTCCGGCGCTGGTCATCTCCACCGGCACGCTGGAGCCATCGCGGCGCAGGAGCTCGTAGCGATACTCGTGGCGATCCGCTGGCCGGCGGCGGGTCTCCTTCCAGCGTCGCCGCGACTCCTCGCGCCACGCCTCGCCGACCAGGATGCCGAAGTGCCGGCCCAGCAGGTCCGCCGGCGCCCAGCCGGTCAGCCGCTCCGCCGTCTCGGAAACGTACGTGAGGACGCCGCGCCGGTCGACCGCCCAGATCACGTCGGGCGCATTCTCGACGAGGAATCGGTACCGCTCCTCCGAGGTCGTCAGCCGCTCCACGAGGCGGGCGTTGCTGATGGCGATGGCGCCCTGGTCGGCGAGGCTCTGCAGCAGGTCAAGCTCGTCGGCGGTGAACTCGCGCGGCGTCTCCGACGACACGGCGAGCGTCCCGAGGATCGACGCGTCCGGCGCACGCAGCGGGGCCGACGCCATCCCACGCAGCCCCATGCGGCGCGCCACATCGTCGTCGTCGCCCTCGTGCGGGATGCGCGGGTCGGCGAGGTAGTCGGCGGTGCTCACCGCCTCGAAGCGCTCGGCGGCGAGACCGTTGATGCCGCCCCCGATCGGGAAGTCCATCCGCGACAGCCACGCGCGCGTGTCGTCGTCCATCTCGCCGGCCATCACGATCGGGCGCAGGTTGACCCCGTCCGGCTGCAGCAGGGTCAGGTGGCCGCCATCGGAGCGAAGGAGGCGGGCCGCCGAGTCGACGATGGACTGCAGCACCTCCGCGGGGTCGCGGATGGCGGTGATTCGCGCCGCGATGCGTTGCAGCGTCTGCTGCGCGTCGAGCCGATGCGCGAGCTCATCGGCCTGCAGGCGCACCCGCTCCAGGAGGCGCTGGTTGGCGATCGCGATCGCGGCGTGGTCGGCCAGCGCGCGGAGCAGCGCCACCTCCGCCTCACCGAAGTCGTCGATCCGCGAGCTGTACGCGCCGAGCGCGCCGAGCGGCTCACCCTCGACGAGCAGCGGGGCGACGGCCATGGAACGCATGTTGGCGACCGCGGCGATGCGATCCGCGACCCTGGAATGCGGGAACCGCTCGTCGCGTCGGTAATCGCCGGTGACGCTCACCTGGTGCGAGGCCACCGCGGCCCCGAACATCCCGACCCCCGGCTCGAGCACCAGCCCGCGGATGAGGTGCTGGGCCTCGAGGTTGCCGATGCCCGCGTCGTGCGCGAAATGCAGCAGGCCGTCGGCCGGGTCGAGCAGATAGACCATCGCCCCGTCGGCGCCGAGCAGGCGGGCAGCCTCCTCGACGTTGCGGCGCAGCAGGGCGTCGCCGTAGCCCAGCTCGGCGTCGCGGCTGGCGGGTGTGGCGCGCTGGTTCCCCGTCATGGCCCGCGCAGGATACGGCATCCCGCTCGCGGATCCCGAGGCGGGGTTCGCCACTCCTCGCTACGTCATCCGGCCGACCCCGGCATGGGCCGAAGGGCGGTCTCCGGCGCTGGCCATTGGCCCGATGGAGCGGCCATCCCACGGGGCGAACCTGTTGGCACGTCACTACCGACCAACCCACCTGAGTGAGGAACCGCACAATGTTCGCAGCCATCGCCTCCCGCCCCGGCAGCCGCGCCCTTGGCGTCGGTCTCACCGCCGTCATCGCCGCGCTCGCCCTCTCGACCGGCTACATCCACCTGACCCTGGGTGGCCTGCTCTTCACCCTGAACGCGCTCGGCTACGCCGGCCTCGCGGGCCTGTACGTCATCGGGGCCGCCGCTCCCCTGCCGATCATCGAGCGCTTCAGCTGGTTCCCCCGCATCGCGCTCGCCGGCTACGCCGTCATGACGATCGTCGGCTGGGCGATCCAGGGCCCCTATTACTCGACCGCCTTCATCGCCAAGGGCATCGAGGTCGTGCTGATCGCGCTCGTCGCGGTCGACGCCACCCGCGTCTACGGCAGCCCGGTCGCCATGGTTCGCACCGCTTTCGCATCGGTCTTCGGACAGCGCTCCGGCGAGGCCGCCTGACCGATGCGTCCCCGCACCGCCCTCGCCGGCGTCGCCCTCCTGCTGACGGCCACCCTGGCCGCCTGCTCGGGGGCGTCGGCGGGGCAGCCCTCCGCCGACCCATCGGCCGCCGATGTCCAGGTCAGCGCCTCCGACATGGCGTTCGACCAGGCCGTGGTCACCGCTCCCGCCGGGGAGGCGTTCACCATCGGCTTCACCAACAACGACGCGATGCCGCACAACCTGGTGATCTACACCGATTCCTCGAAGGCCACCAGGCTGTTCGAGGGAGCCGTCACCGAGAAGGGGACTGTCGTCTACGAGGTTCCCGCCCTCGACGCCGGCACCTACTTCTTCGAATGCTCGCTCCATCCCGGCATGAGGGGGAGCCTGGTCGTCGAGTAGCCGGTCCGATCCCTCGCGACGCACGACCCCGACTGGTCTCCCGGTCGGGGTCTCGTCACGCCCAGCGGGCGCGGAGCGCGCGACGTGCCGCCAGGGTCAGGTGAGCTTGTGCTCCACCGCCCACAGCGCGGCCTGGGTGCGCGACGCCAGCCCGAGCTTGCCGAGGATGTTGGAGACGTGCGTGCGCGCCGTCCGCTCGGTGATGTCGAGCTCGTACGCGATCTCCTTGTTGGAGGCGCCCTTCGCCAGCTGGGCGAGCACCTCCTTCTCACGCGCCGTGAGTGGCTCGACCGGCTCCTCGTTCTTGCGCGAACGCATGCGCTGCGCGAGCAGGCGCGCCACGGCCGGGTCCAGGTGAACCTCGCCGGCATAGGCGGCCCGGATGGCATCTGCCACCTCTTCTGCCTCGGCGTCCTTGAGCAGGTACCCGGAGGCGCCGGCCTCGAGGGCGGCGGTGACCTTCTCCTCCTCGATGAACGAGGTGACGGCCACGATCTCGACCTCAGGATGCGCCTGCTTGATGGTGGCGATCGCGGTCAGCCCGTCCATCTTCGGCATCAGCAGATCCATCAGGATCACGTCCGGCCGGTGCTGCTGGGCAAGGGCCACCGCCTGGGTGCCATCCTCGCCCTCGCCCACCACCTCCATGTCGTCCTGCAGCTCCAGGAAGCCGCGCAGGCCACGGCGTACGACCGCGTGGTCGTCGACCAGGAGGATGCGGATGGGGGCTGCGGTCGGGTCGCTCACGCTGCGCAGGATAGCCGAGCGACGACGGGTGACGCATGCCGTCCGTGACGCTTGGCGCCGTTGCGCTACCCCACGACATCTGCTCACTCCGTCAGGCGGCGCGACGATCCCTTGCAGCTTGTTCGCCGAGCCAGCAATCTCTCGGCATGCTTCCTGCTCAGGGGATGCCGCCATGACATTCAGACCAGATGCCCAGATCGACCCAGGGAAGATCGAGGACCGCCGCGGCATGGGCCGCGGCGGTCGTGTCGCCATCGGTGGCGGACTCGGGACGCTCGTGGTGCTCGCCATCTATCTCCTCACCAACGGCCAGGTCTCCATCCCCGCACCCACCGGTGGCGGTGGCGGCGGAACGGCGGTCAACCCGAGCAGCGACGTCAGTGCCACGTGCACCACCGGCGAGATCGCCAACCAGCGCGAGGACTGCCGCATCGCCGGCTACGTGACCAGCATCGAGGAGTACTGGAGCAACACGCTCGACAACTACCAGACCGCCGACACGGTCCTCTTCTCCGACGTCACCGAGACCGGGTGCGGCACCGCGACATCGCAGGTCGGCCCCTTCTACTGCCCGCCGGACGGCAAGGTCTTCCTGGACCTGACCTTCTTCGATCAGCTCGAGTCGGACTTCGGCGCGGAGGGCGGTCCCTTCGCGGTGGCGTACGTGGTGGCGCATGAATACGGTCACCACGTCCAGGATCTTCTCGGACTGCTGCAATCCAGCGGCGGGTCGACCGGCGCGGATGGGACGCAGGTGCAGATCGAGCTGATGGCCGACTGCTTCGCCGGCGTCTGGGCGGGCAATGCCGCCGAGACGGGCATCCTGGAACCGCTGACGGCAGACGACATCGCGCAGGCCCTCGACGCGGCCTCGGCGGTGGGCGACGACCGCATCCAGGAGCGCACCCAGGGCCAGGTCAACCCGGACACCTGGACGCACGGCTCCTCGGCGCAGCGCCAGCAGTGGTTCCGCACGGGCTACGACTCCGCCGACCCGAACGCCTGCGACACGTCCAACATCTAGGCGGCATGATGCCCGGGTGAGCCGCGAGCGCTGCCCCTGGGCAGGGATCGAGCACCCGGAGTACATGGCGTATCACGACACCGAGTGGGGCGTCCCGACCCACGACGATCGGGAGCTGTTCGAGCTGCTCTGCCTGGAGGGCGCGCAGGCCGGCCTGTCGTGGCTGACCATCCTGCGCCGCCGTAACGGCTACCGCGCCGCGTTCGACGGCTTCGACCCGACGCGCATGGCCGCGTATACCGATGCGGACCGCGCCCGCCTGCTGGCTGACACCCGGATCGTCCGCAACCGGGCCAAGATCGATGCCTTCATCCGCAACGCGGGCGCCTACGTGGCACTGACCGATGGCGTCGCCGGCGCCTTCGATGCCTGGCTCTGGAGTTTCGTCGGCGGGGCGCCGCTCCAGAATCGCTTCAGCGAGCCGGGGACCGTGCCGGCGGAGACATCGGTCTCGAGGGAGTTCAGCACGCAGCTGCGACGCGCCGGCTTCACCTTCGTGGGACCGACGATCTGCTACGCGTTCATGCAGTCGGCCGGGATGGTGAACGATCACCTGACGAGCTGCTTTCGCCACTCCGAGGTGGCCGCGCTCGGCGGATGAAGCAGCGCGGCGCGTCACCGGGTCGGCATACTCGGCGCACACCATGCCGCCCATCGCCACCGTCGATGTTCCGTGCAGCAGCGCCAACCTCGGCAGCGGCTTCGACGCCTTCGCGGTCGCGCTGAGCCTCAAGCTGCGGGCGGAGCTGCTCCCCGGTGACGAGGCGGGCATCATGCTGAGCGCCCACGGGGAGGGCGTCCCGGCGGACGACGGCAACCCGGACGACAACCTCGTGATCCGTGGCTTCCGCGAGGGCCTGCGCATCTCCCTCGGCGCGGGCGGCAGCACCGGCATCGCGTGGCGCATCGAGGTCAGCAGCATGATCCCGGCGGCGCGTGGGCTCGGCAGCAGCGCGGCGGCCACCATCGCCGGCCTGCTGCTCGGCTCGGCAGTGGGGCGCCGCTCACCGGAGGCGGACGAGATCCTTGCCGCCGCCGCGCGCCTGGAGGGCCATCCCGACAACGTCGCCGCGGCGCTGTATGGCGGCTTCACCCTGGCCGTCGGCGCGCCGGACGGACCCATCACCCTGCGCCGCTTCCATGTCCCGGAGGGCTGGATCCCGGTGGTCTTCATCCCCGCCGCGGAGAGCCACACCTCGGACATGCGCGCCGCGCTGCCGGGGCACGTGCCGCTGGCGGACGCGTCGCTGCAGGCGGGTCGCGCCGCCCTGCTGGCCACAGCGATCATGACCGGCGACGCACCGCTCCTGCGTCCCGCCATGGACGACCTGCTCCACCAGCCCCATCGCCTGCCGCTGCTGCCGGGGAGCGCGGAGCTGATCGAGGCCGCATACGAGCGCGGCGCCGCGGGGGCGTGCCTCTCCGGGGCCGGCCCGTCGGTGCTCGCGATCTGCGACGGGCCCGCCGCCGCGCACGCCGTGGAGAAGGGCTGGAACGCCATCGGCATCCGGGGCATGGCCACGCGCGTCCGGTTCGACACCAGCGGGGCGCGGCTCATCACCGGCGACTGAGCCTCGCCGCGTGCCGCGGCAACCGACCGGCTACCATCGAGGCTCCCCATGAGCCTCATCACCATCGCCGGCGTGGCGAAGAGCCACGCCGCGCAGCACCTCTTCAGCGGCGTCGACCTGCAGATCGCGGCGGGCCGCCGCGTCGCGATCGTCGGCGCCAACGGCGCCGGAAAGACGACCCTTCTCGAGCTCATCACCGGTGAGCAGGAGGTGGACGCCGGCACGATCACCCGCGCCCGCGACACGGTCATCGGCTACCTGCGCCAGGAAGTGGCACAGAGCCGCGGCCGAAGCGTGCTCAACGAGGTGCTCGCCGGCGCCGGCGAGCTGTCCGGCATCGGTCGACGCATGAAGCACATCGAGACCGAGCTGAGCGACGCCACCGAGGAGGCGGAGCTGACCGAGCTGATGGAGGAGTACGGGCGCCTGCAGCACCGGTTCGAGACGCTGGGCGGTTACAGCCTCGACGCCGAGGCGCGGCGCATCCTGGCCGGGCTCGGGTTCGCGCAGGAGGACATGCAGCGCCCGGTCGACGAGTTCTCGGGTGGCTGGATGATGCGCATCGCGCTCGCCCGACTGCTGCTCCAGAACCCCGACGTGCTGCTGCTCGACGAGCCGACGAACCACCTCGACCTGGCCAGCGTCGAGTGGCTGCAGGACTTCCTGGCCACGTACGCCGGCGCCATCGTGCTCGTCTCCCACGACCGCGACTTCATCAACGCGGTCGCCAACCGGGTCGTGGAGCTCGTCAACGGGCGGGCCACCGAGTACGTCGGCGACTACGGCGACTTCGTGGAGCAGCGCGCGGAGCGCGAGGCGGCGATCGAGTCGCAGGCGCGCAGCCAGCAGAAGCAGGTGGCGGCCACCGAGGCGTTCATCGAGCGCTTCCGCTACAAGGCCACCAAGGCGCGCCAGGTCCAGTCGCGCATCAAGTCGCTGGAGAGGCTGGATCGCGTCGTGGCCCCGAGGCGGTCCCGCAAGACGGTGAAGTTCCACTTCCCTGCCCCGCCGCGCTCCGGGCGCACGGTCATCACCCTCGCCGACGTGCGCAAGGCATACGGCGAGCATGTCGTGTATGACGGCCTCGACTTCACCCTGGAGCGCGGCCAGAAGGTGGCGCTCATCGGTCCGAACGGGGCCGGCAAGTCGACCCTGCTCAAGATGCTGGCCGGCGTCCTGCCGTTCGAGCAGGGCTCGCGCGAGCTGGGGCTCAATGTGCGGGTCGCGTACTTCGCGCAGCACCAGATCGAGGCGCTCACCCCGACCAACACGGTGTTCGAGGAGCTGGGCACCGCCACCGGACGCCTGTCGACCGATGACATGCGCAAGCTGGCCGGCGCGTTCCTGTTCAGCGGCGACTCGATCGACAAGAAGGTGCGCGTCCTCTCCGGCGGTGAGCAGACGCGCCTGGCGCTCGCCAAGCTGCTTGCGGACCCGGCGAACCTGCTGTGCCTGGACGAGCCGACCAACCACCTCGATATCCAGTCACGCGACGTGCTCGAGGAAGCGCTCACCGAGTTCCCCGGCACGGTGGTCCTGATCACCCACGACCGGCACCTCATCCGCAGCGTGGCCAACACCATCGTCGAGATCGGCAACGGCGAGGCGACCCTCTACCCCGGCGACCTCGAGGAGTGGGCAGCGCACCGCGGCATCGACCTCGACCATCGCGGGCTCGCGGAGGGATTCGGCGGCGTTTCGACCGATACCGATGCGGAGGCCACCGCCTTCGGTGCCGCCCCGGGCGCCCGCGACCGGGTGGTGGCCACGCCCCGCGGTGTCGAGGCGCGGGCGCCGTCACGCCCGCGCGAGAGCGCTGCCGAGGCAACCGCGCGCAAGCGCGCCGAGGCCGAGGCGCGCAACCGACGCTACAAGGAGACCCGCGGCGCCAAGAAGCGGCTCGGGGAGCTGGAGCGTGAGCTCGCCGCCGCGCAGACCGAGCTTGAAGAGACGACCGCGCAGCTGGGCGATCCATCGGTCTACGCGGATCCGCGAGGCGTGCGTGAGCTGATCGACCGCCACAACGGCGCCCGCGATCGGGTGGATGCGCTCGGCGCCGAGCTGGAGGCGCTCGGCGCGACGGTCGCCCCGTGACGCCGGCGACCCCGCGATCCCCGCTGGCAGGTGCCGGGCTGGTGACGCTCGCCGCCCTCTGCTTCGGAACGCTGGGGCCGGTGACGCGTTTCGCGGACGAGGCGGGCGTCGGGCCGCTGGCGATCGTCGCCTGGCGGGCCGGGATCGGCGGCATCCTGATGCTGCTCCTGCTGGGGTTGCTGCGCGGCGCCGCGGGGCGAAGCGTCCTCTCGGTGCGGGCGCTCCCGGCCCGCGACCGCTGGTTCGTCGCCGGCGGCTCGATCGCCAACCTGATCCTCAACCTGGCGATGTTCATCGCCTTCGTGCGCATCGAGATCGGGCTGGCGCTGCTCGTCTTCTATTCGTATCCCGCCTTCGTGGCGGTCGCCTCGGTCATCTGGTTCGGGGAGCGGCTCGACGTCGTGCGCTGGGGCGCCCTGGGGCTGTCGATGCTCGGCCTGGTCCTGACCCTGGTGGGCTCGGGCGACATCGGCTCGCTGGACGGGCTGGGCATCGGCCTGTCGATCATGGCCGCCGGGGCGCAGGCCTTCTACGTCCTCGCCGCGCGGCACGGCTTCGCGCGCATTCCGCCCATCGAGGCGGCGGCGACCACCATGACCGTCGCCTCCCTGGGCTACGTCGTGATCGCGGTGCTCACGGGCAGCGCCGCCGGCCTGCTGGCACCGCTCGCGTCATCCGAAGCGCTGATCCCCGTGGCGCTGGCGGGGACGGTCGGCGCGGCGATCCCGACGCTGGCGTTCATCAGCGGTATCCGCATCCTGGGCGCGCCGCGGGCCGCCATCCTGGCAACCCTCGAGCCCGTGGTCGGAGTGGGGCTGGCGGCGCTGTTGCTCGCCGAGCAGCCGGCGCTGCTGCAGCTGTTCGGCGGGGCGCTGATCCTGGTGGCGGCGGTCCTGCTCCAGGTCGGCGGCCGATCGGCCGCGGAGCACGAGGCCGTGGCCGCCAGCTGACCGGTGGAACGGCCCAGCGTTCCAAGCGACCGGTAAGGGAGCGCTCGACCGTCACGTGGAACGGCGGGCGTTCCAGCGCGCAGACGAGCCAGCCGTTCCGCCTCTCCATCCGTCGGTTGGAACGCTGAACGGTCCAGCGCGCTCCGGGGCTCAGCCCATGAATGTGGCGTGGACGGCCTGCGCCGCGCCGGCGGCCTGCTCCAGCGGCACCTCGGCCCACACCACGCGCATCGGTCCGGCGTCGAACGAGCCCTCGCCGGAGGCGGGAAGCGGGAGCAGCTCGGGGACGAGCGCCGCCGGCCCGACCAGCGAGATCCGCGCCAGCCGCTCCTTGCGGTCAACGGCCAGCATGAGCGCGCCGGGCACCTGCTCTGACGACCCGCGGCCCGACGACGGGCGCACCACCGTCTGCGGCGCATCGTCGTCGAGCGCCCGGACCACGAGTCGAAGCCTCCCCCGCCGCGCCCGCCGCACCGCCACCGGATGCACGACTTCCGAGCCCAGCTCGGCGAGCAGCTCGAGCTGTGCGGCATCCACCAGCGGCAGGAATCGCGCCCCCGGAACGAGGTGCGGGTCCGCCTCCATGATCCCGCCGACGTCCTTGAAGAGCTCGCAGCGATCGGCGCGCAGGGCGACCGCCAGCACGACCGCCGAGAGGTCGGTCCCGCCACGCCCCAGGGTCGTCAGCTGACCGTGGCGTCCGATGCCCTGGAAGCCGGCCACGACCGGCACCAGCCCATCGGCGAGCGCCGCGCGCAGCGGCCGCGACAGGACCCGGCGCACCTCGGCACCCAGGTGGGCGGCGGCGGTCCGGATTCCGGCCTCCGCACCGGAGAAGGATCGGGCGGGAATGCCCCGCGCCTGGAGGCCCAGGGTGAAGAGCGCCGCCGACAGCGTTTCGCCGGTCGCCAGCGCCCGGTCCGTCTCGCGGGCGAACGGCGAGTCACCGGCATGTCCCGGCTCGCGCAGCCACGGCGCTCCCTCCGGAAAGATGACCTGCGCCGCGCGGAGAATGGTGTCGGTAACGCCCTCGAATGCGCTGACCACGACGACGGGGCGCAGGCCGGCGGCGCGCTGGCGCTCCACGACCGACACCGCGGCGGCGATGTCCTCCGGGCGGCGCAATACCGAGCCGCCGAACTTGTCGACGACGACCGCCGCAGCAGCGGGTGGCATGCGCTGGACCTTCAGCCGGTTGCCATGGATCCGTCGTCGATTCCCGCGCCACGCGGCAAGCGACCCGTCGCACC
>JBDTQJ010000043.1:0-15115 GCA_039932235.1 Chloroflexota bacterium
GCGGCGCGGCTGGCGAGGTAGGCGAGGCCGGTGATGCCGATGGGCAGGAGAATACCGACCCCCAGCCGCAGCCAGGTGAGCCAGGCGATATCGCCGCGCAACGGATCCGTCCCGACCAGGACGAGGGCGAGCGCAACGGCCACGGCCTGGAGGACCAGTGCCACCACGTGCAGCCACATCATCCGGCGCAGTGGCGCGGGCGACAGCTGGGGTGTGACGAGGTACCAGTGGCCGAGCAGCATTGCCGCGTTCACGGTTCCCAGTGCGAGCGCGGTGATGAGGAGCTGCCCGGCAAACAGACCCGGTGCACGCGTTCCGCCGGCCAGGGCCAGGGCCGCGAGTGCGACCAGGCCGACCGCGGAGGTTGCCACCGCCAGCCAGGCTCGCGGCCAACGGGCGTGGGACGCGACGACGTAGGCGAGGCTCCCGGCGGCAAAGGCGAGGACGAGCGGCCGGCGCACCCCCGCGGTGGTGGCCGCCGCGGCATCGGTCGGCAGGTTCAGATCGCTGGCCACCAGGACCGCGGCGCACACCAGCACCAGCCAGGCCATCAGGATCCGATACCCGATCGTCGTCCCCCCGCTCAGCTCGGCCAGGCCCACGACCAGCAGCGTCCCGGCGCCGAGCGCGGCCCAGAAGATCCAATTCACGAACGGGAGCGCCTCGATCGACACCGGCCGGAGTATACCGATGCCTCCGGTGCGCAGACCGCCGTGCACCCGGCACGCTGGTCGCAGAGGATTGGGCCATGACATCCCCCGTTCCCGATATCGCCGATTACGGGGCGATCGGTGACTGCCGCACCGTCGCGCTCGTCAGCCGCCACGGCTCCATCGACTGGTGGTGCCAGCCGCGCTTCGACAGTGCGTCCCTCTTCGCGCGCGTGCTGGACCCCGCACGCGGCGGGTCGTTCAGCATCGAGGCGGCCCGCCTTCGCCCGGTGGGACGGGCGTACCGGCCGGGGACCGCCGTCCTCGAAACCCGCCTGGCCGCGCTCGGCGGTCGCCTGGCCGTCACCGACTTCCTGGCCATCGAGGGGCGGGACGCCGACGGGGATGGTGTCCCGGCGCCCTACGCGCGCCAGAAGCTGGTCCGCCTGGTGCGATGCACCGAGGGTGAGGTCGAGGTCACGCTGCGCGTCGCGGCGCGACCGGCCTATGCCACCGTCCAGCGACCGCGCCACTTCGTGGTCGGCCCGCCCGGGGCACGACGGCGCACCCTCGAGCTGCGCACCGGCGGCCGAACCATCGACCTGTGCGCCACCGTGCCGTGGGGCCCCATCGAGGCGGGCGACGCGCTGGTGAGGGCCAGCCTGCGCGAGGGCGAGGAGATGGCGGTGGCGCTCGACTACGGCCCGGGCGACCTCGCGGGCGAGGGCGTGGAGCACGGCGACGGGCACCACGACCGGCCATTGACCCTCGAGGATGCCCACGCCTGGCTGGACGGCACGGTCGAGTTCTGGGAGCAGTGGAATGCCGCCAACACGTACGGCGGCGCGTATCGCGACCTCGTCGAGCGCAGCGCGATCACCCTCAAGCTGCTCACCTACCACCCATCCGGCGCCATCGTCGCGGCGCCCACCACCTCGCTCCCGGAGACGATCGGCGGCGAGCGAAACTGGGACTACCGCTTCACCTGGCTGCGCGACGCCTCGTTCACGCTCTACGCGCTCAACACCATCGGGTATCGCGACGAGACCGATGCCTTCATGCGCTGGCTGACACGCGTGTGCGCCGACGAAAGGGACCCCTTGGTCCTCTACCGCGTCGACGGGGCGGTCGCCAACCACGAACGCGAGCTGCCGCATCTCTCGGGGCATCGCGGCTCTCGACCGGTGCGCATCGGGAACGGCGCCGCCTGGCAGCGGCAGCTGGACATCTACGGCGAGGTGCTCGACGCGGCCTACCTCGATGTGCGCGCGGGAGGATCCGTCTCCGCCGAGGAGTGGCACCTGTTCGCGGCGCTCGCCGACCTCGCGATGCGCCGCTGGCGGCGCGCAGACACCTCGATCTGGGAAGTCCGCGGCGGCCACCGCCATTTCACCTACTCCAAGGTGATGTGCTGGGTCGCCCTCGACCGCGCCGTGCGCATCGCGCATCTCCTCGGCAGGCAGGAGGAAGACGCGGCACGCATCCGGGCATGGAGGGCCGCTGCGGCGACGATCCGACGTACCGTCATGCGCCGCGGACGGCGTGCCGACGGAGCCTTCACCCAGTCCTTCGGGGACGACGCGGTGGACGCATCCGCGCTCCTGTTCCCGATCGTCGGCTTCATCGACGGACGCGCGCCCTCCGCGACCGCCACCCTCCGTGCCGTGGAGCACGAGCTGACCGATGGCACCGGCCTGATCCAGCGCTATCGCGCGGACGAGGATGTGGAAGGCGTTGTCGGGCGAGAGGGAGCCTTCCTGATCTGCTCCTTCTGGCTGTGCGACAACCTCGCCCTGCGCGGCGAGCTGGCGACGGCCCGCGGGCGGTTCGAGCGCCTTGCCGCCACGGCCAACGACCTGGGTCTGTTCAGCGAGGAGTGGGACGCGCCGACCGGCGAGATGCGCGGCAACTTCCCGCAGGCCTTCACCCACATCGCGCTCATCAGCAGCGCCCACAACCTGCAGCGCGCGGCACGCGACGAGATGCGCGGCACCGTCCGCCGCGAGGCGCCGGCCGACTAGCGGGCGGCCAGGCTGCCCGTCAGACCGATCTCGACCCAGCCATCCTCGCTGACCCGCACCGGGAACGTCTCGACCGCCTCGACCGCCGGCAGCACCACCGCCGCGCCGCTTCGGATGTCGAAACAGCCCCCGTGCCAGGCGCAGACGAGCACCTCGTCGCGCGGGTCGAATCCCGCCTCGGACAGCGGAAAATCACGATGGCTGCAGTTGTTCTGCACCGCGTAAAACTGGCCGAGATGGCGAACCAGCACCACCGGGGTGCCGTCGATCTCGACCGGGATCAGCTCGCCGTCGCGCAGCTCCTCGCTGCGCAGCACGCGCGCATAGCGGGTTGCGGTGGCCGTCACAGCGGGCGGGCGAAGGCCAGCAGCCGCGGCTCGGTCATGTCCTCGATGCTCCAGCGCAGCCCCTCGCGCCCGAGTCCCGAGTCCTTCACCCCGCCGTACGGCATGGGATCGATGCGCCAGGTTGGGATGTCGTTGACGATCACGCCGCCCACCTCCAGCTCGTCGTGGGCGCGCAGCGTCCGCTCCAGTGACGTGGTGAAGAGCCCGCACTGCAGGCCAAAGGCGGAGTCGTTGATCTCGCGGAGCGCGGCGTCGAAGTCGTCCACCGGGAAGAGGTTGACGACCGGCGCGAACGCCTCCTCGCCGCAGATCCGCGACGCGCGATCCACGTCAACCAGGATGGTGGGCGGATAGGTACGACCCTCCGGCGTCCCACCAGCCAGTGCGCGTGCCCCGTCCGCCAGCGCCTCCTGCACCCATTCGTGCGTGCGTGCGACCGCCTTGTCGTCGACCATCGGTCCGAGATCGGTCGCCGGGTCAAGCGGATCCCCCAGCCTGACCCCGCGCGTGCGCTCGACGAAGCGGCGCTCGAACGCCTCGTACACCGCACGCACCACGTAGATCCGCTGCACGCTGATGCACACCTGGCCCGAATACGCGAACGAGCCGTACACGAGGCGCTCGACCGCCCAGTCGAGGTCCGCGGTCTCGTCCACGATGGCGCCGGCGTTGCCGCCCAGCTCGAGGACGACCTTCTTCTTGCCGGCCTCGGCCTTCATCTTCCAACCGACCGATGGCGAGCCGGTGAAGCTCAGCAGCTTGAAGCGATCGTCCGACACCATCCGGTCGCCGGTCGGCCGATCCATCGGCAGGATGCTGACTGCACCCTTCGGCAGGTCCGTCTCGTCGATGAACTCCGCGATGCGGAGCATGACCAGCGGGTCGACGCTTGGCGGCTTGAGCACGATGCTGCAGCCCGCCGCGATCGCCGGCGCCACCTTGTGCGCCGCGAGGTTGAGCGGGAAGTTGAAGGGGCTGATCCCCGCCACCGGTCCGATCGGGTAGCGCCGCACGATGCCGGAACGGCCCCGGTTGGCGGCGTTCCAGTCGAGGGGCAGCCACTCACCGGTGATGCGCAGCGCCTCCTCGCCGGCGGTGCGGAAGGTGAGCGCGCCGCGCAGCACCTCCCCGCGCGCGTCTTTCACCGGCTTGCCGGACTCGCGGCTCAGCAGCTCGGTCAGCTCGTCCGCATGCTCCGTGATGCGGTCGGCCACGTGGACCAGGGCATCGCGCCGCTCGTAGCTCGCCAGGCGGCGGGTCTTCTCGAACGCCTCGACCGCGGCAAGCGTCGCGCGCTCCAGCTCATCGGTGCCGGCCTGGAAGGTCGTCGCCACCAGCTCGTCGGTGGCGGGGTTCCGCACTTCGAGGGGCGTCCCCGCTTCGACGAACTCGCCGGCCAGGTAGATCGGGACGGTGGGAGCGCGGACCTCGGTCGTCATGCGCGGATTCTACGTCGCCGCCCCCTTCGTGCCTCGACGGCGCGAATGTTGAGCCATAACCCCGCCACGGGGCCTCATACCGGTGTAGGCCGATCTCCGGCCGCCTTTCCCGAGGAGGTTCACCCATGGCAACCCGATCTCATCGTCCGCGCGACGCGCGACTCGTCGGAGCCGTGCTGGCGCTGCTGCTCGTCGCGGTGCCGGTCGCGGTGTCCGGCAAGCAATTCACCGCGTGGGGTGCCGCGACGGCGGAGGTGGGCATCAACAGCCCGCAGGCCGACGGCTGCCCCATCGAGTCGCCCAACGGGCTCCAGCTGTTCATCGCCTCCGCCCGGCCCGGAGCAGTGGGCGGCGCCGGCGACCCGAACGACATCTGGTACGCGGAGCGTGCCGCGGTCGACGCCCCGTGGGGTGAGCCCGCCCACCTGCCGGCACCGGTAAACTCCGCCGCCGCGGACTTCTGCCCGACGCCCCTCAACGGCAACGGCCTGCTCTTCGTGTCGACCCGCGGCGGTCCCGGCTCGTGCGGCGCCGGGGACATGTACTTCACGCGCCGCAACCCGGCACACGGCTGGTCACAGCCAGTGAACCTGGGCTGCGCCGCCACCGGGGCCGGTCCCAACTTCCCCGGCGGCGAGTTCAGCCCGTCGCTGGTGGAAACCGATGCAGGCACCTTCCTCTACTTCTCGAGCACCGGCTTCGATGGTGGCGACCAGGACATCTACGTCAGTGCGATGCGCGCCGACGGGACGTTCGCGCCCGCTACCGCCGTCACCGAGCTCAACACGGCCGCCAACGACCAGATGCCCAATGTCAGCCGCGACGGGCGTGAGATCGTGTTCGCCAACGATGGTGGAGGCAACTTCGACATCTACACGTCGATCCGTGCCTCAACGGACGAGGCGTGGTCGTCGCCTTGGAACCTCGGGGCGAGCGTCAACACCGGCGCCCCGGAGACGCGTCCATCACTCTCCGGCGACGGTGAGCGGCTGCACTTCGGTCGGTCGGGTGACATCTACGTCAGCTCACGGTCCAGGGCGACCGGCAACTGACCCCTCCCTCGGCCAGGCAGGGCCGGTCGTCGCCCCCGGCGGCGATCGGCCCTTGCGAAGGTCGAGCAAGATTGAGTCGTCGAGCCGGCCAGCCCGCACATACCGGTTAGCAGCGGCCGCGTTGATCGGCCGACCCGAGCGGGCGACGCATGGACACGACACTCGTGACACTGGCACAGCACGGCGACGAGGAGGCATTCGCAAGCCTCGCGGTGGCCGCTGGCGACCGCCTGCACGCGGTGGCGCATCGCATCCTGCGCGACACTGACCTCGCCGAGGACGCGACGCAGCAGACGTTGCTGGCCATCTGGCGTGAGCTTCCCACGCTTCGCGACCCGGCACGCTTCGACGCATGGGCGTACCGGCTCCTCGTGCGCGCCTGTTACGCGGAGGCTCGCCGTACCCGCCACTGGGCGCCCAACCTGCGACTGCTCCCCGATGAGGGGCCGGGCCACACTGACGCATCGGCGTCGCTGGCCGATCGTGACCAGCTCGAGCGCGGCTTCCGACGCCTCTCGGTCGACCATCGCGCGGTGGTCGTACTGCATCACTACTTAGACATGCCGCTGGATCGCGTCGCGGACATGCTGGGCATCCCCCTCGGGACGGCTCGGTCGCGCCTGTATCACGCCATGCGCGGGTTGCGCGCGGCGCTCGATGCGGACGCTCGTCCAGCAACCCGGGGAGTGGCCCAATGAGCGGCCAGCGCGACCCGACGCGCATCGTCCGAGCCTGGCTCGAGGTCGGCGCGACGGCCCTCCCGGACCGCGTCCTCGACGCCGTGCTCGACGAGGTGCCCATGACGCGCCAGCGCCGGAGGTCGCTCGGGCAGCGACTCTTGGGCGGGCATCCAGCCCGCACCTTCGCCTTGGCCGCTGCCGGCATCGTCGTCACGCTCCTCGGCGTCAGTTACCTCGCGGCCCCGAACGTTGTCGCGCCACAACCCGGCCACGACATCCCGACATCGACCGCCCCGCGGTCGCTGCCGCCCGAGGGACCACTGACGCCCGGGACGTACTCCACTGCCATCCCCATCCCACTGACGTTCGACGTGCCCGCTGGCCTCAGGGCCTGCCGGTCAGCACCCGAACCTGCGGTGTGCGGCATTTCGATAGCGGAACTCAGCTTCACGACGATCACGAACCTTGTCGTCGATCCGTGCGCCCGTCCAGCGACACTGCGCGATCCCCCCATCGGTCCGTCGGTTGACGACCTCGTCATCGCCCTCCACGGGCTGCCGGGCTTCGACGTGCACTCGGTGAGGGACGTGATCGTCGACGGCCACGCGGGTGTCGAGTTGGAGATCACTGCGCCCGCCCGCAGCTGCCTCCTGTCAACCTGGGCGTCGCCGAACCGCATCAACGGCGTTTCGGCGGAGGAGACGAACCGGCTGCGGATCATCGAAGTGGACGGCACGCGGCTGGTGTTGATGCTGGCGTACCACCCGAACACGCCGCCGGGCGAGATGGCCGCGCTCCAGCAGACCATGGACTCCGTCCGCTTCGGCACGCCGTAGCCGACGCCGGGCATCGCCATTCCGCGACATGCGCTGGGGGCTCACCGGCGCCGCAGTTGACCTTGCAGCCACTGTAGGGTTTACCGTGCGCAGGTGAACATCTCCGTGCTCGCTCGCCGGGCGGGCATCTCCCCCTCTGGCGTCCGCTGGTATGAGGCAGCCGGGGTCATCCCGGTGCCAGCGCGCCGCCCGAACGGCTACCGCGCCTACACCGACGCCGACCTGAGCCGTCTGCGCCTCGTGCTCACCCTGCGACGCCTGGGCATGGACGCTGCGGCAGCCGGACGTCTCGCGGAGCGCTGCGTGGCCGGGGGCGCGCTGGATGCTGACCTGGCCGCGCTCCTCCATGACCAACAACGCGCGATCGCCCGGCAGCGCGAAGAGCTCGAGCGCGCCGAGATCGAGCTGCGGGACCTCGAGACGACCATCACGACCGCGGGCCGTCCGCGGCAGGCGACGGCCCGGCCGATCAGCGTCCTCTTCATCTGCAACGGAAACTCCGCACGCAGCCAGATCGGCGAGGCGCTGCTCGGCAGGCTCGGTGGCGACGCCGTCGAGGCCTTTTCCGCCGGCACGGCACCCAAGGCCCTTCATCCACTCGCCGTCCACGTGCTGGCGGAGGTCGGCATCGACTGGAGCGCCCGACGCGCGAAATCGGTCGCGGAGCTGGCCGGCCGTCGGTTCGACTACGTCATCACCCTCTCGAACAGCGCACGTGAGGCGTGCCCGCCCCTCCCTGGTCCACACGGTTCGCTCCACTGGCACCTCGAGGATCCCGCATCGGTCGATGGCAGCGAGGAGGAGCGGCTGGAGGCCTTTCGCGCCACGCGCGCCGAACTGTCGCTGCGGCTGCGGCCATTCATCGAAATTGCCCGCCGCGCTGCGGGCCACATCCCGGCGGTCGGTAGCCGCCCGTAGCAGGAGACCCATCTGATGCAGCTCCCATATGACGAACCACTGACCGTCCGATCGCCCGCCGAGCGGGTCATCCCCGAGCCGCCGCGACGCGGGGAGCCGGGCGGCGAGCCGTGTGGCATCTGCGAGGGAGGCGCCACGGCCCCTGTGTGGGGCGACGATCACTTCACGCTCCATCCGCCGGTCGGCGGCAGCCTCCCCGGCGTCGTGTGGCTCGCCAGCCGCAGCCACGTCGACTCGTTCATGGATCTCTCGCCGGAAGCCGCGGCCGCCTTCGGCCCGCTCGCCGCACGCATCGAGCGCGCCATCCTGGGCCTCGGTGACGTCGGACGGGTGCATCTGTATCGCTGGGGCGACGGCGGCGCCCACTTCCACGTGTGGTTCATGCCGCGGCCACTGGGCATGCTCGAGGCCAAGAACTTCATGCTGCCGCTGTGGGAGGACGTGCTGCCCAACGTCACGGACGAGGAGCTGCTCGCGGCGGCCGAGCGGGTCGCAGCCGCCCTGTGACGCACGCGCGCCTGGCGCGACGGCTGGGCACGTTCGACGCAGTCGTCATCGGGCTCGGCTCGATGATCGGGGCCGGCGTCTTCTCGGCCTTTGCGCCGGCGGCCGCAGCCGCGGGCCGCGGGCTCCTCATCGGCCTGGCGCTGGCGGCCATCGTGGCGTTCGGCAACGCGATCTCGTCGGCGCAGCTGGCCGCCCGGTACCCGACCTCCGGAGGCACCTACGTCTACGGGCGAGAGCGACTTGGGCCGTGGTGGGGCTTCCTCGCCGGCTGGGGGTTCGTGATCGGGAAGACCGCCTCGTGCGCGGCCATGGCGCTCACCGTGGCGGCGTATGCGGCGCCCGGCAGCGGCTTGTTGCAGCGCGGCTTGGCGATCCTCGCGGTGGTGGCCCTGACGGCGGTGAACCTGCGCGGCATCACACGCACCGCGGGCGTGGCGCGCTGGCTGGTCGCGGGGTCGCTCGTCGCGCTTGCGACGGTGGTCAGCGCGATCCTCGGCTCCGGACAGGCCGACATGGGCAACCTCGCGGTCGCCCTGCCGCCGGCGGGCCCGTACGGCGTCCTCCAGGCGGCCGGCCTCCTCTTCTTCGCATTTGCCGGCTACGCGCGGATCGCGACCCTCGGGGAGGAAGTCCGGGATCCGGCGCGAACCATTCCCCGTGCCATCCCGCTGGCGCTGGGGATCACCGTCGTCGTGTACGCGGCGGTCGGCGCGGCGGCGCTCGGAGCCCTCGGCAGCGGAGCGCTGGCAGCCGCGAGCGCGCCGCTCGCATCCGCGGTCGCGGCGGTCGGTGCGGCCTGGGCTGAGCCCGTCGTCCGCGCCGGTGCGGTGGTCGCAAGCCTCGGGTCGCTGCTCGCCCTCATCGCCGGGGTAGGACGGACCGCCCTTGCCATGGCCCGCGAGGGCGACCTTCCCTCGACGCTCGGCGCGGTGGAGCCACGCCATAACGTCCCGCGCCACGCCGAGCTCGCCGTGGCGGCAGTGGTGATCGTGCTCGTGGCCCTCGTCGACCTGCGCGGCGCGATCGGGTTCAGCTCGTTCGGCGTACTGACCTACTACGCCATTGCCAACGCGGCGGCGCTCACCCTCGCCCCGGAGGAGCGCCGATGGCCCCGCTTCATCAGCGCCGTCGGTCTCGTCGGGTGCGTCACGCTGGTCGCCACGCTGCCGCTCGAGGCCGTTGTCGCCGGGATCGCGGTGTTCGCGATCGGCGTGCTGATCCGCGTCATCCGAATCCGCCAGAGCGTCCCCGTCTCGTAAACCCGGCCGTCGCACCGTGGCGGGCGCGGGATTGATCCCTCGCCGGCCACTCCCCGTACCATCCGGGAGATGCATCCCCTCTACCTGGGCCTCGAGGTCGGCGTCGCTGTCTTCTTTGTCGCGTTCGCGGTCATCGCGCTGCGCCGCGGCCGCCTGCCCTTCCTGGAGCTGCTCAGCGCCGCCGCCTTCGGGCTGCTGCTGGAGGAGGGCGACCAGCTCATCTTCCAGACCTACCACTACAGCCCCGACTTCGTGCTGAGCATCGATCGGGCGCCGCTGGCGATCGGTCTCACCTGGGCGCTCATCATCGCCGGCGCCATGCGCATCACGGATGCACTCGGGGTGCGCCGCCGCTACGCGCCGTTCGTCGACAGCATCCTCGCCATCAGCCTGGATCTGGCCTTCGACGCGGTGGCCATCCGCATGGGCCTGTGGACGTGGCGTGACGTCGGCCCGGACCAGGGCTGGTTCGGGGTGCCGGCCGGCAACTTCTACGCCTGGCTCTTCGTGACCCTGGCCTTCACCCTCCTGAGCCGATGGCTGCGCGATGCCGCGCGCGAGCGCAGCAGCATGGAATGGCTGCAGCTCCTGGTGCCACTCCCCGCCTTCGGCATCCTCCTGCTGGGCCTGGTGCCGTTCACGGTGATCAAGCCGATTCTCGACAGCCAGCGTGGCGGCGGGCTCTGGCTGTTCGCCATCACGCTTGTCATCTTCGCGATCCTCGCGGCGTACGGGGTATGGGGGCCGGACCGCCATGCCGGCAACGGGGCGCGGATCGCGATGCTCGACCTGCGCGCCACGTTCCTCACTCGCCTGGCGATCCACCTCGTGTTCCTGATCGCGCTGCTGGCGCTCGGCCTGGCGACGGGCGAACCGATGTTGCTCGTCGTGGCCGTCGCGATGCTCGTCCTGGAGTGGCCGCTGGCGCGATTGGCCCACGCCCGCAGTCACTGAGATGGTGCGTCCGGCGCACGACCTGGGGTGAGCTGAGGGTATCGTTGCGCCCCCATGACGATCCCCATCTCCCCAGCCGATATCGACGCCTGCGTCGAGCGGCTGCGTGACCTGATCCGCATCCCGAGCGTCAATCCGCCCGACGGCGGCCCGGACGTGGCCGCCGGACGGGATCCGCAGGGCGGCGAGACGGCGGTGGCGACCTACTGCGCCGACCTGCTCCGCGACGCGGGCATGGCGGCGGACATCCTCGAGGTCGCGCCCGGTCGAGGGAGCTGCTTCGCCCGGCTCCCCGCCACGATCACCGACCCAGAGCCGCCGCTGGTGCTCCTCTCGCACGTCGACGTCGTGCCGGTCGATGCGGACGCGTGGAGCCGCGACCCATTCGGCGGCGACCTCGTGGACGGTGTCATCTGGGGTCGCGGCGCGGTCGACATGAAGGACATGCTGGCCATGGAGCTCGGCGTGATGCTGGCGCTCCATCGGTCCGGTGCGGAGCGGCGGCGCGACGTCATCCTGGCCGCGGTCGCCGACGAGGAGGCGGGCGGGGAGTTCGGCGCGCTGCACTGGGTCCATGCCCGTCCCGACCTGTTCGCCGCCACCGACGGCCGTCCGGCCGCAGCCGCGCTCAACGAGGTCGGCGGCTACCCGATCCACCTCGACGGGCGCCGCTACTACGCCATCCAGGTGGCCGAGAAGGGCATCGTCTGGACGCGGATCGACGCGACCGGCACCCCCGGTCATGGCAGCATGCCGCACGCCGACAATCCGACCGTCAAGCTGGCGCGCGCCGTGGCGCGTCTCGCGGATACCCCGAAGCCGCTGCGCCTGACCCCCGTCGTGCGCGGCTTCCTCTCCGGCATGGGACTGCAGCGCGTGGTGAGCGCCGCGGAGGCCGGGGACGAGGCGGGTGTCGCCGCGGCACTCGCCGACGCGGTCGGCGACCCGGTCATGCGCCGCTCGCTCGACGCCATGCTGCGCGACACGATCACCCCGACCGTCCTCCGCGCCGGCAAGAAGATGAACGTCATCCCCGGCTCGAGCGAGGCCGAGATCGACGTGCGCACCCTTCCCGGTACCGATCAGGCCGCGTTCCTGGCACACCTGCAGGAGGTGGCCGGCGACGAGGTCACGGTCAGCGCGGTGATGACCATGCCGCCGGTCGAGGCGGCCGCCGAGGGTGAGCTGATGGGCTACATGACCGAGGCGCTGCGCCGCGCCGACCCCGACGGCGTGCCACTGCCGATGATGATCACCCCCGGTACCGACGCCAAGGCGCTCGCCCTGCTCGGGACGCCGACCTACGGCTTCGCGCCGCTGCGTCTCGACGCCGAGACCCCGTTCCTGTCCCTCTTCCATGGCCACGACGAGCGCGTGCCGGCCGACGCCCTGGCCTTCGGCCTTCCGGTGCTCGCCGAGGTGGTCGGCCGTTTCGTCATCCCCGACTGAGCAGGCGCTTGCCAGACTTCGCGACGGGCTCGCACCTGACCGATATACTCGGCGAGGGGTACCCACACGCACGATTTGATGACCGATTTGACCGATCCCGTCGCGGCCGCCGATGCGCCACCGCGCTCGCACGCGTTCGTTTTCCCCGGGCAGGGCTCGCAGTACGTCGGCATGGGTGCCGAGCTGGTGGCGAGCTCACCGGCCGCGGCCGCCATCCTGGAGCGCGCCGATGCCGCACTCGGCTTCCCCATCTCGCGGCTGATCCTCGAGGGGCCCGCCGACGAGCTCAACGCGACGATCAATGCCCAGCCCGCCATCCTCGCCACCAGCATCGCGTATCTCGAGGCCATGCGTGACCAGGCCGCCCGCGAGGGTCTCGTGCTGCGCCCGAGCGCGGTCGCCGGCCACTCCGCCGGCCAGTACGCCGCCGCGGTGGCGGCGGGCGCGATCGATTTCGAGACGGCCATCAACCTTGTCCGTGAACGCGGCCGGATCATGCAGGAGCGCGGCATCGAGGGCGGCATGGGCGCCGTCATCGGTCTCAGCGACGACCAGGTCCGCGAGGTGGTCGACGCCGCGCGTGAGCACGGTGAGATCGGCGTGGCGAATGCCAACGCCCCCGGCCAGATCGTCCTCTCCGGCGTCATCCCCGCGCTGGCCTTCGCGCTCGAGCTGTCCAAGACGGTGGGCGCGCGCAAGGCGGTGCGGCTGACGGTGAGCGTCGCCTCGCATTCCCCGCTCATGCGCCGGGCCCGTGACGAGTTCGGCCGCATCCTGGCCAAGATCCCGTTCCGCGACCCGCAGGTGCCCATGCTGGGCAACGTCCACGCCACCGTGATCCAGACCGCAGAGGGCCTGCGCACGGAGCTCACCGAGCACCTCGTGCACGGCGTGCAATGGACGGCAACCGTGCGACGCATGGCCGCCGACGGGGTGACCGACTTCGTCGAGATCGGCCCCGGCCGCGTGCTGAGCGGCCTGATCCGGCGCATCAGTCCGGAGGCGGTGACCCACGCGGTCGACATCCCCGGTGGCATCGCCAAGCTGTGGCTGCCGGGCCGAACGGACGGCGAGACTCCCGCATGACCGAGCGGCGGGCCGTCATCACGGGGCTGGGCATCGTGTCACCGGTCGGCATCGGCGCGGACGCGGCCTGGGACTCGCTGGTGAGCGGTCGCAGCGGCATCGCCGACGTGACCCTCTTCGACGCCACCGATTTCGACATCCACGTCGCCGGCGAGGTCAAGGACTTCGACGCGCGGCAGTACATGGACGGCCCCGACGTGCGGCGCCACGACCGCAACACGCATTTCGCGGTCGCCGCGGCCGGGGAGGCGCTGCGCGACGCCGGCCTGCTCGGCGATGACGGCCACGTTGTCCGCGAGGTGGACGCGGACCGCTTCGGGATGGTGGTCGGCACCGGCATCGGCGGGATCGGGATGATCAGCGATGGGGTCAAGACGCTCCTCGAGCGTGGCCCGGGCCGCGTCTCGCCGTTCCTGCTGCCGCACATGATCCCCGACGCCGCTTCCGGCATGGTCGCCATCCAATACGGCCTTCGCGGGCCGAACATGGCCGTCGTCTCCGCCTGCGCCACTGGCGGCCACGCCATCGGCGAGGCGATGGAGGCGATCGTGCGTGGCCAGGCGGACATGATGCTCGGCGCCGGCACCGAGGCGGTCATCGTGCCGCTTGCCTTCGCCGGCTTCCAGCAGATGCGCGCCCTCGCCTCCCCCATCGACCCCGACACCGGCGCGTACGACCCGACGGTCGCCTCCCGCCCCTTCGACGCCACGCGCAACGGATTCGTGGTCGCCGAGGGCTCCGCGGTGCTGGTGCTGGAGGAGCTTGGCCACGCGCGGGCTCGCGGCGCCACGCCGATCGCCGAGGTCATCGGCTACGGGTCGGCGGCGGATGCCTTCCACATGGCCGCACCGGCCGATCGCGGCGAGGGCAACCAGCGCGCCATGCGCGCGGCCCTGGCGCGCGCCGGCATCGGTCCGGAGGCGGTCGACTACATCAACCCGCACGGCACCGGCACCCCGATCGGCGACAAGTGGGAGACGGTCGCCATTCGCGAGGTCTTCGGTGAGCATGCGGATCAGATCGCGGTGAGCAGCTCCAAGTCGATGACCGGCCACGCGATGGGTGCGGCGGGCGCGATCGAGGCGTTCGTGTGCGCCAAGGTCATCGCCAGCGGCTGCATCCCGCCGACCATCAACCTGCGCCACCCGGATCCCGAGCTGACGCTCGACTACGTGCCGAACGAGGCGCGCGCCGCCGACGTGCGGGTCGCCCTCTCCAACTCGATGGGCCTGGGCGGCCACAACTCGACCCTCGTCCTTCGCCGCTTCGAGGACTGACCGGCTCCATGACCCGCACCCCTCCCCCGCGCAACCCGGCCCGCCGCGCCGTGATCACCGGCCTGGGCGCCGTCACGCCCATCGGCAATGACGTCGACACGTTCTGGGCCAACCTCGTCGCCGGCGTGAGCGGCGCGGGGCGGATCACCCAGTACGACCCGTCGGCGGAGGAGGTGCAGATCGCGGCCGAGGTGAAGGACTTCGACCCGCGCGCCTGGATCGACTTCAAGCAGGCGCGCCGGATGAGCCGCTTCAGCCAGCTGGCGGTGGCCGCGGCACGGCAGGCGATCGACGCCTCGGGGCTCCAGATCGGCGATCACAACCGCGATGACATCGCGGTGATCGTCAACACCGGCGGCGGCGGGATCGGCGACGTGGCGCTCGGCGAGCAGACCTTCCTGGAGCAGGGCGGCAAGCGCGTCAGCCCATTCATGGTGCCGATGCTCTCCCCGTCCATGGCCGCCTGCCAGATCAGCATCCAGAACGGCACCCGCGGCCCCGTGGTGACCAGCGTCGCCGCCTGCGCGTCGGGGGTGCAGGCATTCGTCGACGCGCAGCGCATGATCGAGCACGGCGACGTGGACGTGGTGATTGCCGGCGGCACCGAGTCGGCCATCCTGCCGGTCGCCTTCGCCGCCCT
>JBDTQJ010000044.1:0-14612 GCA_039932235.1 Chloroflexota bacterium
TGAACGCCGGCGCGGGGATCGTCATCACCGCCAGCCACAACCCGTGGACCGACAATGGCTTCAAGGTCAAGGCCGATACCGGTGGCGCCGCCGCGCCGGAGATGCTGGCCGCCATCGAGGCGACCATGGACGTCCATGGCGAGGACGAGCTGCCGCCGCGCCGCGCCCTGGAGGATGCTCGCGCCGCCGGCCTGGTGGAGGTCTTCGACCCATACCCGCGCTTCCGCGACCAGCTGGCGAGCATCGTCGACATGGAGCGCATCCGGGCGGCGAAGAAGCGCGTCCTGGTGGAGCCGCTCTACGGATCCGGCGCCGGCTGGTTCACCCGGCTGCTCGGTGACGGCGACCTGACGATCCGGGAGCTGCATACCGAGCGCAATCCGTTCTTCGGTGGCGTCAACCCCGAGCCGATCCGCCCCAACATCGACGAGTGGCTGGCAGAGATCCCGCGCTGGGGCGCCGACATCGGTATCGCCTTCGACGGGGACGCGGACCGCGTCGGGATGGCGACGGAGGAGGGCGTCTTCGTCAACCAGCTGCAGGTCTACGGGCTGCTGTACTGGTACCTGCTCGACGTGCGCAAGCAGATCGGCCCGGCCGTCTACACCGTCACCACCACCTCGATGGCGAAGCGTCTCGCCGAGATCTACGGCACGCAGGCCTACGAGACCGGGGTCGGCTTCAAGTTCGTCGGGCCGAAGATGACGGAGACGAGCGCGGTCATCGGTGGCGAGGAGTCCGGCGGCTTCGGCTTCGGGATGCACATCCCGGAGCGCGACGGCCTCGCGTCGGGCCTCTTCCTGCTCGACCTGTGGCTGACGAAGGGCAAGCAGGCCTCCGAGGTGCTGGCCGAGCTGCAGGCCCTGGCGGGACCGAGCTACTACGACCGCATCGACATCCGCTTCAAGCGCGAGGGGTACGACATGGTGAAGACCGATACGCTCGCGCGGCTCGCGACCGAGGCGCCAGCCGAGCTGGCGGGCCAGGAGGTCGCCGAGCGGGTGGCACTCACCACCAACGACGGCTTCAAGTTCTACCGGACCGACGGGTCCTGGATGCTCATCCGCTTCAGCGGCACGGAGGCCCTGCTCAGGGTCTACGCCGAGGCACGTTCGCCCGGCGACGTGGATGCGCTGTTGGCCGAGGGCCGCCGCATCGCCGGCGCGCCGGCGGCCGCCTGATGGACGCACGCGACTTCTTCGGCTACAAGCACGCGGACGACGAGCCCGGCCGCAACCAGGACGACTACGAGGCCGAGGGCGACGAGCTCGATCCGGACGCTCTGCCGCAGCTCGACGAGGCGATCACGCTCGACGACTCGTCCGTGCTGGCGCGGATCGACCCGTCCGACATGCTTGGGCGCGTCCGCGAGCTGCCGCGCCAGCTGGCGCAGGCCCGCCGCGTGGCGGCGGCCGTGGAGCTGCCCGATCGCTTCGGCGAGGTCGACAGCGTGCTGGTCCTGGCGATGGGCGGCTCGGCGATCGGCGCCGAGCTGGTGGCGGGGATCGCCGGCGAGCGGCTGCGCGTCCCGCTGGTCGTGCACCGCGACTACGACCTTCCGGCCTGGGCCGGCAAGCGGACCCTGGTGATCGCCGCGTCGCATTCCGGCGAGACGGCCGAGACACTGGCCGCGGTGGCTGCCGCTCGTCGCCTGGGCGCACCCATGGCCGTCATCACCACCGGCGGGCGGCTCGGCCAATCGGCATCGGTGGCGGGGGAGCCGCTGCTCATGTATCGCGCCCCGGGCCAGCCGCGCGCGGCGGTGGGCTTCGGCGTCGGCCTGACCCACGAGCTGCTGGTGCGCGCCGGCCTGCTGACCGATCCGGACCCGTTCGGGCCGGCGGTCGAGGCCGTCGAGGCGATCCTCGAGCGCATGGGGCCATCGGTCGAGACCGATGCGAATCCCGCCAAGCAACTCGCGTGGCAGCTCTTCGGCCGCGTCGCCGTCATCTACGGCGCCGGACCGATGGCGCCGGTCGCGCACCGCTGGAAGACGCAAATCAACGAGAACGCCAAGGCGTGGGCCACCTGGGAGCCGATGCCGGAGGCGAACCACAACGCCATCGAGGGCAGCTACAACCCACGCGACCTGGCGGACGGCCTCGCGGTGGTCGAGGTCCGCGACCCGGAGGAGCCGGCGGCCATCGCCGAGCGCTACAGCGTCGTCGCCGAGCTGCTCGGGGAGCGGGCGACGTCGCGCACCACGGTCTGGGCGGAGGGCCCGTCGCGGCTGGCGCGGGCGATGACCGCGGTCGCCTACGGCGACCTGGTATCGGTCTACCTCGCCATCCTCTACCAGACCGACCCCACCCCGGTTACACTGCTCTCGATGCTCAAGGAGCGACTCGCGAGGGCGACGAGTAGCGACTGAGGCGCCAGGAAGATACCGAGGCGCCGGTCGTGACGGCGCCCGCACACGAGGAGACAGCGACGTGCATTCCAGCATGATCGGCAAGGTCGAGAAGGCGATGCGCTATGCGCACGAGCCGGACCGCGTGAAGCTCAACCGCTTCGAGGCCAGCTTCGCCGGCGACAACGGATCCCACACCGTCACCCTCGATCACGATCACTGGCATTGCGACTGCCATCTCTTCGAATCCGCCGGCGGCTGCGTCCACACCCTGGCCGTGCAGAAGATGCTCGACCCGATGCTCACCGACGTGGCGCGCGAGACGCCCCTCTACGGCCAGCGCGAAGAGGTCGGCGTCCCCGCCTGAGGCTCGGCCCCGGGTCGCGGTGGGCCCGCAGCTCGGTGGCCAACGCCTCCGCGTAGCACCAGGAGGCTTAGCCTGCGCCAATCGGGGGCGTGGGCCGCGGAGTTTGGGCCTCTGCGCCATCCCACGAGCTCGCCGCCGTGTGCCGGCACGCCGCGTCCCGAGAATCCCGAGCGAGGCGGGCACCATGACCAGGCCCGCTCAGGCCAACGTATCGCCTGCTTAAGACTACCGATCCTAGGCAGACACGCTCGCGCGCGCCGAGTGCCGCGACGCGGTACCCGTCGCCAACGTCCGAGCGGGACGGCTTCATCGGTCTGGTAGCATCGCTGGCACCAACTGAAGACCCGCGACGGGTGCCGCCGCCGAAAGGCCGGCGGGCAAATGGCGAAGCCGGTGCGATGCCGGCGCTGTCCCGCAACTGTATCCGGCGCCGTGAAGGCCGCCGGGAGCCAGGTCGCCCAGCCATGTCGCGATGTCACGACCCTCGAGAGAAAGGGAACGGCATCACATGGCATCCCGCGTACCCCGCGTACCCCGCGTCTTCCTCGCCCCCCTCGTCGCCGCGTTGCTCGCTGCCTGCCAGCCAGCCGCCACCGGCACGGCCACGCCGGCCTCGACCACCTCCTCCGCATCCTCCAGCGCCCTGGCGGCCGTCTACCCGCTGACCCTGACCGATGACGCCGGCAACGAGGTCACGCTCGCCGCGGACCCGCAGCGCATCGTCAGCCTCGCGCCGTCGAACACGGAGATCGTCTGCGCCGTCGGGGCGTGCGACGAGCTGGTGGGCGTGACCGACTTCGACGACTACCCGCCCCAGATCGCCGATGTCGAGGACGTCGTGGTCGGCGCGCAGGTGGACGTCGAGAAGGTCGTCGCCGCCGAGCCGGACCTCGTGCTGGCGGCGGGCAACGGTCTGACGCCCGACGACGTGATCGCCCAGATGGACGACCTGGGGCTGACCGTGATGGTTCTCTACCCCGAGACGATCGACGAGATCTACGCCGACATCCAGCTCGTCGGCGCGGCGGTCGACGAGTCCGCGGCGGCCACCGCCGAGGTGGAACGCATGCGCGGCGAGATCGCAGCCATCGGCGGGGCAGTGGCGGGCGCCGATGCGCCTCGCGTCTTCTACGAGGTCAGCATCTTCGAGGGCCAGATCTACACCGCCGGGGCGGACTCCTTCCTGGCCTCGATGATCGCGCTGGCCGGCGGCGACCCGATCACCGGCGACGCCGTGACCACCAGCATCGGCCAGGAGGAGCTGGTCGCGGCGGACCCGCAGGTCATCCTGCTCGGCGACGCCGCCTACGACCCGTCCATCACGCCAGCGTCGGTCGCCGCGCGCCCTGGCTGGGCGGAGGTGGCCGCGGTCGCCGACGAGCGGGTGGTGGTGATGGCCGAGGACCTGGTGATCACGCGTCCCGGGCCGCGCATCACCGAGGGCCTCGCCGCGCTTGCCCGCGCCATCCATCCAGAGGCCTTCACGGACTAGACCGATGCGTGCCACCGCCACCGCTCCCACCACCGCGGCCCTCCGTCCGCTCGTCGGCGGGCCTTCCGTGACCCGCACCGCGGGCGTCCTGGGCGGTGGGGCGCTGCTGGTATTGGCCGCCCTGGTCGTGGCGGTCGGGCTGGGGACGAGCGAGCTCGCCGGCCCGTGGGACGCCGCGGCGATCCTGGCGCATCGGATGGGGCTGCCCGTGCCGGTCACCTGGTCGCCGGGCGCGGAGCAGATCGTGTGGGAGCTGCGGCTGCCGCGCGCCGTCACCGCCCTGGTGGTCGGCGGCGGGCTGGCGACCGCCGGCGTGGTTTTCCAGGCGCTGCTGCGCAACCCCCTGGCAGACCCGTACGTGATCGGCACGGCGGCGGGTGCCAGTCTCGGCGCGGTGGCGGGGCTCATGATCCCCACCCTTGTGCCGGCCCTGGCGGTCGGAGTGGGGACCGCGTGGCTGGGGATCGGGCTGGCGCAGGTGATGGCCTTCGTCGGCGGCCTCGGCAGCGTGCTCCTCGTGTACGCGGTCGCCCGCAGCGGCGGCCGCGTTCCGGTAGTGACGCTGCTGCTGGTCGGGTATGCCATCTCGAGCGTGCTGGCCGCCGCCACGGCGCTCCTCATGTTCTTCTCCGGCAACCGGCTGGGCGCCATCTTCGGCTGGCTCATGGGCTCGCTCGGCGGCGCATCGTGGAGCGACCTCGCACTCGCCACCCCGCTCGTCGTGGTCGCGGGCGCGGTCCTGCTCCTGCGCTGGCGGCGCCTCAACCTCCTCCTCCTGGGCGACGGGCCGGCGGCGAACCTGGGCCTCGACGTCGAGCGCGAGAAGCTGCTGCTCACCGGCCTGGCGACCCTCGCCACCAGCGCGGCGGTGGCGGTGGCGGGCACCATCGGCTTCGTGGGCCTGGTGGTCCCGCACCTGCTGCGCCTGGCGCTGGGACCCGATCATCGGCTGCTGCTGCCGGCCTCGGCGCTCGGAGGGGCCGCGCTGCTCGCGCTGGCCGACACGGGGGCGCGTCTTGCCGGTGGCGTGCCGGTTGGGATCGTCACCGCCCTGCTCGGCGCGCCGTTCTTCCTCGTCCTGCTGCGTCGCACGCGGGCGATCGGTCGATGACCGGCGCCCTTGCCCCGATCGTCGAGGGCCGCGACCTGGCCTTCGCGTTCCGCCCGCAGCATCCGGTGCTGCGCGGCGTCGACCTGGCGGTGTGGCCGGGCGAGCTGGTCGTCCTGCTCGGCACGAATGGGAGCGGCAAGACCACATTGCTGCGCCTGCTGTCCGGGGCGTTGACGCCGGACCGGGGCGCGGTGCTGGTCGGCGGTCGGCCGGTCGGGGCGTGGCGGCGCGGCGACCTGGCGCGCCGCGTGGCCGTTCTGCCGCAGCACCTCGAGCTGCCGGCCGGCTTCCGCGTTGCGGAGGTCGTGGAGATGGGCCGCACTCCGCACTCGCGCAGCCTCTTCGGGGCGACCGACGGCGACGAGGCGGCCGTCGAGCGCGCCCTCCGCGAAGCGGACGCGAGCACGCTCGCGCATCGGTCAGTCGACGAGCTCTCCGGTGGCGAGCGTCAGCGCGTCCTGGTGGCCATGGCGCTCGCCCAGGAGCCGGAGCTGCTGCTGCTCGACGAGCCGACGCTGCACCTGGACCTCGCCCATCAGCTCGGGCTGCTGCGGACCGTGCGCCGCCTGTGCCAGGGAGGCCTTGCCGCCGTTGCCGTGCTCCACGACCTGGCGCTGGCGCGCCTGGCGGACCGGGTGGCCGTGCTCGACGACGGCCGCATTCGGGCGGTGGGGCCGCCGGCCGACGTCCTCACCCCGGAGCTCGTTGAAGGGGTCTTCGGCGTACCGATGTCCCTGGCGCGCGACGCCTCTGGAGCCGATCACCTGGTCCTCACCCAGCGCTAGGCGCCCGGGTCAGCCCTCGGGCTTGAGCGGCGGCGGCTCGTCCGACATCTCGAGGTCGATCTGCTCGGAACCATCGGCGCGCAGTGAGCGGTGCACCCGGATGTGCGGGTGCGTGTCGTCGACCAGCTGCTCCTTCTGGATGGTCACCATCGTCCCCTCGGGGAGGTCGGCCAGCTGCTCGGTGTCGGGCAGCGAGGCGTTGGGCACGGCGCGGAAGAGGAAGTAGTTCATGAACACGTTGAGCACCGCGATCACCGGGATCCCGAACAGCGCGCCCCATACGCCGGCGATGGTGGAACCGACCAGCAACCCGACCAGCACGAGGAGCGGATGCAGTCCCAACGCGCCCTGCATGAGGCGTGGCTGGAGCCAATTGACGAGCACGGTCTGGACGACGAGCAGGATGATCGTCACCGGGATGAAGCCATCGGTGTAGATGAGCGCGGCCACGATCGGCGGGATGAGCGCCAGCGGTGGGCCGAAGAAGGGGATCAGCATGAGCAGCGACGAGACGACCGCCACCAGGAAGAGGAAGGGGATCCCGAAGATCACGCCAATGACGGCGACCAGGAGCGCCTGGATGACGGCCAGGATCAGCTGCGCGCGCAGGAAGCCGCCGAACGCGCGGCCCACCGAGCGCTCGAAAATGAGTGTCTCGTCCCCGTAGCGGCGCGGGACGAGGGCGCGCATCTTGTCGAGGATGCGGTCGCGGTCGACCACCATGTACAGCGACAGGATGAGGATGAGGACCAGCGATCCCAGTGCCGCAACCGTGACACCGGCGATCGCCTCGATCTGGTTGAAGAGCTGGCCGCCCAGGGTGCCAATCTGGTCCTGCACGGTCTCGAACATCCCCACGAGGTCGATCTCGAGGCGCCCGAACTGCAGCGACGCCTGCCACCCGCGCAGGGTCGCCTCGATCTCGACCGCCTTGTCCGGGAAGGTCGCCGTCAGCTCGCTGAGCTGCTGGGTGATCGCGGCCCCGGTGTAGAAGAGGATGAAACCGAGGGCGACCAGAGTCACTCCGTAGACGATCGCCGAGGCGGGACCACGCCCGAGCCGCGTCTCCTCCTGGATCGCGCCGACCACCGGGCTCATCACGAAGGCGAGCAGCCACGCCAGGAAGAGGATCAGCAGGATGCCGCTGAAGCGGCCAAGGACCTCGAGCGCGAACTGGCCGAGCAGGACGGCGAAGAGCGCCGTGCCGGTGATGAGGAAGAAGACCAGCCAGCGGCGCTCGCGGGGTCCCAGCAGCATCGGCCCGCGGAGCGTCATGGGTCAGGCCGTTCCGGCCCGGTGCGGACCGATGCCCACCGCCTCGCGCACCTCGGCCACGGTGGCCTCCACGATCGGCCGCACCTTCGCCCGCCCGGCGGCGAGCACCTCCTCGACGAGGCCCGGCGTGGCGGCGAGCTCCTCGCGCCGCGCGCGCATCGGCTCGAAGAAGGCAATGATCCGGTCGGCCAGCAGCTGCTTCGTCTCGACGCAGCCAGTCCGGGCGGTGCGCTCGCCGTCCTGGATCTGCAGGTAGTCGCCGCCGAAGAACCGATGCAGCTGGCAGACGTTGCAGACCTCGGGGCGGCCCGGATCGGTGCGCTTGATGCGCTGC
Organism: Chloroflexota bacterium; assembly: GCA_039932235.1. Taxonomy (GTDB): domain Bacteria; phylum Chloroflexota; class Limnocylindria; order QHBO01; family QHBO01; genus JAICQM01. The sequence goes on from JBDTQJ010000044.1 coordinate 7,715, forward strand.
GGGTCGGTGACCATGCTCATCACCAGGCGCCGGATCTCGTCCGGCGCGCCGAAGATGGGGATCGTGTTGTTCGCGCTCTTGCTCATCTTGCGGGCACCATCGGTCCCGAGCACCACGGGGGCATCGGTGAAGACCGGCTGCGGCTCGGGGAAGATGGGCGCGTAGCGGCGGTTGAAGGCACGCATGATCTCGCGACTGAACTCCAGATGCGCCGCCTGGTCCTTGCCGACGGGCACCCGGCTGGCCTTGTAGATCCCGATGTCGGCCGCCTGCAGGATCGGGTACTCGAGCAGTCCCAGGGTGTTGTCCTTGCCCTCCTCGCGCGCCTCCTTGTACGTCGGGTTGCGCTCTGCCCAGGCCACCGGTACGCACGTGTTGAAGATCCAGGTCAGCTCGCTGTGCTCGGGAACGTCGGACTGGCGGATGATCGCGCAGCGCTCCGGATCCAGGCCCACCGCCAGGAGGTCGAGCACCATGTCGTGGCTCAGCTGGCGCAGCCGCTGGCCGTCGTGGACCGTGGTCAGGGCGTGGAGGTCGACGATGGCGTAGATGGCGTCGTACTGCGCCTGGAGGGCGACGTAGTTGACCTGCGCACCGAGGTAGTTGCCGAGGTGCGACGCCCCGGACGGCTGGATGCCGCTGAACACCCGCTCACGCGTCGGCGGAGCGTCGGGGGAGGCCTCGGAGGCGGTCTGTGTCATGGGCCTGGGGAGTGTACCGCAGGCGGTCGGGACGGCCGGAGGGGCTTGCCACGGGTAGAATTGGCCACCAATGAGCTGGACCGATGCCGCCGATCCCGCACGCCGCATAGGGCGCGCCGTGGAGTTCCACCCGGAGATCGGCTCGACCAACGATCGTGCCCGCGAGCTTGTCGAGGGCGACGGCGCGGGCATCGCGGTGGTCACCGACCTGCAGACCGCCGGTCGTGGCCGCCAGGGGCGGAGGTGGGTCTCGCCGAGCGGTGTGAACCTGATGGTCTCGGTGGGCATCCGGCCGCGCGTCGCGGCGCGCGATGCCGGACTGCTGGGGGCCGCGGTCGCGCTGGCGGTCGCCGACGCATGTCGCCCGTGGGCCGACCTTCGCGTGCGCTGGCCGAACGACCTCGTGACCGATGACGGCACCAAGGTTGCCGGGCTCCTGCTCGAGACCGCCGTCGCCGGAGACGAGATTGCGCTCGCGGTCATCGGCGTGGGGATCAACGTCAACTGGGCGCGGTCCGAGATGCCCGTCGAGATCCGGCCGTACGCCACCTCGCTCGGCGAGCTCGCCGGGGCGCCGGTGGACCGCGTCGACCTGCTGCGCGTCCTGCTCGCCGCGCTGGACGAGGGGATTGCCCGCCTTGAGGCGGGGGACGCGCCCGTGGAGCGGCTGCGCGCGATCTCGTGGCTCGACGGCCGCGACCTGGACATCGACACCGGCGACGGCCTCGTGAGCGGCACCGGCGCCGGCCTCGCCGACGACGGCTCGCTCCTCCTCGACACGCCCGATGGCCGCCTGGCCCTCGCGCACGGCGAGGTCCGGCGGGTCCGTCCCCGCGACGAGGTGCCGGCGTGACCCCCGCGTCGCGAGCCACCCGCGCACTGGACCCGCGCATCGACCCAGACGCGGCCGCGGTGCGCGCGGCGCAGCGCGACCGACGCGCCTTCGAGGTCCTCTACCGGCGCTACGTGGATCGCGTGTACGCGCACGCCTTCTACGCGCTCGGCGATCACCACGACGCGGAGGACGCCACCGAGCGCACGTTCCTCGACGCGATGAAGGGCATTGGCGGCTACCGGGATACCGGTGCCGGATTCCGGGCGTGGCTCTTCCGCGTCGCCCACAACACGGTGAGCAACGCGATGCGCTCGCGCCGCCGCCGCCGGACAGAGCCGATCCCCGACGGGTGGGATCGCCCGGCGCCGAATGCGGACCCGGCCGCGCTCGTCGCTCGCGCCGAGGAGGGGCGCCGGGTGCTGCGCGCGGTGCGCGATCTGCCGCTCGATCGCCGCCAGGTCGTCCTGCTGCGCTTTGTCGACGGCCTCTCGGCGGCGGAGATCGGGATCGTGCTGGATCGGAGTCCCGGCGCGGTGCGGGTTCTGCTCCATCGGGCCCTGCGCGACCTCGCGACACGGCTGGAGGGGTAACGAACCCGCGATTCCCGGTGTTTGGATAGGATGAACGTTCCGCAACGGCGTCTCGCTTCCCGACCATGCCAATCGATCGCACCCCTGCCGACCGCCTCGATGCGGCCGTCGACGCGCTGCTCGCCGGTGAGCGGGCGCCCGGCGACGCCGGGCTGCGCGCGGCGATCTCTGTCGCGGAGCTGCTGCGCACCACGCTGACGCCGATCCCGCCGGGCGCGCGCTTCCAGGCGGCGCTCGGCGAGCGGATTCACGGCGCGCGATTCGGCGAGCGGACGCTGCGGGCGGTCACCGGTACGACGCGTGGCCGGCTCATCGCCGCGGGCGCCGTCTCGTCGGCGGCGGTCGGGGTGGGGGTCACCGCGTTCGCGGTGTGGCGCACGAGCCGCCGCCAGTCCGGTGCGCTGCATCGGCTGCATCGGTAGGGAGGAGCTCGATTGCCCATCAAGTTTCCCTTCAGCCGCCGCCGTCCGTCAGGCCCCGCCGACGCCTGGACGAAGTGCCCGAGCTGCGAGCAGCAGGTGTTCAACCGGCAGCTGGAGCGCAATCAGCGGGTCTGCCCGACGTGTGGCCACCACTTCCGGATGTCGATTGGCGAGCGGATCGACCTGCTGCTCGACGCCGACAGCTTCGAGGAGCGCGATCCGGGGCTCGAGTCGGTCGACCCGCTGGGCTTCCACGACTCGAAGGCCTATACCGACCGCCTCGAGGCGGCACGGGTCAAGACCGGACTTGCCGAGGCGGCGGTGTGGGGCTTCGGGCGCATCGAGGGCCAGCGGGTCGCCATCGGTCTCTTCGATTTCCGGTTCATGGGTGGCAGCATGGGGAGCGTCGTGGGGGAGAAGATCGCCCGCTGCCTGGAGGGCGCGCTGGCCCAGCGCGTCCCGGCTATCGTGGTGAGCGCCTCGGGCGGGGCGCGGATGCAGGAAGGCACGCTCTCGCTGCTGCAGCTCGCCAAGACGACCGCGCCGCTGACCCACCTGGATGCCGAGGGGATTCCCTTCATCAGCGTGCTGACCGATCCGACGACCGGCGGTGTGCTGGCGAGCTTCGCGAGCCTGGGCGACGTGATCCTGGCCGAGCCGAAGGCCCTGATCGGGTTCGCGGGCGCCCGCGTGGCGTCCGGGACCGTGGGCGAGGAGCTCCCCGACGGATTCCAGACGGCCGAGTTCCTGCGTGACCACGGCCTGCTCGACCGCGTCGTGCCACGTACCGAGCTGCGCGCGACGCTCGCGCGGCTGCTTCGCCTCCTGCCGGTGGGCGCAGAGCAGGCCCACGACGACGAGCGAACCCGCGGACCGATCAGTGTCCTCTCCGGGCTCGCCGAGCGACTGGGGGGCGCCGTGAGCGAGACGATCGGCATCGACGAGCCGGAGGCAACGAACGGGGACCGCCCCGCGCCGTCGCGACATCCCGCGGGGAGCGAACGATGACCAGCGTCGAGGACGCCCTGGCAGCGGTCGCCGAGCGCGTGGCCGCCAGCCCGCCGAGCGATGCAGAAGCGGCAATCGCCTGGGCGCGCGTGCAGCTGGCTCGGCATCCGGAGCGCCCCCGCACGCTCGACCTGGTGAAGCGCATCTTCACCGACTTCACCGAGCTCGCCGGCGACCGCGCGTTCCGCGACGACCCCGCCATGGTCGGCGGCCCGGCCCTGCTCGACGGGCGCGCGGTGATGGTGATCGGTCATCAGAAGGGCAATGACACCGATTCGAACATCGCCCGCAACTTCGGCTCCTCGCACCCGGAGGGCTTCCGCAAGGCGCAGCGCCTGATGCGCCTGGCGGGCAAGCTGGGGATGCCGGTGGTCACGTTCCTGGACACCGCGGGTGCCTTCCCCGGGCCGGATGCCGAGGAGCGCGGCCAGGCAGAGGCGATCGCCTCCAGCATCAAGCTGATGACCGGCCTTCGGGTCCCCATCGTGGTGTGCATCGTCGGCGAGGGCGGCTCAGGCGGGGCGCTGGCGATCGGGGTCGGCGACGAGGTGCTGGCGCTCGAGAACGCCGTGTATTCCGTCATCAGCCCTGAGGGCTGTGCCTCGATCCTGTGGCGGACCCCGGAGGAGGCGCGCCAGGCGGCCGCGGCGATGCGCATGACGGCTGCCGACCAGGTGGCGCTCGGGATCGTCGACGAGATCATCGCCGAGCCCGGCGATGGTGCGCATACCGATCACGACGCCACCGCGCGGTCCCTCAAGCGCGCGATCACGACCTCGTTGACACGGCTTTCGCGGCAGGAGCCCGGTGAGCTGCTGGCAAGCCGGTATGCTCGAATCAGATCGGTCGGCGTGTATCGCGAGACACCGGTCGACACCGCGCGCCGCCCCGGCGACGAGCGGCTGCGCGATCGGCTCGGCAAGATCCTGCACCTGCCCGGCGTGGGCCGCCGCCGCTGGAGCGACGTGTGGCCCGGAGCGGGGGCCGATGACAACGGGGATGGCGAGGGAGGCGCATGAGCGAGCACGACGACCTGGCCGAGATCGAGCGCGCCGCGCGTGAGCTGATTCCGGCCCTCACCAGGCGTCTCGCCGACGAGGGGCTCGGTGAGATCGAGGTGCGACGTGACGACGTGCGAATTCGCGTTGCCGCAGCCCCGGCAGCGGCCGTCTCGCCGGCCTCCGCCCAGCCCGTCGCCACGATGGCCGGCGCGCAGCCGGTCGGACCCGGCGGAAGCGGCCCGTCGGGCGGCCCACGCCGCCACCCGGTTGCCTCGCCGGCCGTCGGCTTCTTCGTCTACGCCGACGGCCTTGGGCCGGGGCAGGAGGTCCAGAAGGGGGATCCGCTGGGCTGGGTCGAGATGCTGGGCGTGCGCCACGACGTCCGCGCGCCCCGTGCCGCCACCGTGCGCGGCCTGCCGGCGGAGAGTGGCGAGGCCGTCGAGTATGGCCAGCCACTCGTCGAGCTGGAGGAGCGCGCCTGATGTCGCTGGCGCTCCTGTTCTCACCCCAGGGATCGCAGGCCATCGGGATGGGTCGCGCCCTGGTCGACGCCTCGCCGAGCGCGCGCGAGGTCTTCGAGCGCGCCGACGAGGCACTTGGCTGGAGCGTCTCGCGGCTCGCCTTCGAGGGTCCCGAGGCGCGCCTCAACGACACCCGCTACACGCAGCCGGCCCTCGTCACCATGGCCGTCGCCGCCGCCCATGCGCTATCGGAGGCGCTTGCCGCGCAGGGCGACGACCTGGCGCCCGCCTTCGTCGCCGGCCACTCGGTGGGTGAGTACGCGGCGCTGGTGATGGGCGAGGTCCTCTCGCTCGAGGATGCGGTGCGCCTTGTGGCGGTGCGCGGGGAGCTGATGGCCGCGGAGTCGATCGACGGCGGCATGAGCGCCGTCATCGGGCTGGACCGCGCGGCGGTGGCGGCGGCGATCGCACCGCTCGCCGGCGACGGCAGCGACCTGGTGATCGCCAACGACAACGCCCCCGGCCAGGTGGTCATCTCCGGCCTGCGGGGGGCCCTCGCCGCCGCCGCGGAGCCGTTGCGGGCCGCCGGTGCCAAGCGCGTGCTGGCGCTCAAGGTGTCAGGGCCGTTCCACTCCCCGCACATGCGGTCGGTAGGGGAGCGGCTGGCACGCGCGTTCGACGACGTCACGTGGAGCGACGCACGGGTGCCCCTGATCTCCAACGTGACCGCTGATCCGGTGTCCGACGCATCCGACATTCGCGGTCTGCTGGCGCGGCAGGTGAGCGCGCCGGTGGAATGGGTCGCCTGCGTGGAGCGCCTCGCCGCCGAGGGCGTGGACACGTTCGTCGAGTGCGGCCCCGGCGCGGCGCTGACCGGGATGGTGAAGCGGATCGTGCCGGGCGCGCGGCTGCACAACGTCGGCGACCCCGGCGGGGTGGAGAAGGCCGCCACGGCGCTCCGAGCCGCCGAGGCATCGGTCTGATGTTCAGCAAGATCCTGATCGCCAACCGCGGCGAGATCGCCGTCCGCATCCTCCGCGCCTGCCGTGACCTCGGGGTCCCGGCGGTGGTCGCCTACAGCGAGGCGGACCGCGACACGCTGGCCGTCCGGCTGGCGGACGAGGCCGTGTGCATCGGTCCGCCGGAGGCTCGCAAGAGCTACCTCAACCAGCCCGCGGTGATCAGCGCCGCCCTCATCACCGGTGCGGACGCCATCCATCCGGGCTACGGCTTCCTCTCGGAGGACGCCAGCTTCGCCGAGGCCTGCGTGGCACACGACGTGGCCTTCATCGGTCCGCCTGCGGAGGTGCTCGAGCGCTTTGCCAGCAAGTACGCGGTGCGGCGCATGCTGGCCGCCACCGGGCTGCCGACCGTGCCGGGCAGCCGTGGCATCGTGACCGACCTGCGCGACGCCCTCGAGCAGGCGGGAGAGGCCGGCTACCCGGTCCTGCTCAAGCCGTCGGCCGGCGGCGGGGGCCGCGGGATGCGGCTGGTGCGATCGCCGCGCGAGATGGAGACCTCGCTGCCCCTGGCACGCTCGGAGGCGCAGGCGGCGTTCGGCGACGACAGCATCTACTTCGAGAAGTGGGTCGAGGAGTCACGCCACGTCGAGGTGCAGGTCCTGATCGACCAGCACGGCAACGGGGTGCATCTCGGGGAGCGTGACTGCAGCGTCCAGCGCCGCCACCAGAAGATCATCGAGGAGGGCCCGTCGCCGGCGATGGACGACGCGGCGCGCGACCGGCTGCGCGACCTGGCCATCCGCAGCGTGGTGGCGGCGGGCTACCAGAGCGCCGGCACGCTCGAGTTTCTCCTCGACCGCGAGGGCAACTTCTACTTCATCGAGATCAACTGCCGCATCCAGGTCGAGCACCCGGTCA
>JBDTQJ010000045.1:0-14588 GCA_039932235.1 Chloroflexota bacterium
CGCGACTTCCGGGTCGCCGATCCGGACGGCTACTTCGTGCGCTTCACGACCCCGCTGAAGGGGGAGTAGCGCCCGGCGACGCCCGACGTCGCAGGCTGGCCACCAGGATGCCCGCCGCGACGGCGGACACCCCGACCAGCATCGGCCAGGTGGCGTACTCGGCGAAGATGAAGATCGCGGCCAGGAAGCTGAAGACCACCGTCGCGGTCTGGATGGCGCTCGACGCGGCGACCGTGATGTGGCGCAGCGATTGGGCGATCCCGATCAGCGCCAGGGCGTTGACGCAGCCGGCGAGGAGCACGATCCACAGCTGCGCCGCGTCCGCTCCGGCGATCGGGTTCCCGCCACCCCGCACCAGCTGGATCACCAGCAGCACGCCCAGCCCGCCGAGGCTGTTGGCGGCCAGCGTCACCCACAGCGCCGCGCGCCGGCGCTGCACGGTGCGCGTCACGAGATTGCTGATCGCGTAGGCGCTACCGGCACCGATCGCCAGGAGGACGCCCAGCAGCCACGGCCCGCTGCCGCCGCCCTGGGCGGTGGCGATGAAGTAGAGACCGATGACCACCAGCGTGATGCCGGTCCACGCCTGCCGGCTCGGACGCTCGCGCAGCAGCACGCTGCCCAGCGCACCCGCCACCACCACGGCTCCCTGGGCGCCGGCGGCGGCGACCCCCAGCCCGGCGTTGGCCAGCGCGCCGAAGAAGAGGACGTTGCCGACCACGAACGACGTGAAGCCGGCGAAGACGAGGCCGGCCAGGGTGGGCCAGCCGAGGAAGCGTTCGCTCGAGGGCGAGATGGCCCCGCGGTCGATCCACAGCACGGCGAACCAGGCCAGCAGCGCGACCGGCACCTGGCGCAGCATCGAGCCGAGCCAGGGATCGATCTCCACCGCGGCCGCGCGCAGCAGGACGTTGACGGTGGTGTAGCTGAGGGCGGTGATGATCGCCCACGTCTCCCCCGGACCGATGAGCGGGCGTCGCTCGTTCATGGGCGACAGCCGATGGCCCGGGCATCGCGCCCGGGCCATCGGTGTTGGCTATGGCTCAACGCACCGTCACGGCAGGAAGGCAGCTGCCCCTGCATCCGCTGGCGGGCACGCGAAGAAGGCGTTGAGGATTGACGACCCACATTGGCCCGCCGGTCCGAAGAACGGGAACGCGCCAACCAGGGCCACGACGAGATAGACCACCAGCAGGGCGATCGGCGACACCCGACGCCTCGCCAGCAGCCACCACGTCAGCAGCGTGAACAGCAGTGGCAGCAGGCCGGGCAGCAGCTTGTCGAAGATGTCGCGCTGGAAGTTGATCGGCGTGCCGTTGATGGTGATGGTGGGAGCCACGAAGACCATCACGAACTGCGCTGTCAGTGCCCCCAGCACCACGTTGCCCAGCACGCTGGCTCCCAGCACCACTCGGTCGAGGAGGCCCGACCGAAGGATGGTGACCACGCCCTCGCGACCACGGGTGTAGCCCTGCATGAAGACGAAGTACGAGAGGGCCGTCATGATCCCCACTTCGAGGACGAAGTACAGGATCGGTCCGATCACGTTGCCCGCCTGCGCCAGCCCGATGCCGATGCTGAGCAGGATGGGGGTGATGGTGCCCTGGGTGATCGTGTCGCCGACCCCGGCCAGGGGGCCCATGAGGCCGGTCTTGACCGAGTTGATGGCGTCGTCGTCGATCTCGGTCGCGCCGTTGGCGCGCTGCTCCTCCATGGCGATCACCGCGCCATGGATCACCGCGCCGACGTTCGGCTCGGTGTTGAAGAAGACGAGGTGGCGCTTGAGGGCGGCCCGGATCTCCTCCTCGGACGTGTACAGGCGCCGGATGATCGGCGTCATGGCATGCGCGAACGCGGTGCCCTGCAGGCGCTCGTAGTTGTAGTTGGCGTGGCTGAAGAAGGTCCACAGCCAGAAGGCGCGTCGGACGTCACCGGTGGTGAGCTCGACGCGAGGGCGATTGTCAGCCGTCATGTCACAGGCCCTCCGATGGCGCGGCCGCATTCTGGGTCGCCTGGACCCGGTCGGCGGTCATTCCGCGACCACCGGTCCCGCCGCCGACGAACGCGACATGCAGGAAGGCGAGCGCAGCCCCGATGATCCCGATCGCCAAGATGTTCAGGCCGCCGGCGGAGGCCACCGCCAGGATGTAGCCGATGAAGAAGTAGGGGACGACGGTGCCGCGGAAGATGAACCGCATGTTCATCGCAATACCGATGGCAGGGAGCAGGCCGCCGGCAATCTGGAGCCCGGTCAGGACCCACGGCAAGTTGCCGTTGAGCCAGGTGATCGCGTTGGCCACCACGTCGCTGCCGAGGTAGACCGCCAACGTGGCGGGAAAGAAGCTGATGATGAACAGGAAGATCTGCGGCGGTACGTAGTTCATCCTGGCAACACCACCGATGTCCGCGGCCTCCGCCCGCGCGTCGGCCCAATGGGCGAACGTGGCGTCGACGCTCATCCGGGTGAAGAAGATGAACGTGCCGAGGCTCCCAACGGCCACGCCGATCGGGATGGCGGCCGCGGCATCGAGCCCGCCACCCATCGCCAGTGCGGTGCCCACCCAGCCGGCGACCGACGGGTCGGCGGGGATCGACCCGCCCGCGCTGATGAAGCCGAGGTAGAGGATATTGATCGCGGCACCGATCTGCGCGCCCTTGACCGGGTCGCCCAGGATGATGCCGACGATGAAGCCGGCCACCAAGGGCCGGTAGAAGCCGAAGAAGCCTCCGTTGCCCATCAGCCACGGGCTGTTGGACAGGTAATAGCCGAGCCCGACCAGGGCCGCCTGAATCAGGCTGACCCCGGTGTCGCCGTCGGTTCCGTCCTGTCCGAAGACAGGACCGGTAATGAGCAGCAGCCCCAGGACTGCCAGGCTCACGCCGGCGGCGACCTTGAGGCGGGCGGGGGCAGCGATCATCGCTCCCAGCATGTGCAGCACCTCGTAGTCAACTCCGTCCCTCCGAACCCCCGCTACCCGCGATCGACCGATGAGAAGGCCACCGGCTTGTCGTCGGCCACGATCCGCAGCTCGACCCGGGTGCCCATCTGCTCCAGCCGGCGCATTGCCTCCAGCTCGGCCTGCGAGGCCGAGATATTGCGGTACAGGGGCTTGCGATCCGGACCGGCCCCGATACCGCCGATGTTGAGAACGTCGAAGGCGACCCCTGCCTCCCGCAGCTGCAGGGCGGTCGTCGGGCTGCGCATCAGGACGAAGGCAGCCTCGGCAGCCTGGCTCGCCTCCTTCATCCGTTGCGCCCCGGTGGCGACGTCGTGGATCTCCACTGCGACGCCTGCCGGAGCTGCCAGCTCGATCACCTCGCGGAGAAAGTCGTCCCTGGCGGTCCGATCGTCCACGATGATGACGCGGCTCGCGCCGACCGCCTTGAGCCAGATGGTTGCCACCTGCCCATGGATCAGCCGGTCATCGACCCGGACGAGACGCAGTCCCAATCCCGTACCTCGCTTCGAACATGGATCTCCGGTTGGGTCGGCGCATGCCTCCGTTCATCGCGCGACCGCTGTGCCTGGTTGCTGTCGTTCAGTCCCTCGAGAGGCTGAGCCGACCCGTGCTGTCCACGATCCCATCCCGGGCGACCGGCAGCAGGCGTTCGACGAGCGCGTCGTCGAGGGCATCGGTGGTGGTCAGCGCCTCGAGCAGGAGTCCCAGGTTGACGCCCGAGATGCACCGCACGTCATGGTGGCGGGCCATGGCGCAGACGACGTTGTGCGGGGTGCCGCCATACAGATCGGTGAGGACCAGGGTGGGGCGCCCGGCATCGATGGCCGCCTCGACACGCTCCGCGAAGCTCTCGGGTGAATCGGTTGGTTCGAGACCCACCGCCTGCACCCGACCCATCTCGCCGCTGATCATGGCCGCCGAGGCGAGCATCGCCTCGGCGAGCCCTCCATGTGCGACGACGAGAACATCGAACGGCCTCACGACACCTCTTCTGCGCGGGTCTCGAATCGCGTGCAAGAATTTGCACGCGGGATTTGCACGTTCCGTCTGTATACTCCGGCCACGGGCGGAGTGTCAAGGTTCGAGACGCGATGACGACAGGCGATGGAGAGGGGGTCCGCATGGCGGACGCGGCACGCGCGTCGGCAGCCCTCGGTGGCTCCGGCGACGAAGAGATGATGCGGCTGGTGGCCGAGCTCTACTACCTGCGCGACCGGAGCCAGTCGGCCATCGCAGAGCTGACCGGCTTCAGCATCTCGAAGGTCAGCCGTCTCTTGTCCCAGGCCCGCGATACCGGCATCGTGCAGATCACGGTGCAGGCCGCGCCGGACATGCTTGCCCGCGTCGCCAGCAGGCTCGCGCGCGCCCTGGCCATCGAGGAGGCGCACGTGACGCCCGGGCGCGGCGACGATCCATCCGCCGCATCCCGGCTGTGCGCGGTCGCTGCGGCGCCATGGATCGCGGACGCGATCCCGGAGGCGGGCGTGCTCGGCATCGCCGGTGGGTACACCGTCTCGGCGATGATCGACGCCCTGCCGCCCGGTACCCGGGCGCACCTGATGATCGTCCCGCTGGTCGGCGGGTGGGATCCGGGCACGCCGCACCTCGACATCAATGAGCTGAGCCGGCGGGCCGCGGAGCGACTGTCCTGCCGTTACCTGCTGCTGCACGCCCCGGGGCGTCTCGACTCCGGCGAGGTGAAGGCGGCGCTCCTGCGCGAGAGCACCATCCGCGCCACGACGGAATACTGGGCACGGCTCTCGGTCGGCATCATCGGCGTCGGCGGCGGACCACGCGACCACCCCGGGTACGCCACGGTGATGGATCGCGTCTCGGACCGCGAGCGGCGCCGGCTCGCCACGCGCAAGGTCGTCGGCGACGTGGTCGGCTACCTGGTCACCGAGCATGGCGAGGTGATCAACGACGCATGGGATGACCACACCATCGCGGCACCCGTCGCCGACCTGCGGCGAGCCGCACGGCTGGTGGCCGTCGCAGCCGGGCCACACAAGGTGGCCGGCATCATCGGTGCCTGCCGGTCCGGCCTGGTGCACAGCCTGGTGACCGATGAGCCGACGGCGCAGGCCATCCTGCGCCGGCTGGAGGAGGGCAAGGAGCCCCCCGCTCCCCGCCGTGCCGGCCGCACTGCGTCCCCGAAGCTGGTGGCGAGGTAGCCCGGTGCCTTCGCTGACCGTCGTCCTGCGCAACCCGTCGGGGCTGCACGCCCGCCCTGCCGCGACCTTCGTGAAGGCCGCGGCCGCATTCAGCGCCGACATCCAGGTCACAAACCTGTCACGAGATCCAGAGCGTGGCGCGTCGGCGAAGAGCATCCTCGGGGTGATGCAGCTCGGCGTCGCCCGCGGCCACGAGCTGTGCATCGAAGCGACCGGCGAGGACGCCGATGCGGCGCTCGAGCGGCTGCGTTCGCTGGTGGACGCCGGGCTGGGCGAGGACTTCACGGCGTGATTCGGCTCCACGGCATCGCCGCCGCCCCGGGGGTGGTTGTAGCGCGGCCACAGCGCCTGGAGCATGGCGAGCCCGGAGCGAATGGCCCGGCCCTGGACCTCGACGCAGCCGTCGCCCAGGCGGTGGCGGAGCTCGAAACGGTGGCCGAGCGCATGGCGGCCACGGGACGCGGAGCGGAGGCGGCCATCTTCGAGGCGCAGGCGCTCCTGGCGGCGGATGAGGAGCTGCTCGCGCCGGCGCGCTCGGCGATCGCGGACGGCGCGGCCGTGGATGCCGCCATCGTGGCCGCCGGGGAGCTGGTGGCCGTGGCGCTGGAGTCGCTCGATGACGAGATCCTGGCCGGCCGCGGCGCCGACGCGCGTGACGTGGCGCAGCGGATCGCGCGGGCGTCGCGCGGCGAGCCGGCTCCCCGGCTCACCGAGCGGGTGGTGGTGGTGGCGCGCGACCTTGCCCCCTCGGTGACCGCTGATCTCGACCGGGACCTGCTGGCCGGCATCGCCCTGGAGGCCGGGTCACGCACCTCCCACGCGGCGATCCTGGCGCGCGCGCTCGAGATCCCGGCCGTGCTCGGTGTCCCCGGCCTGCTCGCCGCCCTCCCCGGCGTGCGCGAGATGGTGGTTGACGGAGGAACGGGCGAGATCGTGCTCGATCCGGACGATGCGGAACGGCACCGCGCGAGCGACGCGGCGGTGCGCCATCGCGCGGCAGCTTCGGCCGACGAGGCGCTGCGCGAGCAGCCGCTGCGTACGAGCGACGGGCACACGGTGATGCTGGGTGCGAACATCGGGGGTCCGGACGACGCAGCGCGTGCCATCGCCGCGGGCGCGCAGGCGGTAGGCCTGCTGCGCACCGAGTTCACGTTCGTCGACCGCGGGGTCGAGCCGGACGAGGCGACCCAGGTGGCCGCCTACGCATCGGTCCTTCGGCAGTTCGGGTCGCGCCCCGTCGTGATGCGCCTGATCGACGTCGGCGGGGACAAGCCGCTCGCCTACCTGCCGCTGGCCCCGGAGAGCAATCCATTTCTCGGCGTCCGCGCCATCCGCCTCGCGCGCCGCAGCCCGGACCTGCTCACGACGCAGCTCCGCGCCATGCTGCGGGCCGCGCTGGCGACCGGCGTCAGCGCCCCGCGCATCATGGCCCCGATGGTCGCCGACCTCGCCGACCTGCGGATGGTGCGCCACCTGCTCGAGGAGGCGATGGCGGTGGTCGACGCGCCGCTCGACCCGCAGCTGGGAATCATGGTCGAGGTGCCATCCGCCGTCCTGGTGGCGGATCGGCTGGCGGCCGAAGCGGCCTTCTTCTCGGTCGGTACCAACGACCTGACGCAGTACCTGCTGGCTGCCGACCGCACCAATCCGGATCTGGCAGCGAGCCAGGACCCGCTCCACCCGGCCGTCCTGCGCGCGATCGCGCAGCTGACGACCGCCGCACGCCGTGCCGCGGTCCCGGTCGCGGTGTGTGGGGAGATGGCCGCGGATCCGGCCGGCGCGGTCCTGCTGGTCGGGCTGGGAATCGACGAGCTGAGCATGGACCCGTCGGCGTTCGGGGCGGTGAAACGCGCGCTCGGCGGGGTCACCCTGGACCGTACGCGTGAGCTGGCCGCACTCGCGCTCGATCTCGATGACGCGGTGGCGGTACGCCAGCTGGTCGAGGCGGGTTGAGTCAGGCGCGCTCTTCGCGGCGCGCCGGCATGCTGAACCGCGCGAGCTCCTGCGGCCCGGCAGGGGCGAGCCGCTCTGCTGCCGTGACGGTCTGCTCGAGGAGCACCATCGTCGTCACCGGGCCGACGCCACCCGGCACGGGAGTGATGGCACGCACGACGGGCCGCACTGCGTCGAAGTCGACGTCGCCCACCAGGCCGTCGGCGGTGACGTTGATGCCGCAGTCGATGATGACGGCGGACCGGTTGACCATCTCGGATCGGACGAGGCCCGCCTGGCCCGCCGCGACGACCAGGATCTCGGCGCGCCGCGTCTCCCGCGCCAGGTTGCGGGTCTGGCGATGGCACACGACGACGGTGGCGTCGGCGGCGCTGAGCAGCGAGGCCACGGGCCGGCCGACGACAGCCGAGCGACCGACGACCACCGCACGCCGGCCGGCGACGGGGATCTCGTAGGCGGCGAGGATGCTCATCACCGCGGCCGCGGTGGCCGGCACGAAGGCGGACGGGTCGCCGCGCGCGACGCGCCCCGCGTTGTCCGGGGTCGCACCGTCGACGTCCTTTGCCGGGTCGATGAGGGCGGCAACCTCGTGCAGCGGCAGGTGCTCGGGGATCGGCTGGGCGACCACGATGCCGGCCACCCCGGGGTCACGGTTGAGCGCACCGATGCGCGCTGCCAGGTCGCTCATCGCCACGCCCTCGGGTGGAGTGACGATGACCGGATCGATCCCGATCCCGCGCGCGGTGCGGGCGAGGCTGTCGGCATAGACCGCGGCCGGTCCCTCGGCGGCGAAACGCAGGATCGCCAGCCGCGGTGCTGTACCGCTCGCCGTGCTGAGCACCGCCACGCGGTCACTCAGCTCCCGCCACAGGCGGGAGGCGACCGCGCGTCCGTCGAGCAGCCTGGCTGTCATGGCGCTCTCTGCTCAGCCCTCCATGCGATGCGCGACCGCGACCGAGATGCGGGCCTCGCCCGCGGCGGCACGCGCGAGGAGCTCGTCGATCTCGTCACGCGCGGCGGCGAGCGGGTCGTCGGGGGCCAGCTCGCCGAGTGACGGCAGGTTGATCCGCACGTTGAGGACCGCGCCGCGAACCGCGGCCGCCGCCAGGTGCGCGGCGACGCCGACGTCGCTGATCGCGTGGGGATTCCCGATCGACACCAGACGCCCGGCAACGTCCAGCATGGCCAGTGCGCCGCGCGCGGTGCGCAGCGGCACTTCGGTGGCTCCCCGCGTCGCGTCCTGGATGCGGTGTGAGCGCTCGGCGAGCTCCTCATCCGAGACGCGTGGCAGGCGCCGAGCCTCGACGACCGCGCGGTAGGCGTCGGCGTCAAGGGTGACCAGGGCAAGAAGGTCGGCCTGCGCCGCGGCGGCGGCGGTGGCGATCTCGGTGAGCGTGTCCGCATCGGCGGCCGAGGCGGTGCGACCGACGGTCAGCGCGGCGACCATGGAGAGGAGCGCCGCACCCAGTGCACCGGCCAGGGCGGCCGCGCTTCCGCCGCCTGGGATCGGCTCGCGGCTCGACAGCTGATCGAGGAGGGCACGTAGGGTGAGCCCGTCGAACGGCGTCGTCTCAGGTGATGTGGTGGTGGTGCCTCCCGAATCCGCCATGGCGGGCGTCCTCGTCCGCGCTGCGTGGGTGGTGGCCTCGGCGATGCCACTCGATCCGCGCCGGGGCGCGATTGTACCCGACCCCCCGGTCACGGCCGACGGCGTGCTCAGGCAGCCTCGTCGACGGCCTCCAGGAACCAGCGCCGGCGGCGACCGTCGAACACGAGCGACGCCTCGCCCTGCGCCGTGGCCACCAGGTAGGTCACGCGCGGTCCCCGGTCAGCCGGATAGGCCGACGTCTCGTCGCGGACGGCCTTGACTGCGGTCACCGCCAGGTCGCGATCCGCGACCCGGATGCGGGAGGGATGGTCGGCCGAGCGGTTCCAATGAACACGGGCCTGGAGCGGATTGATCTTCACGAGCGCCATGTGTGTCTCCTCGTCAGCTGTTCGCCTGCGGTGGGCACATGTGAACAGGCGTTCGATTGGACCGCCATCATACGAACGGGTGTTCTATTCGTCAAGGCCCTCGTCCGACGGCGGCGTGACCGGCCGCTCCCCGAAGTCGAAGCGTCGCACCGGACGATCGCGCAGGAGGCGCGCCCGCGTGATGGACGCATCGCCGAAGCGGGCACGTACCGCGTCGACGGTCTCCTCGAGCCGTGCCTCTCGATCCGCCGCCGCATCGAACAGGGTGAGCTGCTCCGCATCGGTCAGGTGAATCCCGGTGATGCCGATCAGGCGCACCCCGCGTCCGCCGGTGCGCACGCCACGCAGCAGCCGCAGGGCGGCGTCGTAGAGCGGTCGCGCCTCGCGGGTCGCGCGCGGCAGCATCAGCTGCCGCGTGAGCGTATCGAACCCCTCGTAGCGCAGCTTGAGCTGCACCCCGCGCGCCGCCAGATGGTTGCGTCGCAGGCGGCCGGCGACCGAGTCGGCGAGGTCCAGGAGCGTCGTCTCGAGGACCGCATCGGCCAGGACGTCGTGCTCGAACGTGTGCTCATGCCCGATCGTCTTTGGCGCCGAGCCGGGCACCACGGCCCCCGCGTCGATTCCCTGGGCCCGTTCTGCCAGGGCCGCTCCGTGCTGGCCGAAGCGCCGTTTCAAGGTGGCAGGTGGCAGTGTCGCGAGCTGACCGATGGTCGTGATGCCGAAATCGCGCAGCGCATCCGAGACCTTGGGCCCCACGCCCCACAGTCGCCGAATCGGCAGCGGCGCCAGGAACGCCGCCTCGCCACCGACCGGCACCACCACCAGGCCATCCGGCTTGCGCAGGTCGGAGGCCACCTTGGCGCACAGCTTGTTGGCCGCCACGCCGACACTGACGACCAGGCCGAGCTCGCCGCGAACGCGCTCCTTGATGCGGCGTCCGATGGTCGGCCCGTCGCCGAACGCGGCCTCGCTTCCGGTGACGTCCAGGAAGGCCTCGTCGAGGCTGATCGGCTCGACTAGCGGCGTGAAAGAGGCGAACACCCGCATCACCTGGTCGCTCAGCTCGCGGTAGCGGTCCGGGCGGCCAGGCAGGAAGACCCCCTGCGGGCAGAGGCGCTGGGCGGTGCGCAGTGGCATGGCCGAGTGCACCCCGAAGCGACGGGCCTCGTAGGAGGCGGCGCTGACGACGCCTCGTCCGACCGGGTCGCCGCCCACGATCACCGCCTTCCCGACCAGGCTCGGATCGTCGCGGATCTCCACGCTCGCGTAGAAGGCATCCATGTCCGCGTGGATGATCGTGCGCGGCGACGTGCCGGTCACGGTGGCGTCAGTGCTCGACGATGACGCGCGGCGTGTCGTCGGGCGCCAGCAGGGAGGCGAGCTCCGTCGCCTGCCGCTCGAGGTCGCGGCGCACCGCCGCGGCCAGGCGGGCAAACGGCCGCAGGTGGATCGTCCCACCTTCGCGGTCCCAGGTCCCTGCCACCCGGCCGTCGATAAGCACGGTAGGGAGGACGTCCGCGTTCTTGGTGTAGACCGTCGACCGGTGCCGCTCGTCGATCACCCGCTCGCGGTTGGACGGCGCATGCGACAACAGCAGGCTGTCCCAGCGGGCGAGGAGGCGGGGCGGCGCGGGCACCGTCTCCTCGGGCCGCGGCGCGTCGACCAGGTCGTGCAGCTGGCGCCCGTCCTCGGCCTCGAAGGTGACGATCCGATCGCCCAGCTCGGCGAGCGCATCGCGCCATCGGGCCGCGGCGCCACGACGTCCGACATACGCCATCACGTCCGCCACGCTGGCAGGTCCGAAGGCCGCCAGGTAGCGCTCCGTCACGAGGCGCGTCGCCGTCGTCTCGTCGAGGTCCGCCGGCGCGGGACCGATCCACTCCTCCGCCGCGGCGTAGCGGGATCGCCCATACCCCTCGCCCTCGAACGGCACGTGGACGAGGGGGATCGTCGCTGCCAGGTGGCGCCAGTGCATTCGGTTGGGCGCGTCGGCGTCCCGCTTCGACTCGGCCCGCATGATGGTGTCCATGTCCCGGATGCGCAGTGGCCCATCGCGCAGGGCGGCACGCACCGCCGCGTGCGTGGCCGTCAGCCGGCGTCCGATGGGCGAGTCGACGGCGTCGACCTTGAAGAATGAGCGGAACTGAGCCTGGCGCAGGGGCTGGGTGAGGGTCACCATCGGCCAGAAGTGATCCGTCGCCACGACGTGCACGGTGATCCGCATCAGGGCCGCCCGGACGAGGCTGCGGTCCACGAGCGCGGCGGCGAACGCAGCGGGCGCGGTCCCCGTGCGCGTCCAGAGCGCGATCGGCGGCCACTCCGGGTGCTGGGCCTGCAACGACCCGATGGCGGTGACGGCATCTGCCGGGGCAGGCGGCCGGTCAGGGAGGCGGAGCAGTCCCTGGCGGGCCAGGGTGGCGCGGTTCAGCGCTCGCTGCGAGATGCGCGGTGCGGCCACCGGACGCGCCGGGTCAGGCGAGCTTGCGGATGACGCCGATCACCTTGCCCTGGATCTGGACATCCGTCGCGTAGATCGGTTCCATCTCCGCGTTTGCCGGCTGGAGACGTATGCGGTCAGGCTCTCGGTAGTAGCGCTTGAGGGTCACCCCGTTGTCCTCCAGCAGTGCGACCACGATGTCCCCGTCGTGGGCCGTGCTCTGCGGCTGGACGACCACGTAGTCGCCGTCGTCGATGAGGGCGTCGATCATGCTGCGGCCGCGAACGCGCAGGACGTACGCGTCCGATGGCCCGACCATGGAGCGCGGCACCTCCAGCGACTCGGCGCCGTCGGCATACGCCTCGATCGGCTGGCCCGCTGCGATCTCGCCGAGCACCGGAAGGGCGGCGACGTCCCGCTCCAGTGGCATCCGGAATGGCGTCACCCGGCCCGGAGAGGGGCGCCGCGCGGACGTGCCGCTGGACGTGACACGCAGGGCGCGTGACGAGTTGATGCCGCGCTCGAGCAGCCCGTCGCGCTCTAATGCGATGAGGTGATGATGCACCGCGGAGGTCGACGCAAGGCCGACCGCGTCCGCGATCTCGCGTACCGACGGTGGATAGCCGCGTTCCTCCACGGTCTGCGCGATGCAGTCGAGAATGCGGCGGCGCCGCTCCGCGTCGTGCCTGGTCATGGCGACGACCGTAGCAGAACAGGTGTTCTAATGTCAACCGGCACGGTCGACCGCCTCTGCTATCATCCGCAGCCCACCCGATCCGCCACAGCAAGGGGCCACGCGCGCGTGAACCTCAAAGGCCGATGGCGCTACGTGCGCCTCGCCCGACTCGTATGGAAGCTACCCACCTACGCCCGCCTGGTGTGGGGCATCATGCGCGACCCGCGCACGCCCATCGGCCTGAAGGCGATCCTGGCGGCGGCGTTTGCGTACGTCGTCTCGCCGCTCGACCTGGTGCCGGACGCGATTCCCATCCTGGGGCAGGCCGACGACCTCACGGTGGTGCTGCTGGTGCTGGACCTGTTCATCCAGAACGCCCCGGAGGAGGTACGCCGCGATCACATGCGGCGCGCCACCGACGGGACCGCCGACCTGGATCAGGACCTTGCCCGGATGCGGCTCCTGCTCGGCGATCGCTTCGACACGATTCGCGACCGGCTGCCGGACCTGCTGGAGCGTTATGGCCGGCTTCGTGATCCCGACGAGCTCAAGCACTCGCTCGCGGGCTGGCGCCGTCGCCGCATGGGTCGCGACGTCGCAGGCCCCGATCCGACCCTCAACCCGTAGAGAGACGACCAACGACATGAAGGTGATCCTGAAGCGCGACGTGAAGGGCCTCGGCCACGAGGGCGACCTCAAGGACGTCAAGGACGGCTACGCGCGCAACTTCCTCTTCCCGAGCGGCGCGGCGGTGCTGGCCGACAAGGGTCAGCTGGCGAACTGGGAGCGCCATAAGGACCAGCGCGAGGAGCGTGATCGTGCGGCGCGTGCCGACGCCGAGGCGACGATCGCACAGCTCAAGGAGCTGACGCTCGAGATCCCGGTCAAGGCCGGCGAGCGCGGCCGACTTTTCGGCGCCGTCACCAACCACCAGATCGCCGACCTGATCAATCGCAGCGGCGTCGAGCTCGACCGCCACGACCTCCACCTCCGCGTGCCGATCAAGACGCTGGGCGACTTCAAGGTCGAGGTCAAGCTGATGCCCGGTGTCGAGACGATGCTGACCGTCAGCGTCGTCCCCGAGGCCTGAGCGCAGACCGATGAACACGCGCGCGGCCGCCGCGCGCTGGGCGGATACCTGGCACCGCGCCTGGGAGGCGCTCGAGGTCGACCCGATCTCGGCGCTCTATGCCGAGGATGCCGTGCTCACCACGCAGCCATTCCGCGAGGTTGACCGCGGGCGGGCCGGCGTGGCGGCCTATGTCGGTGGCGCCTTTGCCGATGAGCGCGCGGTGCGCGCCTGGTTCGGCAGCCCCGTCGTGGACGGCGACCGGGCCAGCGTCGAGTGGTGGGCGGCGCTGCTGGAGGACGGCGCCGAGGTCACCCTCGCCGGGACCTCGTCACTGCAATTCGGGAGCGACGGCCTGGTGACCGCCCAGCGCGACACCTGGAACATGGCACCGGGGCGTCGCGAGCCGCCCGAGGGATGGGGTCACTAGGCCATCGCGGGCGGGTCGCGACAGCCTACCTGTCACGAAGGCCGGGCAGGATCGAGCCCATGAAATCCACATCGCCGCATCGGTTATCCCCAGCGATTCTCGAAAGCCGGGGATAACCATGGGGACAGGTCGGCCGCCGGACGCCGCGATCGGCTAGCGTCGTGACACGGGCCGCGTATCGCCCGCCCGAACCCCAGGCCCCCTATCCGGAGACCCGCCCAGCCCGATGCTGACCGTCGCTTCCTCGTCCGGCAACGCCCTCGACAAGCTCGCGCCGCAGGCGCTCGAGGCCGAGCAGAGCGTCCTCGGCTCGATCCTCATCGACGCCGACGCAATCCTGCGCGTCGCCGACTTCCTGCGCCCCGCGGACTTCTACAAGGCCGCCCACGGCAGCATCTACGACGCGATGCTGTCCCTCCATGGGCAGCGCGAGCCGATCGACCTGGTGACGCTGGCCGAGGACCTCGAGCGTCGCGACCGCCTCGAGGCGGTGGGCGGGCCGGGGTACCTGGCGACGCTGATGAACGCGGTGCCGACGGCCGTCCACGCCGAGCACTACGGGCGGATCGTCGAGCGCAAGTCGGTGTTGCGCAACCTGATCGGCGCGGCGGGACGCATCGCGGCGGTGGGCTACGAGGAGTCGAACGACGCGGAAGTGGCGATCGACCGCGCGGAGTCGATCCTCTTCGAGATCAGCCAGCGCCGCACCGTCCAGGGCTTCGAGTCGCTCGGCACCCTGCTCGGGCAGGCGTACGACCGTCTGGAGTACCTCCACGAGCATCGTGGGCAGATCCTGGGGATCCCTTCCGGCCTCTCCCAGCTCGACGCGCTGCTCGGCGGCTTCCAGCCCTCGGATCTCATCATCCTGGCCGCCCGACCGAGCGTCGGAAAGACGAGCCTGGCGCTCAACAT
>JBDTQJ010000046.1:0-14182 GCA_039932235.1 Chloroflexota bacterium
GGACACTTCCGGGGAGATCACCCAGCGCAATTGCGTTCGCCCGCGTGATGGGACAGACCTCGCCGAAGGTTGCACTGGCGCCCCCGGAGGGATTCGAACCCCCGACGCCCGCCTTAGGACGGCGGCGCTCTATCCACTGAGCTACGGGGGCGGCGCCAGCGCACACCGTATCATCCGCCGCATGCCTGAGCCCGAGATCGTGCTCTACGAGCGCGACGGATGCCACCTCTGCGAGGAGGCGCGCGTCCTGCTGGACACCATGCTCGGACCAGACCGATACCGCCGCGTCGACATCGACACCGATGACGACCTCCTGGTCGCCTACGCCTACCGCATCCCGGTGGTCGCGATCGACGGGGTTGATCGCCTGGAGGCGCCCATCGCCGGCCCCGACGTGCGAGCCCTCCTGGCGGACCGATGACCGGCTCGCGACGCCGCCGATGGCGGTCGCTCGCCTGGCTGGTCGGCATCGCGGCGGTCGGGGCGCTGCTGGCGGTGCTGGCCTTCGCGCCGCTGGCACAGGCGCCCGGCGGCGAGACGGGGCCGTTGATCGGCACGTCGGCACCGGCGCTCGGTGCCACCGATCTCGACGGTCGAGGCTGGACGTTGGCCGACGGACGCGGCCGGATCACGTGGGTCAACCTGTGGGCCACGAGCTGCGAGCCGTGCCGCACCGAGATGCCGGCGATGCAGCGCCTCGCCGAGGCGTACGGCGACGAGCTGCTGATCCTGGGCCTCGACCGCGGTGAATCGCGCGAGTCGGTGACTGACTTCGCGTCCCGCTACGGGATCACGTACCCGATCCTCCTGGACCCGACGCTCGCCAACAGTTATCGCTGGTCGCTCGACCCCGGACTGCCGCGCCACTGGTTCGTTGACGCGGACGGGGTCGTGGTCCGCGAGATCATCGGTCCGCTGGAGCCGACGCGAATGGTGGAGATCCTCGAAGAGCTCCTGGGCCCGGTCCCCGCCTAAGCGCCGCGTCAGCTCCGCGGATTCCCACTCGGCGTGCGTATCGGCCATCCGATTGCGGAATTCCCGTCCCCCGTCGGTAACGGACAACCAGGGCGCACGCAGCCTGTCCGTTTTCTGCGCCAGACGCAGAAACCGCAATCGAGTATCCGATATCTGCCACGGGTGCAAGCCCGGCGGGGACTACTACGAGGCCGCCGGCGCCTCGACCGCGCGCAGGATGCCCTTCATGGCCGTGTGGATGCTGCAGTCGAAGTAGTGATCGCCTGCCTCGAGCGCTGGCACCTGGTAGGTGGTCGATACGTCGGGGCCGGTGATGATCTCGCCGCGCATGACCTCGGTGGCCTTGCTGCTGTCCTGGTAGACAGCCACGTCGTGCGGCTGCGACTCCATGTTGGTGAACTCGATGGTGATCGGCTCACCGGCCGCCACCTCGATGCACTCGGCCGAGAACTGAAGGTCCTGCGCCGACAGCTCCACGACGTTGTCGGCATCGGCCTGGATGCAGGTCGGCTCGGAGGACGGTGTCGCCGTGGCGCCCGAACAGGCGGCCAGCAGGCCGACGAGCGCCAATGCGGAGAAGAATCGAGCGCGCGGGCGCGCGCCATCGGTCTGGAAGTTCACGGAATGGAGGCTCCTGGAGGGGCGAAGCGGGCGCGACCATGATACCGGGCCTCACTCGCGGACGCGGAAGCCGCCCTTGCCGGTTGCTTCGATCTGCACCGGCAGGTCGCCGGGATCGTGGGTGAAGTAGCACCACCAGCCCTCGGCCGCCGCCTTCGGGACCAGCTCGTTGCGGATCTCGATGGCGTCGATCGGGTAGTCGTCGTACGCGCTCGTCCAGCGCACCGGCAGCTGCCAGCGGGTCGGGATCAGGTCGCCGAAGAAGATGGCGCGCTCGGACGGGTCGTCGGCGCGGCCGCCGGGACGGTTGGAGCCGATGAGGACCGCCTGCGAACCACGGGTGTGTCCGCCGGTACGGACCAGCGTGACGCCCTCCACCAGCTCCACCTCGCCGCTCACCTCGGCCAGCTGGCCGCTGGCGCGCACCAGCTCGACCTGCTCCGTCTCCATCACCCCCTGCTGGCGCAGCTCGTCCGAGCGCGCGGCCTCCACGTCGTCGCGCTGGACGACGTAGCGCGCGTTGCGGAAGGCGGGCTTGCCGTCGACCCCGATCATCCCGCCGGCATGGTCGTAGTGGAGGTGGCTGACCACCACGTAGTCGATCTCGTCCGGATCGACGCCCACCGCCCGCAGCGCCGCCGCGGGGTCGCCACCCTCGATGCCCTTGATGTCGCGATCCTTGTCACTCATCCGCACGCCGGTGCCCGTCTCGACCAGGATCTGCTTGCCGCCAGCCTCGATGAGCAGCAGGTTGAGGCGGCAGAGCAGGCGCCCACGGTCGTCCGTGGACGTGAAGCGGCTCCATAGCGCCTTGGGCACCACCCCGAAGAAGCCGCCCGCGTCAGGCCGGAACCAGCCGGCACGCACCACCCGCACGGTGACGCCGCCAGCGAAGCCCCTCGGCTCGGAGAGAAGGTGCAGGGGGGTGTCGCTCATCGGCGGATGCGGGTGCGGTCGAAATCGGCGAAGTAGCGGCTCGCAGTCGGATCGGTCTGGCCGCGATAGCGGGAGCCGATGCGCGCGTCGCCGTAGGCGACCTCAACCGGGGAGGAGAGGCGCTGGAAGCTGATCTGGCCGATCTTCATGCCGTCGTACAGCATGATCGGCAGGTTGGCGACGTTGGACAGCTCGAGGGTCAGGGTGCCCTCCCAGCCAGGGTCGACATAGCCGGCGGTCGAGTGGATGAGCAGGCCCAGCCGCCCGAGCGAGGACTTGCCCTCCAGGCGCGCCACCAGGTCGTCCGGCAGGCCCACGCGCTCGTAGGTCGCCCCGAGCGCGAACTCGCCGGGGTGCAGGACAAACGGCTCGTCGCCGGTGATCTCGACCAGCTCGGTGAGCTCCGGCTGCTCGGTGCGCACGTCGATGACCGCGGTGCGGTTGTTGCGGAAGACGCGGAACTTGTTGCCCAGGTGGAGGTCGACGCTCGACGGCTGCACCGAATCGGGGCCGAAGGGGTCGATGACGATCCTGCCGGCTTCGATCTCGGCGCGGATGTCGCGGTCGGACAGGATCACCCGCCTACTCTGCCACGCCCTGCCGCTGCCGGACGAGCCGATCCACCTCGCGCTTCAGGGTGTCGATGTCCTCGTAGCCCTGGTAGACCGATGCGAAGCGAATGTAGGCCACCTGGTCCAGGTCGCGCAGGGCGTCGGTCGCCAGGCGCCCGATCTCGGTGGACGGCACCTCGGCCTCGTTGCGCGCCCGCAGCCCGGACTCGATGTCGTCGACCGCGCGCTCGATGCGCTGGAGCGTCACCGGCCGCTTCTCCAGTGCGCGCAGCAGACCGTTGAGGAGCTTGGCGCGGTCGAAGTCCTCCCGACGTCCGTCGCGCTTGACGACGGCCAGGCGTGCACCCTCGGGCCGCTCATAGGTCGTGAAGCGATGGGCGCACGTCTCGCATTCGCGCCGCCGGCGGATGGTGCTGCCGTTCTCGAGGTCACGACTGTCGATGACCCGCGTGCCGACCTCGTTGCATCGTGGACAGCGCATGCTGGACTCCGATCCGGACTACACCAAGGGTGGTACCCCGTCGGAGGATACCACAAGATGTGGTGGGATCAGCGTGGATCGACGTGCTGTCGACGGAGGCGCTGCTCCCCGGCCGCGGCTGGCCCGTCATCGAGGAGATCCAGCGCCATCAGCACCGCGCCAATGACCGGCGGGTCGGCGAGAACCCGCACCCGAGCGTCACGCGCCACTGCCCTGATCGCCGCCGCCGTCCGTTCGATGATGCGTGGCTCTCCCCCGGCCAGGAGGCCGCCCGCGAGAACCACGTCCACGTCGCGGCGCACCAGGTGCAGGCGGCGGATCACCGAGATCGCCATGCTCGCCAGCTCGTCGGCGAGTCGATCGAGCAGCGCCCCGGCAACGGCGTCGCCGTGTCGCGCGGCGTCGTATACGACCGGCGCGAGCTCGCGCAGCCGAACGTGAGCGAGCCGGCCACGGTGGATTGCCATCGTCACCGCGAGCGGCGTGGAGCGTCCGAACGCCGCCGGGATCGCAACCTCCAGCGACGTGTGCGGGCCGCGTCCGTCGCGACCGCGGACCGCCGCCGCCAGTGCGGCCACGCCGACCGCCATGCCACCGCCCCAGTCACCGGACAGCGCGCCCAGCGCCGGAAAGCCTGCCATCCGCCCGTCGGGGGCGCGGCCGAGCGCATTGATGCCGGTACCGCAGACGAGCGCGACGCCCCAGCCGCGCGGAGCGCCCGCGCGCAGCGCCGCCGCCGCGTCGTTGTTCACGAGCAGGCGGCGCGCTCCGCCGACCTGCGCCAGCGTGCGCTGGATCTGACGAGTCTCCGCGGCCGTATCCGCGCCCGCCAGGCACACAACGGCGACTTCGGCGGCCGGCCCGTTGGTCTTCAGGCCAGCGCGCGACGCCGACTCGGCGATCAGCTCGGCGAACACTTCCGCGGATCGCGGGAGCCCGACGACCGGGGGAGACATGCTCGGGCCCGCCACGGCCGCCAGGACGTCGCCCGCCGCCGTCGCCAGCACGAGATGCGTCTTCGAGTTTCCGCCGTCGAGACCAATGACAAGCCGCGCGGTGCTCAGCGCCGCTGGATCCTCAATACTCACCTCAGCCACATCATCCACGGAAGCTGGAGCGCATGGGTCGCAGGATCGCCATCATCGGGGCCGGCAGCACCTACACCCCCGAGCTCATCGAAGGGCTCACGGGTCCCGGTGCGCTGGCGATCGACGAGCTCGTGCTCGAGGACCGGGATGCTGCTCGCCTCGACGTGGTGGGCGGGCTGGCGCAACGTATGGCCGCGCACCGTGGGTGGCGCGGCCGGATGACGCTGACGACCGACCTCGACGCCGCGTTGACGGACGCCGACTTCGTGCTCGTCCAGCTGCGCGTCGGCGGCCAGGCGGCCCGGCTGCTCGACGAGACGATTCCCCTGCGCTTCGGCACCATCGGCCAGGAGACGACCGGTGCAGGCGGTTTCGCCAAGGCGCTGCGCACCGTGCCGGTGGTGCTCGACATTGCCGAGCGCGCCGCCCGACTGGCCGCTCGGGGCAGCTGGCTGATCGACTTCACCAACCCGGTCGGCATCGTGACCCAGGCGCTGCTCGACGCGGGCCACCGGGCCATTGGGCTGTGCAACATCGGGGTCATCATGGAGCGGCGCATGGCCACCGTGCTGGGGGTGGACGCGCGAGCCGTGCAGCTTGCGCACGTCGGGCTCAACCACCTGAGCTGGGAGCAGCGTGTGCTGGTCGACGGGACGGATCGCCTGCCGGGGCTGCTGGAGGCGCATGCCGGGGAGTGGGCCGCCGAGGTGGGCCGTGACGGGCCATCGCTCTGCAGCCTTGGCGTGCTGCCGTCCTCGTATCTCCGCTACTTCGACGCCTTCGGTGCGGTCCTCGCCGAGCAGCGCAGGGATGGTACCCGAGCGCGCGACGTCATCGAGATCGAGCGCGGCCTGCTGGCGCAGTACGCCGACCCGGGCCTGGTGTCCAAGCCCGCGCTCCTGGAGCGCCGGGGCGGCGCGTTCTACAGCGAGGCCGCAGCCCGCCTGGTGGAGTCGCTTGCCACCGCGACGGGGACGGTGCAGGTCGTCAACGTCCGCAACGGCGGCGCCGTGCCCGGCATGGCCGACGACGACGTGGTGGAGGTAAGCGCACGGGTGGACGCGGGCGGGGCGGAGCCACTGCCGACCACCCCGCTGCCGGCAGCGCTGCTCGCCCTGATGCGGCAGGTCAAGGCGTACGAGCGCCTCGCCATCCGAGCGGCACGGAGCGGGGCACGGGAGGATGCGCGGCGCGCGCTGGAGGCGAACCCGCTGGTCGGGCCACGCATCGGCGATGTCGGTCCACTGCTGGACGCGTTGCTGGAGGCGCATGCGGAGCACCTGCCGCGGTTCGCGGCGCGCTCGCGTGGCCGCTAGTCCTCGTCGCGGCGGAGCCGGGCGCTGACGGTCACCTCGGCGAGGCGGCCAGGCTCCCAGGCGACCAGCACCTCGGCCACCTCCGCCATCCGCATCCGCGCGTGGGTGACATTCGAGGCGCCACGCTTCCAGTAGATGTACGGCTCCTCGTCGTCCGGCGGGCGATGCGGCAGCTTGGTGATCCCGCAGCCGCGCTCGGCGGTGACGATGCCGCGCAGGGCGCGCTCGAGGTTGCCGTCGTACTCGACGTGCAGGTGGTGCAGCTCCTCGGGGGCGAGCATGTTGCGGAACTCCTCGGCCGCCGCGTCGAGCTCGTCCTCCGCGGCGGCGAGACGCTGGACGGCCACGTCGACGTCGAGGTCACGGCGACGCAGCCCATCGATCGCATCCGCCACGTCGGCCAGCACGCCATCGATGCGCGTGGTGCGCTCCAGCAGATGTGACCGATACTCGCGCAGCTCCTTGCCGTGGTGCACCACGCCTCGCTTGCGGCGTCCCGGGAACCAGGCCGGCATGGCGTTCGCCGCAACCACGGCGACGAGCAGGGTCAGGATGGAACGCGGCTGCATCGGTACAGGCTACCCCTTGCGGCGACGGATCTCGTCGGTGAGCTTCGGAACGATCTGGAACAGGTCCCCCACCACGAACAGGTCCGCGAACTCGCCGATGGGCGCATCGGGGTCCTTGTTGATGGCCACCACGTGCTCCGCAGTCTGCATGCCGACGCGGTGCTGGATGGCGCCGCTGATGCCGGCACCGATGTAGAGGCTGGGCTTGACGACCTTGCCGGTCTGCCCGATCTGCAGCTGGTACGGGACCCAGCCGGCGTCGGCTGCCGCGCGGCTGGCGCCGACCGCCCCTCCGAGCGCCGCGGCCAGCTCGTTGAGCTGTCCGAAGCCGGCCTCACTGCCCACGCCGCGGCCCCCGGCGACGATGACCGTCGCCTCCTCGAGGTTGACCACCGTGGCGTCCGCCTCGTGGCTCTCGGCGATGGTGGCCTTCGTGAACGGATGGTCCGATGCGGCCGCCAGCGCGACCTCGGCACTGCCACTCCCACCCTCACCGGGGGTGAACGTGTTGGCCAGCACCAGCACGACCGATGGTTGGGCGGCGCCCTCGACCGGCCGCGAGGTGGTGATGACGCTGCCCTGCAGCGTCGCCTGCTCCGTCTCGATCGTGCCGTCCACGACTCGGGCCGAGCGAACCGGCCCGAAGGCCGGCAGGTCGGCGAGGCCGACGAGGGCC
The DNA here is from genome assembly GCA_039932235.1 of Chloroflexota bacterium. GTDB lineage: Bacteria > Chloroflexota > Limnocylindria > QHBO01 > QHBO01 > JAICQM01. The sequence continues at coordinate 7,235 of JBDTQJ010000046.1, forward strand.
GCCGCCAGGTCGCGTCCGTTGGGCGTGGCCGGCGCCAGGAGAGCGAGCGGCTGTTCGGCCTTGACCGCCTCCGCCGCGGCCGGGCCGTGGGCGATGGCCGGATTGTTGTCGTCGCCGAGGACGATAGCTCGCGCCACGCCGTGGGCACCAAGCGCCGCCGCACCGTCGCCGGCCCCCGGCCCGTAGGCCAGGGCCACGGTGGCCCCGCCGCTGGCCGCTGCCAGCTCCGCCGCACCCGCCGCGAGCTCGAGCGCGGACCGCTGCGGAGCGCCGGCGGCGAACTCGGCAAGGAAGAAGATGTCGTTGCTCACAGGTCGCTCCTCGCCTAGATCAGCTTCCGCGCGGCGAGCCAGTCGGCGATCTTCGCCGCAGTCTCCTCCGCGCCCAGGTTCTCGATCCGCTCGGTCGGCGGCTTCGCCTCCGGTGGCCGCGCGTCGGTGACGCGGGTCAGCGCACCATCCTTGAGGTCGCCCGCAGCCACCCCCAGGTCGGCGAGCGACCATGTCTCCATCGGCTTGCGCTTGGCGGCCATGATCCCCTTCAGGCTCGCGTAGCGCGGCTCACCGACCTGGTCGGTGACGCTCGCCACCACCGGCAGCGGCGCCTCGATCCAGTCGAAGCCGGTCCCCGAGAGGCGGCGGATGCGCGCCTTCCCGTCCGCCAGGGCGAGCTCGGCGCCGTAGCTGAGCAACGGCACGCCCCGCTTCGCGGCAACGGCACCGGGGACGAGCGAGCCGCGCGCGTCGTCGGAGGCCATTCCCATCAGCGCAACGTCCGGCGCGAGCCTGTCCAGCGCCTTCGCCAGGACCAGGGCGGTGGCCCACTCGTCGGCACCGGAGAGGGCGGGGTCGGTGACGAGCGTGGCCGCATCGCCTCCCATCGCCAGGGCACGGCGCAACGCCTCGCCGGCGCTCTCCGGGCCCATCGACAGGTAGCCGACCGATTCGACGGTGCCCGCATCCAGCAGGCGCAGGGCCTGCTCGATCGCGTACTCGTCGAGGGGGTTGATGATGGCCTCGGTCGCGGCGCGATCGAGGCGCAGGTCATCGGTGTACCGCTTCTCGGCGGTGGTGGCCGGGACCTGCTTGATGCAGACGACGATCTTCACGTGGCTGTGCTGCGAGCTCCCTGCTGCGAATGTGGTTGTGCCGTCACCGCTTGCCGCCGACCCCGGCGCGAGCCAGGAGCTGGCGCGCCACGATGAGGCGCTGGATCTGCTGTGTCCCCTCGTAGAGCTGGGTGATCTTCGCGTCGCGCATCATCCGCTCGACGGGGTACTCGGTGATATAGCCGTAGCCGCCCAGAACCTGGACGGCGTCGGTGGTGACCCGCATCGCGGTGTCGCCGGCGATCAGCTTGGCAGAGCTGGTCCAGTACGGCAGGTCGGCGGCGTTGGCGTCGACCGCCGCCGCGGCCGCGTACGTCAGCTGCCGAGCCGCCTCGGTCTGGCTGGCCATGTCGGCGAGCATGAACTGGATGCCCTCGAAATCGGTGACGCGCTGGCCGAACTGCTGGCGCTCGGCGGCGTACGCGACGGCGGCGTCGAGGGCGCCCTGCGCGATGCCCACCGCCTGGGCCGCGATCGAGAGACGCGAGCGGTCGAGGGTCGCCATCGCGATCTTGAAGCCGTCGCCCTCGGCGCCGAGCAGGTTCTCCGCTGGCACGCGCACGTCGTCGAAGGTGAGCTCGGCGGTCGGTGAGCCGCGGATGCCCATCTTGTGCTCCACGCGCGGCGCGGCGAAGCCGGGCGTATCGGTCTCGACGATGAAGGCGCTCATCCCCTTCCGCCCGCCGGCCTCGGGATCGGTCAGCGCGAACACGGTGAGCACATTGGCCACCGAGCCGTGTGTGATGAAGCGCTTGCTGCCGTTGAGGACGTACGCGTCGCCGTCGCGGGAGGCGCGCATCCGGTTGGAGGCCACGTCGCTGCCCGCCGCCGCCTCGGTGAGCGCGAAGGCGATGAGCCACTCCCCGGAAGCGAGACGCGGGATGTAGCGGGCCTGCTGCTCGGCGGTCCCGGCCAGGGTGATCGGCAGCGCACCGAGCTTCTGGACCACCGGCAGGAGGCTGGTGGTCGCATCGGCGCACGCCAGCTCTTCGACCAGTATGCATTGCGCCAGCGTGTCGAGCCCCGCGCCGCCGTGCTCCTCCGCGAAGCCGGCGCCGAGCAGATCCTGTTTGGCGAGGAGCTCCTTGAGGTCCCACGGGAACTCCGCGGTCTCATCGATCTGCGCTGCCCGTGGCGCGACACGCTCCTCCGCCAGCTCGCGCACGAGGGCGCGCAGCTCGAGGTGCTCATCGGTCAGGCGGTAGGTCACGCACGGTCCTTTCGGGTCAGCTCAGGCGTGGCGGAGGAGCGCGGCCGGGCGAGGCGTGGCCGCGCTCCGAGTCTAGCGGATGCGCCCCCACAGGTCGCGGATCAGTCCTCGCGTGATGGGTCGGCCGGGACCGCCGCGGAGTGGTGGGTCCTCGATTCTAGGTCAGTCCCGTGGCCCGGCGACCTCCACCTGGCCAGCCTCGATGCGCGCTCGGTAGCTCACCTGGCGGTTCGTCGCCGGTCCGTGGCGCACCGCCCCGTCGGCGAGGCGGAACACGGATCGGTGCCAGGGGCACTCGATCCCGTCGCCGACGAGGCGACCCTGCGAGAGGGGGCCGCCGGCATGCGAGCACGTGTCCTTCAGGGCATGCACCACGTCGCCGCGACGCACCAGGACGAGCGCGGTGGTGCCGAGTGACGCCTTCGTCGGCGTCCCTTCCGGGAGGTCGCCCGCCGGCAGCACCGCGGTGTAGTCCTTCGCCCGCTTGCCGCGCGCAAAGGCGTTGTGATCGACCGCGTAGCCGTACTTGAAGACGATGTGGCCGCCGATGTAGGCGCCGGCGCTCACCAGCAGGTAGCCGGCAAGCAGCCACCAGAACCCGGCATCGTGCGCCCCGTCGACACGGGCGATGACCGACTGCGCGAAGAGCACGTTGCCGACCACGTTGATCAGTCCGTGGAGGATGGCGATGTCACGTTCGCGACTGTTCGGCGCGGTGTCCTTGAAATCGGTGAGGCCGGAGAGAATCGCGCCGAATCCCGCGACCACCGCCAGCCCCAGCACCCAGGCCGCCGCCGCTGACAGACCCTCGACGCGGAACACGACGCGAAGGACGTCGAGGAACAGGGCCGCCGTCGCGGCACCGACCACGACGTCGACCAGCACGGCATGCAGCGAGTGGCCCAGCCAGCTCCCGTTCAGAAGGTCCTGCAGCAGGCGACCGGGCATCCCCAGCACGCGGTACACCGCATCGGTCGCAGCGGCAACCGCGTTCCCGACGCCGCGCAGCGGGCGCCCCATTCGCTCCAGCATCCTCTCCTCCTCCTTGTCGGCAGCCTATCCGCCGACGGTTACGCCCTCGTCAGGCGGTGAGCTCGACCGCGAACTCGCGGAAGACGGCCACGTAGCGGTCGATCTCCGCCTCGGTGTGCTGCACCGACAGCGTCCACTGGTCGTCCGGACCCGGCGGCAGCAGGATCCCGCGGTTGGCGAGGAAGAAGAAGCTTGCCGACCAGAGCTCCGCATCCAGACCGATGAAGTCGCGATAATTGGTCACCCGTCCCGGGGTGAACATCACGCAGCCCTTGGGCCCGACATTGATGGCGTACCCCGGCAGCTCGAACTCGTCGATCACCGCCTGGCATCCCGCGGTCAGCCGTTCGGCGAGCCGGTTCAGCTCGTCGTAGACGTCGCGGGTCAGGATCTGGGTGAGCGTCGTCAGCCCGGCCGCCATGGAGAGCGGGTTGCCGTTGAACGTGCCGAGGTGGGCCACGCGGGTCGCGCCGCCCGGGATGGTCGACCGATCGATCCCCGAGCCGGTGGCCGCCGCGTCGAAGGCGGGCGTCCCCTCCAGCGTTTCGATGGCGGCCATCACCTCGCGCCGACCGGCGAAGGCGCCGATGGGGATTCCTCCGCCGATGCTCTTGGCCAGGCAGATGAGGTCCGGCTGCACGCCGAAGTATTCGGTGGCGCCGCCGTAGGCGAGCACCACGCCCGTCTTTACCTCGTCGAAGATGAGCACCGCCCCATGCTCGGTGGCGAGCTCGCGGAGGCGCTGCAGGAAGCCCTCGTTGGGCGGGACCACGCCGATGTTGAACTGGACCGGCTCGGTGATGATGGCGGCGATCTCGCCGCGATGCGCAGCCAGGATGTCGGCCAGGATCTCCGGCTCGTTGAACGGCGCGATGATCGTCTCGGCAACCCGGCTCGCCGGCAGCCCTGCGGTGGCGGGCACGGTGGTCGGCGATTCGACCGGGCCCATCGCGTCGCGCGGCGGCTGGATGCTGACCAGCACGTCGTCGTGGTGGCCGTGATAGCCGCCCTCGAACTTGATGATCTTCTCGCGACCGGTATAGCCGCGAGCGACCCGGATGGCGTCCATGGTGGCCTCGGTGCCGCTGTTGGAGAAGCGCACCAGGTCGACACCGAAGCGGCGCTTGATCTCCTCCGCCAGGGCGATGCCGTCCTCTACCGGGAACGTGTAGCACGTGCCGTTGGCGACGCGGTGCTGCAGCGCCTCCGCCAGGACCGGATGCGAGTGTCCGGCCGCGAGGACGCCGAAGGCCATGTCGAAGTCGATGTACTCGTTGCCATCGGTGTCCCAGATGCGGCTGCCGCGCGCATCGGTCATGAACAGCGGGTAGGGGTCATACGCCTGGAACGAGCTGGCGACGCCGAGCGGCAATGACTGCCGGGCGCGCTCGAAGAGGGCGAAGCTGCCGCGCGTCCGCTCCCGGTAGGACGCTTCCTCGCGGGCTCCGATGGAGCGAATTCGATCGCGGTCGATCGCGCGTGCCCGGGAAACCGTCACGTCAGTCACCTCGTCCCCCAGCGGTAGCTTTCCTTCACGAAGCGGAGCTCGACCATCGTCTCGGTCGAGCGGATGCCCTCGATGCCGGCAATCTGGTCGGTGAGCACGCGGAGCAGATGCTCGTTGTCCTCGCAGACCACTTCGCAGATCATGTCGAAGCGGCCGGCGGTGACCACCACGTAGGTGACCTCCTCGAGCGCCGCGATCTGCTCGGCGATCTGCTCCAGGCGGCTCGAGTCCACGTGCAGGCCGATGAATGCCGGCTGCTGGAACCCCATCGCCAGCGGATCGGTGACTCCGACCACCTGGACCACGCCGCGGCCGATGAGCCGCTCCGCGCGCTGGCGCACGGTCGCCTCCGGCACCTTGAGCTCGCGACCGATCTGGGCATACGGCCGACGGCCGTCCAGCTGGAGGCACTTGATGATCGCCTTGTCCAGGTCGTCGAGCACCGGGCGGCGTCCGCCGCCAGCAGGAAGAGAACGCATTGCCATACGCGAATCGTAGCCCAGGGCCACATTTCCCACAACTTTCGCAAGTCACGAGGGCGAATTTCTGCGGATTCCGCATGCCGATCCGGAATCCGTGGGCCGGGTGTTCAGACCTCGGTCGGCGGCCGCACGTCCCATGCGCCGGTTGCGTCGGCGAGCAATTCGGCCACGTCGCGCACGGCGACATCGGTCCGTTCCAGATCCGTGGTGCCATCGCGAAGCATGATCAGACAGTAGGGGCAGGCGGTCGCGATGGCGTCCGGGTTCAGCGCCAGGGCATGCTCGGTACGGCGATGGTTGATGCGCTGCCCCTCGTGCTCCTCCATCCACATGCGTGCCCCGCCGGCACCACAGCACATGCCCTTGCGGTGGTGCAGCTCCATCTCGGCGACGGTGCCGCCGGCGGCGGCGACGACGCGCCGTCCCTCGTCGTAGACCTCGTTGTAGCGGCCCAGGTAGCAGGCGTCGTGGTAGGCGATCACCGCCTCGTGGTGTTCGGTGGGCTGCAGACGTCCCTCCGCCACCAGGCGGTCCAGCAGCTGGGTGTGATGGATCACCTCGACCCCCGTCAATCCGAACTGGGGGTACTCGTTACGGATCGTGTTGAAGCAGTGTGGGCACGAGGCCACGATCGTCGAGATGCCGTGCTCGCGGTGGGCGGCAGTGAGGGTGGCCACGTTCTCCTCGGCCAGCATCTGAAAGAGGTACTCGTTGCCGGCACGACGCGCCGGGTCGCCGGTGCACGTCTCGCCGCTGCCCAGCACCGCGAATGGCACCTCGGCCTGGCGCAGCAGCTGGGCCATGGCGCGCACCACCTTGCGGTTGCGGTCGTCGTACGCACCCGCGCAGCCGACCCAGTAGAGGATCGTCTCCCCGCCCGCGATGGCATCCGGCACCGGCTGGCTCGCGCTCCCGACGATGGTGCGCCACGGAGCGACGCCGGGCCGGTCGGAGTGCGCCGGGTTGAGGCGCTCGGCGGCATCGGTCAGCAACGGCACCTCCAGCCCCTTGGCCCACTCCATGCGCGCTGCCTTCGGCTGGCCCCATGGATTGCCGGCCTGCTCCATGTTGCGGAACGCGGTGTTCAGCTCCTTCGGGTTGCGCCCCTCCTCGAGCACCAGGTTGCGCCGGATCTCGACGATGGAGTCGACGTGCTCGATGAGCACCGGGCAGCCCTCCACGCACCAGCCGCAGGTGGTGCACTGCCAGACGGCCTCCTCGGGGATCGCGTTGTCCACCAGGGGCAGCTCCAGGGCGTCGACGGCCCGCTCGCGAGCAAGGCCCAGCGACACGTCGGACGCCTCCAGGCCACCCGCCGCCCCGCCCTTCGCCGCGCGCTGCGCCGAGGCGGCGGAGGCGAGTGCTGTCTCGGCCATCACGATCTGGTCGCGCAGGCCCTCCATGAAGTGCTTCGGCGAGAGCGTCTTGCCGGTCATCGATGCTGGGCAGAACTCCATGCAGCGCCCGCACTCGGTGCACGACAGCCCGTCCAGCAGGTGGCGCCAGGTGAGGTCCTTGAGGGACTTGGCGCCGAAGACCGGATCCTCGCCGTCCTCCCCCGCCTCGGCCTCCAGGTCCATCCTGCGCAGCGCGCCGTGCGGCTCGAGGT
>JBDTQJ010000047.1:0-14121 GCA_039932235.1 Chloroflexota bacterium
ATGGGGCGATCTCGGGGACGCGCTCCTCCAGCGTGCGGCGGAAGAGGATCTGCGACTCCGCGGTCAGCTGGCCGCTGATCAGCAGGTTGAGGTCGCCGAAGCGCATCGCGAACAGCAACCGGCTGAAGAGGTTGCCGATCCCGACGCCCGTACTGCCGGTCCAGGTGGTCGTTGCGCCGGCCTCCGATGTGTCCGACAGCGGATAGTCGAACTCGTCGGTATCGGTCTGGGTGATGACATAGGTGTCGGTCGTCTCGCCGAAGTAGATGCGCGGCTCGGTCAGCGGCAGCTGGGGCTCTCGATTGATGCCGCTCACGAGGTAGTCCGGCGTCCCCTGCGGCGTCACCGCGTCGACCGGCACGGCGGTGATGCCGTAGCCGTGGGTGAAGACGAGCCGCTCGTTGGTCCAGGTGCGCGCCTGGTCGGCGAGGCGCTCGACGTCCAGCTCGCGCGCGCTGAGCATGATCTGGCGCTGCTCGCCGCCGATGTCGTAGCGGTCGATGTCGACGTCCGCGAAGTTGTAGTAGCGCCGCAGGATCTGCTGCTGGCCGAAGGTGGTGAGGAGCGGCCGGTAGTCCCAGAGGCGCAGGTTGTCGATGGTCGCCGCGTCCTCGTCGAAGACGGTCCGTGACAGGTTCTGCTCCCCGGTGAAGCGCCGCTCCTCCACGGCGTCGAGATCGAACGCCTCCCGCGTGGCGCGGATGTGGGCGGCAATGTACGGACGCTCGGCGTTCAGCTCGTTGGGGTTGACGCTGAACGTCTGCACCGCGCCGGGATAGATGCTCCCGATGAGCACCGAGACGGCCACCCAGGCCGCGGCGGTGAGGCCCAGCAGCCACAGCGTGCGGAACCAGATGTTGGCGAGCATGAGCAGCGCGGCCACACCGGCCAGCACGGTGAGGATGGTGAAGGCGGGCACCTGGGCATTGAGGTCCGTGAACGTGGCCGCCTGGATACCGCCATCAAGGCCGCGGGTCGAGTAGCTCAGCTCGGCGATGTCGAACTGGAAGCCGATGCCGATGGCCACCAGCAGCAGCGCGCCCAGCACGGACAGGTGCGCCCGCACCGGGGCGGTGAGGCGGAACTGCCAGCGAAGTGCGCCGGCCGCGTACGTGCCCAGGGTGAAGACGATGATCGCGACCAGGGTGGTGACCGCGAAGCCCTGCAGGAACCGATACAGCGGCAGGTCGAAGACGTAGAAGCCCACGTCACGCCCGAAGTGCGGGTCGACGGTCCCGAAGTCGCCGCCGTTGAGCGCCAGCAGGATGCGCTCCCAGCTGGACGCCCAGGCGGCTCCCGACCCGAGCGCCAGCAGCACGACGACACCGATGATGGCGATGGTGATCCAGCGGGCAGCGCCGCTGGTGTCGGGCAGCTCGAAGGTACCGATGCGCCGCAGTGGCACCTGCGGCGCAACGCGGCGGGCGACCAGGATGCTCGCCACCGCCGGCAGGGCAAAGGCAGCGAAGCCGACCACGAAGAGCAGCACCTGGGCGGTGAGGCGCGTGGTCAGGATATCGCGCCGCCCGAGCGCGTCGTACCACTGCAGGTCGGTGAGCAGGTCCACCAGGCCACCGGCGAAGCCGAGCAGGAAGAGGCCCAGGACGACGGCCAGCCCGATGAGCACCCAGCGCCGGACGCGCCGCCCGTCCCACCCGGTGGTGGGACCGCCGAACGGGCTGCCGGCGCCACGGCCGGAACCACCGGCGCGACGGCGGGCGAGCTCGTCGCGCACGTCGCGCGGCGGGCCGTCATCACCGTTCGTGCGCGCCGCGCGCGGCGGGACGGGGCGTCCCTCGCGAGCCGCATCGGCCTCCTGCTGGCGCCGCTGCAGCTCCTCGAGGAGCTTGTCGAACCACGATGACATGTGCGCTGATCCTAGCCGCTACCATCGGTTCATGCTGCTCGAGGGCTCCTGCCACTGCGGCGCGGTGCGCTTCAGCGTCCAGACGCGCACCCCCGTGCCGTACCGCCGCTGCTACTGCGCGCGCTGCCGCAAGACCGCCGGCGGGACCGGCGCGGCCGCCAACCTGCTCGCCCGATCGTCGACGCTGCAGGTGATTGGCGCCGAGGCGATCACCGAGTACGCGGCGGCCGACGCGACCCGCACGCGCTTCTGCTCACGCTGCGGCTCGGCCCTGTGGCTGACCCTCGACGCGGCGACGGATGCGGTCTACCCGTTCGCCTCCGCCATCGACACGGCCCTGCCGGTCCCGCCGGAGCGGGTCCACGTTCTCACCGTCGACGCGCCGGCGTGGGTGCTGCCGCCGGGCGGTGAGGGCGACATCGTGCTGGAACGCAACACGCCGGAATCGATCGACGGCTGGCACGGGCGGCACCGGCTCCGCGTGGAGTAGCGGAACCGTGCTCGGGCCTGGGGCATGGGCACGGGACCAGCGCTTCACGACCGCTCCAGCCCCAGCGCCGCGCGAAGCTCGGCCGGCGACATCCCCTCCACCCGCAGGACCTTGTCCCGCGACGCCTCGCCGCTCACCACCCGCACACGGCCCTTTGGGACCCCCACCATCCCGGCGACGAATGCGCACAGTGCCGCGTTCGCCCGACCATCCACCGGTGGCGCAGCGACCCGGATGACCACCCTCCCGGCTCGCTGACCCACGACCTCGTCGCGGCCGGCGCGTGGCTGGAGACGGATCGGCAGGTCAGCCATCGGTCAGGCCGTGGCCGTAACCGTCTCGGTACTGAATGACGTCAACGATCCCTCGTATCGGAGCCCAATCGCATGCGACGCATCCTGGTCCTCGCGGTCCTGCTGGTGAGCCTCGCGCTGCCGGCCACCGCCCTCGGCTTCCACCATGGCGGCCTCCCTGCCACCGACTGCCACGCCTCGGCGGCGGTCAGCCCGTCCAACAACAACGGGATGGCGAAGGAGAACCTGGTCGCTCACAATCCGAACGGCCTGCCGCTACCCCCGGTCGGGACGCCGGGCAACGGGCAGGGCGACGGCGGTGAGCACTGCGCCAACGCGGCCATCGACTGACCGATTCCCAGCCCCGAGCCGCCCGCCGCTACTCCCACTCGATGGTGGCGGGGGGCTTGGAGCTGATGTCGTAGACGACGCGGTTGACCCCGCGCACCTCGTTGACGATCCGGCTGCTGATCGTGGCCAGCACCTCGTACGGCAGACGCGCCCAGTCGGCGGTCATCCCATCGTCGCTCGTCACGGCACGGATCGCGACCACGTTGGCGTAGGTTCGCCCGTCGCCCATGACCCCCACGCTGCGCACCGGGGTGAGGATCGCGAACGACTGCCACAGTGACCGATACAGCCCCGCCGCCTTGATCTCGTCGATGACGATCCAGTCCGCCTCGCGCAGCGTGTCGAGCCGCTCGGCGGTCACCTCGCCCAGGATGCGGATCGCGAGGCCCGGACCGGGGAACGGCTGGCGCTGGACCATCGCCTCGGGGAGGCCCAGCTCGATCCCCACCCTGCGCACCTCGTCCTTGAACAGGTAGCGCAGCGGCTCGATGAGCTGGAAGCGCAGGTCGGCCGGCAGGCCACCCACGTTGTGGTGCGTCTTGATCTTCTGCGACGCCTTGGACTCCGACGTCTTCGACTCGATGACGTCGGGGTAGAGCGTCCCCTGCGTCAGGAAGTCGATCTGGCCGAGCGTCGTCGCCTCCTCCTCGAAGACGCGGATGAACTCGTCGCCGATGATCCGCCGCTTCTCCTCCGGGTCCTCGACCCCCGCCAGTCGCGCCAGGAAGCGCTCGCGCGCGTCGACCATCACGAGGTTCATCCCCAGGTCGCGCTCGAAGGTCACGCGCAGCAGCTCCGACTCGCGCTTGCGCATGAGGCCGTGGTCGACGTAGATGCAGGTCAGCTGGTCGCCGATGGCGCGATGCACGAGCGTCGCGGCCACGGCCGAGTCGACACCGCCGGAGAGCGCGCAGATCACGTGCCCCGCGCCCACGCGCTCGCGGATCTCGGCGACCGTTGTCTCGATCAGGTTGGCGGGCGTCCAGTTTGGTCGCACGCCGGCGATGCCGACCACGAAGTTGCGCAGCACGTCGCGGCCGCGCGGCGTGTGGACCACCTCGGGATGGAACTGGATGCCGTACAGGCGGCGGTCGGGATCGGCGAGGCCGGCGTACGGAGTCGAATCGGTCTGGGCGGTGGCCCGGAAGCCGTCCGGCGGGCGCAGGATGGAGTCGCCGTGGCTCATCCACACCGGCTGGTCGCGGTCGATGCCGGCGAAGAGGCCCTCGGGATCGGTCAGGCTCACCGTCGCCGGCCCGTACTCGCGCTTCTCGGATGCGACCACCTCGCCACCGAGCTCGTGTGCCATGAGCTGCAGGCCGTAGCAGATGCCCAGCACGGGGATGCGCCCCGACCAGAGCGCGGGATCGGCCTTCGGCGCATCGGTGTCATAGACCGATGCGGGGCCACCCGACAGGATCACGGCCTTCGCACCACGCCGCTCGAGCTCGGCCATCGACGTGTCGTGCGGCAGCAGCTCCGAATAGACGTTCAGCTCGCGCACCCGCCGCGCGATGAGCTGGGCGAACTGGCTGCCGAAGTCGAGCACCACCACCGTGTCCGGGTGCTCCGGCGCCTCGGTCTCTATGCGCTGCGGCGGCGGCGCGTTGAGGGCCGTCTCCAGGTAGGCCTCGACCTCCGCGTCGTCCGGTGCGAGGACGCGGTGCCCCGCGTTGGCAGCCTCGCCGTGAACGGTGCGTCCGCGATCGGACGCTGACGTATCCCCTGCCTGCTCCTCGCCCTGATCGGTCAATGCGCCCATCCGCTGCTGCTGGTCCGGCAAGTGTAGTCGCCGCGTTGTCTAGCCGAGCCACTCCCGGGGGTGCGTCCCGAGGAACGCCTCGAGGTCGATCCCGCCGCCGCCGATGATGAGCGGACGTGCCCGGTGCGCATGCGCGAAGGCGACCAGCCCCGGGGTCCCGCGCGCCCCGCCGGTCTTGACCTCGAGGGCCACCGGCCGGTCGTTGCCGCGCAGGAGCTTGCCGGGAGCGACCACCCAGTCGACCTCGGCGTTGCCCTCGCGCCAGTAGGAGAGCTCCGTCGGATCGGCATGCGCCCACAGGTGCGCCCCGACGGCCGACTCGACCAGCCGTCCCCAGAACTCGTGGTCGGCGCGCGCCCGGGCGAAGGTGGTGCGCGCCGTCGCCGTGATGAGGCCGGTGTTGAGGGCCAGCAGCTTGGGACTGGAGGCGCGTCGGCGCGCGACGGAACCCGCGTACTTGCCCACCCCGGCCACCATGCCGGCGTCGCCCAGCAGGTCGAGGTAATGGGAGAGCGTCACCGTGTTGCCGGCATCGGTCAGGGTGCCCAGCATCTTGGTGTACGACAGCACCTGCCCCGAATACGAGCACGCGAGGCGGAAGAGCTGGCGCAGCAGCGCCGGCTTCTCGACGCGGTTGAGCAGCAGGATGTCCCGCGACAGGGTCGTCTCGACGAGGGAGTCGAGGATGTACTCCTCCCACCGATCATGGCGCTTGATGAGCGGCGCGGCCCCCGGGTAGCCGCCATAGAAGAGATACGTGTCGAGCTCCCACCCAAAGCAGTCGCGCATCTCGGCGAAGGTCCAGTGCGTTACGCGGATCACTTCGAACCGGCCCGCCAGGCTGTCCGACAGCCCCTGGCGGACGAGCAGCGGGGCTGAGCCGAGGAGCATGACCCGCAGCGGCAGCCCCGTCGCGGTGTCCTCGTCCCACAACTGCTTCACGAGGTCCGACCAGCCGCGCACCTTCTGGACCTCGTCGAGGACCAGCAGCCCGCCGGCACGACCCCCGTTGCGAGCCGCCTGGCGGCCGATCGCCCACTGCGTCTCGATCCATGCGGCGTCCTGCAGGTCCGGCGCGTCCGCCGAGGCGAAATGACCGGGGATCCCGATAGCGTCCATGACCTGCCGGGCGAGCGTCGTCTTTCCCACCTGGCGCGGTCCGGCCAGCACCTGGATGAACTGGCGCGGCTCGTGGGCGCGCTCGAGGATCTCGTCGAAGACCGGACGCCGGAAGACGCGTCGCTTCGTCGTCACTGCTCACCTCGTTGAGTGTTTCTACTCAGCATGGTGAGCAATATTACTCAGTCAGCCACCAGCGAGGTCGAGCGCCTCGATACGCGCCCGGCGCAGGGCATGCCGGGTCGTCACCACCGAATACGGCGAACGTCGAATGGCCTCGTCGGCGCCGAGCTCTCCGGCAAGCACCGCTCCGCACAGTGCCGCCACGGCGCCCAGCTCACCGGTCTGGCGGTCTGCGAACGCCCGATCAGCGGGCTCACCGTGGCCCGGCACGACGACGCCATTGACCATTGGGGCGAGGCGCGCCGCGGTCGCCGCCCATGCCACCGGGAACGCATCGCCGAAGGAGGGGGGCGCGCCATTCTCGTAGAGATCGCCGACGAAGAGAACCTGCGTCCCTCGCACCTCGACGACCAGGTCGTTATCGGTATGGCCGCGCCCGAGATGGCGCAGGGCGAGGATGCGATCGCCGAGGTCGAGCTCTCCGACCTCGTCGAAGGTCACGTCGGGTGCGACGATCTCGACGCGTGCCAGCTCCTGGGCGAGGGCGGGCATCTCGCGCATCACCCGCTGGCGGTCGTCCTCGCCACGCTCCTGCAGCGCGGTGGCGCAGCGGGCATGCCCCCAGATCGGTGCCGGACGGAAGGTCGCGTTACCGAAGGTGTGGTCGTAGTGGTGATGGGTGTTGATGACCGCAGCGAGGGGCGCATCGGTCAGGCGACGCAGGTCGTCGCGCAGCTCCTCGGCCTGTGACGGCACGGCGCGGGTGTCGATCACCACCGCACCTGCGGCACCGATGACCACGCCGATGGTCTGGTCGAAGAATTCGTAGCGGCGCACGAAGACCCGCTCGGCGATCTCGCGCCACGGGATGCTGGGGTCCATCGCCGAGATCCTAGGCGTCCGGCGTGGCGTGCGCGGAGGCTACTCCCCGCCGGCGAGCTGCCACGATTTGCCCTCGGTGGCGATGGACGGCGCGATGACCATCTCGACGCGGTGCATCTCGCCGATCGTGCGCGCGCCGAGCGCGGCCATCGACTGGCGCAGCGCACCGACGAGGTTCTGCGTGCCGTGCGTCGTCTCGGCCGGGCCGAAGAGGATCTGCTCGAGCGGCAGACGCTCCCCGATCTTGATTCGCGTCCCGCGCGGCAGGGTCGGCGAGGGCGCTGCCATGCCCCAGTTGTAGCCGCGCCCCGGCGCCTCGATGGCGCCGGCGAACGGTGAGCCGAGCATGACCGCATCGGCACCCGACGCAATTGCCTTGGCGATGTCGCCGCCGGTCTTCATCCCGCCGTCGGTGACGATGGGCACATAGCGGTCGGTCTCGGCCAGGTAGCGATCCCGCGCGGCGGCGACCTCCAGGGTGGCGCTGACCTGCGGAACGCCGATGCCCAGGACCTCGCGGGTCGTACAGGCAGCACCCGGCCCGACACCGACGAAGATCGCGGCGGCGCCCTGATGCATGAGCTGGTAGGCGGCATCGCCGCTGACCGTGTTGCCGACCAGCACCGGCAGCTTGAGAGCGCCGGTCAGGTCGGCGAGCGAGAGGACCCTCCCCGAGGTCGAGATGTGCCGGGCGCTGCTGACCTGCGACTGGACCAGGAAGAGGTCCGCGCCGGCATCCGCCGCCACCTCCGCGTGGCGCCACGCGGCCGCCGGCGTCGTCGAGACGGCAGCGATCCCGCCGCCGGCCTTGATACGTCGGATCAGCTCCGCGATGAGCTCGTCGCGCACCGGTGCCTCGTATGCCTCGGCGAGGAGGTGGGCAGCGTCGCGACCGGAATCGGCGGCGGCGACGCGCTCGATGATCGGGGTCGCGTCCTCGTAGCGCGTGTACAGGCCCTCGAGGTTCACGAAGGCGACACCGCCGGCCTGGGTCATGCGGATCGCGAAGTCGGCATCCGCGACGGCGTCCATGGCGGCGGCCAGGAAGGGAATCTGCAGGCGGGTGCCGGCCAGGTCGACGGCCAGGTCCACCTCCGCGGGATCGGCCGTCACGGCACCCGGGACGAGCGCCACCTCCTCGAAGCCATACGCACGACGCAGCCGCGTCTCGCTCCGGATCGCCGGATCAGCGACGGGGGTGATCTCGATCAACGGCGGGCTCCCGGTGGCGGTGCGTGCTCAGGCGGCGAGTATATCGGCTCAGGGGACCGTCCAGCGGACGGAGTCGAGCAGGCTTTCGAGGTCGGCGCGGCCCTGGTCGGCATCGGCGGCGGAGCAGGCCACGAGCGTGTCGGTGCGCTGCGGAGTGACGCGCACGGAGATCAGCTCGCGGCGCGCCGCCGCGACGCCGCAGTCACCCTCCGCCAGCTCCCGAACCGCCTCGCGGCCGCCGATGAGGGTGCGGCCCTCGTCGGGGAGAGCGCAGTCGGGGAGGCAGTTGTACGTGAACCACCACACCAGCACGCCATCGGTCCCCAGCGAGGTCAGCGGGCGGTTGCAGGCGCCCGGCGCACAGCCGGCATCGAGCGGGACGTTGGCGACCCAGCCGAGCAGATGACGATCCGCCTGGCCGGTGAGATCGTCGAGCCGGACCGACCAGCCCGGAGGTGCCACGAACCGGACGCCCGGCCCCGCCTGCGCTGCCCCCGACGAAGCCGGCGCGCTGCAGGCGGCGAGCAGCAGCACGGCGGTCGCCGCGAGACGTCCGACGAGCACGCGCGTCAGCCGGATTCCTGCGGGGCCAGGCCGCGCTCGGTGGCCGCCCCCGGGGTTGGCCGGCGATCCATCTCGCGCCACACCGGGAAGACGAACGGGATGAGCGTCGTCAGGAAGTAGATGGCGGCCGCGATCCACAGTGCCGTGGTCAGCCCAGCCGCCTCGGCCACGGCACCGCCCAGGATTCCGCCGAACGGGATCCCGGCCCACGCCAGTGCACCGATCGCCCCGAGCACCCGCGCCTGCAGGTGGCGCGGCACGCGCTCGTACTCGACCGCCCCCAGGATCGGGTTGATGCTGCCGGCGCCGAACCCGGCCACGAAGGCGATGACCAGCATCGGCTCGACCGTCCACGACACCGCCGCCACGGCGAGCCGCGGACTGCCGCCGATCAGGAAGCCGATGGCGAACACGAGCCGGCGCGGCAGCTGCGGCGCCAGCCAGGCAAGCAGCGCATTGCCGAGCACGGCACCCAGCCCGAAGACCCCCGAGATGAGCCCGATGCCAACGGGGCTGCCGAGGCGTTCGCTGCCCCACAACGGCATCAGGACCGACGCGTTGGCGGCATCGATGAGGTTCGTGATCAGCACCATCAGCGCGATGCCCATGAGCAGTCGGTCACGGCGCAGGTGGCGGAACCCCTCCGCCAGCCGGACGAGGTAGGACGCTTCCGCCTCCTCGGGATGCGGAGCGGGCTGCGACGCGCGCGGCACCAGGGCCAGGATGATGGCGCCGGAGACGAAGAATGTGAGCGCGTCGATGATGATCACCGCCGGCGCCGAGGTCGCCGCGATCAACAGCCCGGCGAGCGGCACCCCGATCATGCCGGCGGTGCGGCTGATGCCGTCGAACAACCCCGACGCCCGCTCGAGGGGCATGGCCGCCTGCTCGGCCAGCGCCGGCACGAGGACGCGGTTCCCCGTGTCGCCGGCGCCACGCACTGCCCCGGCGATCGCGGCCAGCGCGGCGAGCAGCGGCAGCGACAGGTGCCCGGAGAAGTGGAGCAGTGGGATGGCGCCCATCGCCAGGCCCGCGATCAGCTCCGAGGCGATCGCCACCCGCCACGCCCCGATGCGGTCGACCCACGGCCCGCCGATCGCCATGAGCACCACGTACGGCGCGGTCTCGGCGAACGCCACGATGCCGGTCTGCGCCGCGGAGCCGCTCGTTGTGAGCACGAACCACGGGATGGCGAGCATCGACATCCGCGTCCCGAGGGCTGAGATGCCATTGCCCGCCAGCAGCGCAAGGATGCCCCGCCGGCGTCGCTCAGTCATCGTCGAGCACGCTCCGCGGGTCGGGCAGCACCTGGAACTGGAAGTTGACGCGCCGTGCGCCGGGAGCAGCGCGGGTCGCGTCGTCGGCACGCCGGGCCACGCCGATGCGGTCGAGCTCCTCGATCAGGGCGACCGCCTGCTCGGGCGTCAGCTGCATCCGGTAGTCACTGATGTTGCCCGCATCGCGCCACTCGCGCGGCAGGCCGGGCATCGCGTCGACCCACGCCTCCATGCGGCCGGCCGCGCCGCGCACGACGCCGCGCAGATACTCCATCCCCAGCAGGTGCGCCTCGTCCGACGCGTCGCCGGTGGTGTCGAAGTACGTGGAGCGGTGCGCCGAGCGCCACCAGCGCTGACGCCCGGAGGCTGGCCGATCGTCGTCGACCACGAACCCGTAGGCGGCGAGCTGACGCAGGTGGTAGCTGGTCGCAGCGCTCGACTCCCCGAGGCGCTCCGCGAGCATGGTGGCGGTCGCAGGGCCGGATTCCCGAAGCAGTGTCAGCATGCGAGCACGCAGCGGGTGCACGAGGCCCCGCAGGTTGCGCGCGTCGAGCATGACGTCGCGCTGCGGGTCGAAGCCGGGAGGGCGGCGGTCGTCGGTCATGGATGCAAAGATACTTTTGCAAAGACATCTTTGCAAGTCGGGGCTAGGCCATCTCCATCCCGGCGGTGCGCGCATCCTCGGCCAGCCGCTCGAGCGCATCATCGGTGTCGGCGGACGCCTGGAGCAGACCGATGACCCGGCTCACGCCAAGGGCGGCGTATTCCTCCAGGAGCTGCACCCGCGCGGCGCCGGCCTCGCGCCACGCATCGGTCCCCCACCAGACGTGGACCGATACGCTCAGCGAGTCGGGATCGCGGCCGATCTCCTGGCAGCGGGCGCGGATGGTGGGCAATGCGTCCGCGACCTCGGCCGGCGACATGCCGTCGACGTTGAGCTCGTCGGCGTAGCGTGCCGCCAGCCGCCAGGTCACCTTCGGGCCGTTCCCACCGACCATGATCGGCATGCCCCGCGGGTTGACCGGCTTCGGCAGATTGATGGCATCCAGCACACCGTGGTGCTCGCCCTCGTAGGTGGCGTGGAGGTGCTTGCCCGGCTCGAGCATGCGGCTGATCACCTCGAGCGCGTCGTGGAGCTTCGCGAGCCGGGTCGCCGTGGGCGGAAAGCCGTACCCGTAGGCCAGCCACTCGTCGCGCTTCCAGCCCGCCCCGATCCCCAGCTCGAAGCGTCCGCCGCTGATCGCATCGATGGTCGAGGCCATCTTCGCGGTGAGCGCCGGGTTGCGGAAGCCGTTACAGATCACCACGTGACCGAGCCGCACCCGCTCTGTGGACGCGGCGAGGGCAGCGAGACTGGTGAACGACTCCAGGGTCAGCTCGTCGGTCGGCCTCGGTACGGTGTGGAAATGGTCGAACAGCCAGACCGATTCGAACCCCAGCCGCTCTGCCTGCTGCGCAACGGCGACGGTTCGCGCCCACGCGCGCGATGCCTCCCATCCGTCGTAGTCCCCGGTCCAACCCTGCGGCGCGATGACGCCGATCCTCATGGCACCTCTCCTGGGCGTGCGGTCATCGCACGATCATCTGGTCACGCTCGGGCCCCACGCTGACGTGGCTGATCGGCACGCCCGCGAGCGCCTCGAGGCGCTCGACGTAGGCGCGCGCCGCCGCCGGCAGCTCGGCCCACGAGCGGCAGGCGGTGGTATCGGCCTGCCATCCGGCGAGCTCCTCCCACTCCGGCTCGAGGCGTGCGTACAGGTCGTCCGCGGCGGGGATGGTCGTCCACCGCTGTCCGCTCTCCGGATCGCGGTAGGCGGTGCAGATGGGGATCCGCTCGAACGCGTCGAGCACGTCGAGCTTCGTGAGCGCGATGCTCGAATAGCCGGCCAGCCGGACGCTGAAATGGACGGCGACCGCGTCGTACCAGCCGCACCGGCGCGGGCGACCGGTAGAGGTGCCGTACTCGACGCCGCGCTCGCGGAGCAGCTCGCCATCGGCGTCGTCCAGCTCCGCCGGCAGCGGCCCGGCACCCACCGCGGTGGTGTACGCCTTGGCGACCCCGATGACGCGGTCGATGCGCACGGCAGGCATGCCAGCCCCCAGGCTCGCCCCACCGGGGATCGGGCTGGAGCTGGTGACGTACGGATAGACCCCCCAGTCGAGGTCGCGCATGGTGCCCAGCTGGCCCTCGAGCAAGATCCGGGCGCCGTTCTCGAGCGCTTCGTCCACCAGTCGCTGGCCGTCGACCACGTGGGCTCGCAGTCGCTCGCCCGCGGCCAGGTACGCATCGCTGATGGCCCGCTCGTCGGTGGCGGCCGCGATCGCGTCGCGCAGCTGGTCGTCGTCCCCGCCCGCCTCGAAATAGCCGGTCACCATCCGGCCGATGCGTCCAAGGTTCGCGGCGAGCCGTGCCTTGAACGCGGCGGGCTGCATGAGGTCCACCATCCGGATGCCGCGGCGGGCGACCTTGTCGACGTAGGCCGGACCGATGCCGCGGGAGGTGGTGCCAAGCTTGGCCGCTCCGCGCTCCCGCTCCTCCAGCTGGTCCAGCAGCACGTGGTACGGCATCACCAGGTGCGCACGATCGCTGATGAACAGGTTGTCGGTGGCGATCCCTGCCTCCCTCAGCTGGTCCAGCTCGGTGACGAGCGCAGGGGGATTGATCACCACGCCATTGCCGAGGAGGTTGCGCGTCGACGGATAGAAAATGCCCGACGGGATGAGGTGCAGCTTGAAGTGGCCGTGGCGGTTGACCACGGTGTGGCCGGCGTTGTTCCCTCCCTGGTAGCGCACCACCAGGTCCGCCTCGGCCGCGAGGTAGTCGACGACGCGCCCCTTCCCCTCGTCGCCCCACTGGGCGCCGACGACGGCAATCACGGACATGGCGAGCTGGGCGGACCTGCGCTGCGGGAGGCATCCATCGTACCGTCATGCGCCGCCGGGTTGCAGAAACGCGGCCCGGTCATGCGAGCGCCGCCCAGTGGCGGCGCGCATCGGTCAGGGGTGGCGCCGGGATCAGGCGCGCTCGCGCACCTTGTCGAAGCAGCTGGAGCAGTAGACGGGCCGGTCGTTGCGGGGCAGGAAGGGGACGAGCGCCTGCCCGCCGCACTCCGCACACACCGCGGCATGCATCTCCCGGCTTCCACCACCGTTGCTGATGCCGAGCGCCCGGTTCTGGCGCGCAGTGGCGCGGCAGCTGTGGCACCGCTGGGGCTCGTTGGTAAGCCCCTTCTCGGCGAAGAACTGTTGCTCGCCTCCGGAGAAGACGAACTCCGCTCCACAATCGCGACATTGGAGCGTCTTGTCTGCGTACAACTTGATCCTCGCGCGTTCGTGCTCACCCGGCCCGCCATTGCCGGCCAGAGGGTAACCGCGCCCGAGTGTACACCCGGCCACAAGGTGCTCGACCGCTCGGCGGCATGGCGGCCGAGCCCCTCATCAGTAGGCGGCGACCTCCCCCTGCGAGGCGACGGAGTAGAACCGCGTGTTCGCCTTGCGGAACTGGAGCGGGACCTCGCCAATCGGCCCGTTGCGGTGCTTGGCCACCTTGGCCTTCAGCGTCTCGACCTCCGACTCGGGGTTCTGCTCACCCTCGCGGTACAGGAAGATCACCACGTCCGCGTCCTGCTCGATGCTGCCTGACTCTCGCAGGTCGGAGAGGCGCGGCTCCGCGGTCGTGCGCTGCTCGACGCCGCGCGAGAGCTGGGAGAGGGCGATCACCGGCACCTTGAGCTCGCGGGCCAGCTGCTTCAGGCCACGGCTGATCTCGCTCACCTCCTGCACCCGGTTGCCGTCGCGGGACGGCGTCGAGGCCTGCATCAGCTGCAGGTAGTCGACGATCACGAGGTCCATGCCGTGCTGCTCCGCCTCGAGACGGCGCGCCTTCGTGCGCAGCTCCATCACCGACAGGGCCGGCGAGTCGTCGATCCACATCGGAGCGGCGTGCATGTCGTTCATGACCCGCGCGATCTTGCTCCAGTCCGTCTCGTCCACGAAGCCGGTCTGCAGCGGCCGCGGATTGATGCCGCTTTCCGCGCTGAGCAGGCGCAGTGCGAGCTGCTCGCGGCTCATCTCGAGGCTGAAGACGGCGACCTTCTTTGCCTCGCGCACCGCGGCGTGCTGCGCAATGTTGAGCGCCAGGCTCGTCTTTCCGACGCTCGGTCGGGCGGCCAGGATGATGA
>JBDTQJ010000048.1:0-13787 GCA_039932235.1 Chloroflexota bacterium
GTCAGGGAATATGGCAGTAGTGCTCTATTTGTTGACAGTCACCCGGTCGTCCCCCGGAGGGGACCGCTCAAGTGACCGATGGAGCCCGGCGCACACCCGCTCCTCAGAGGGCGAGCGCCTCCTCGAGCTGCAGATCGCGTCCGGCGCTCAGCTCGGCCGCCAGGACCTCGGGTCCCAGCGCGGCGGCCTGCTCCAGGACAAGGTCGACGAGCGCCTGCTCCGTCGGTTCGAGGGTGGCCTCGAGGGCCTCGTCACGCGCTGCTGCACAACCCATCAGTCGAGCGGCGGCGCTGAGCTCGCCCCGCTGGGCGGCCACCGCGGCGAGGATGCGCATGCCAGTGGCGATGGTGAGCGGGTCGTCGCTCTCCACGCCCATCGCGATGCCGGCCCGGGCATGTGCTGCCGCCTCGTCGACGTGACCCGCACGGACCGCTCCGGTCGCGGCATTGAGCAGCGCGATCTGCACGACATGCGGATCACCGTCCTGGCCGGCGGCGTCCCGACCCTCGAGCGCCAGGCTGCGTCCAAGGTCGAACTCTCCCGCGGTCAGGGCAATATCGCTGAGGTTGATGAGGGTGATGGCAACGCCCGTCGTGTCGCCGGCGGCGCGTGAGGCCTCGAGAGCCTGCTCCAGGTGGCGGCGGGCATCGTCGAACCGGCCGCGCGCGTTATCCACGTTCGCGAGGTAGTTGTGCGCGGTGGCCACGCCGACCGGATCGCCCAGCTGCTCCGAGAGGTCGAGTGACTCCTGCGCGGCAGCGGCTGCCGCCTCGAGGTCGCCCTGCCGGTAGGCGTTGAAGGACAGCGTCGCCAGTCCGCGTGCGCGCAGGGCGGGGTCGTCAACCGCCGCCAGGGCCGTATCGAGCGCCGCGCGGAGCCACCCGTGGGGGCCGCGCAGGAACATGTCGCGGTCGGCGCTGAGCAGCCTGAGTTGCAGGGCGTGCTCCCCCGTCGCCCCGGCCCAGTCGGCCGCGGCTCGAATGTTGGCGCGGTCCGCCTCCATGGCACCGGCGGCCCGCGCGCCCTCGCCCGGCAGGCGCCGCTCGGCATCGAGCCGCTCGGCCAGCTCCGCGTACCACGTCGCGTGGCGCCGTCGCAGCTCCCCCTCTTCCCCGGAGGCCGCGAGCCGCTCGGCCGCGTACTCGCGCAGCGTCTCCAGCATGAGCAGGCGCCCGCCATCGACCGATTTGAGGAGGCTCATGTCGACGAGCATCTCGATCGCGTCGAGGTCTGCCTCGCACACCGCCTCGACCGCCTCCAGCGACGCGCCGCCGACGAACACGGCGAGGCGCATGAAGAGCTCGCGGCCCGCATCGGCCAGGAGGTCGTGGCTCCACTCGATGGTGGCGCGCAGCGTCCGCTGCCGCTCTGGCGCATCGCGGCGGCCACCGGTCAGCACCGCGAGCCGATGATCGAGCCGCGCGTCCAGCGCGGCGGGGTCCATGAGCTTGATGCGGGCCGCGGCCAGCTCGATCGCCAGCGGCAGCTCATCGAGGCGGCGGCAGATGCGCGCGACGACCTCGCTGGGCTCGATCCGGCTCCCGACCGCGCGGGCGCGCTCGACGAACAGCGTCACGGCGGCGCCGGAGGCGAGGGGCGCGAGCGGCAGCTCCCGCTCCCCGGCGATCCGCAGCGGAGCGCGGCTCGTCACCAGCAGGTGGCAGCGGGGTGCGGTCGCCAGCAGCTCGGCGAGGCGTGGCCCGAGATCGGGAAGCTGCTCCCCGTTGTCGAGCAGGAGGAGCGTCGTGCGATCGCGGAGATGGGCCACCACATCGGTCTGCCCCAGCGCCTTGCCGATCTCCGGCAGCACCAGCTCGGGGTCCGTGAGCTGCGCCATCGGTATCCAGAAGACGCCGTCCGCGAAGCGGCCGACGAGCTCGGACGCGACCTGCAGCGCCAGCCGCGTCTTACCGATGCCGCCCGTCCCGGTCACCGTCAGCACGCGCGTGCCACCCATCAGCAGGTCGACCGCCTCGGCCACCTCCGCGTCGCGACCGATGAGCGGGCTTGCCGCCACCGGCAGGTTCGTGGCGTCGAGCGTCTTGAGCGGCGGGAACTCGCGATCCCCCAGCTGGAAGAGGCGCTGCGGTGCGGTCATGTCCTTGAGCCGGCGCTCACCGAGGTCACGGAGATCGGCCCCGTCGACCAGCGCGGCGGTCGCCGCGGAGACGAGCACCTGGCCACCGTGGCCCGCGGCCATCACCCGTGCCGCGCGGTGCACGTCGATCCCCACGTACCCCTCCTCGGTCAGCAGCGGCTCACCGGTGTGCACGCCCATCCGCACCTGGATCCGTCCGTCCCCGAGAGCGCGCTGCGCCTCCGCCGCCCCGGCGAGCGCATCCTGCGCACGGGTGAAGGCATAGAAGAAGGCGTCTCCCTGGGTGTCCACCTCTACGCCACCGTGGCTCGAGAACGCCTCCCGCAGCCGCTGCCGATGCTCCGCCAGCAGGGCCGCGTACCCGTCGCCGAGCTCGTGCAGGAGGCGCGTGGATCCCTCGATATCGGTGAAGAGGAGAGTGACCGTGCCTCTCGGGAGCTCACGCACCGGCCGAGGATGGCTCGCCTTGGCGGGCTGGTCAACCGCCGAAGCCGCGCCGGTCTGGGCGCCGCCCCGCCGCCTGTCAGCGAATATAGCAGTAGTGCTCTATTTGCTGACGGCCGCGCGAGGTTGCTCGCTGCGACTCGACCTGGGCCACGAGATACGGCGCATTGCGTCGGTCCTCGCGCTGTCAGCGAATATGGCACTTCTGCTATAGATCGTGACAGGGGCCGACAGCTGCGCATCCGCTGACCGAATTACCTGGGGCTAGGCGGCGCGAACGTCCCGGCGTGCGAAGAGGAGCGCACCGAGGATTGCGAGCGCCACGGCCGGCACGCCGAGGGCGACGTAGCGCCACGCCTCGGTGGCCGTGGTCAGGGGATCGCCGCCGAGCGCCCAATCCCACGGTGAGGCGTGGCGCCACGGGGCGAGGATGTCGCTGATCGGGAAGAGCGCCTGCACCACGTAGCCCGCGACCGCGATTCCCATCCCCACGCCGAGCACCACGCCCGGCCGCCCGGTCCACCCGGCGATCAGCGCGGCGAGCCCGGCATGCAGGGCCGCCAGCAGGAGGCAGAGGACGATCGTCTCGACCACGCGATCGGTCCCGATCTGGAGGTCGAACGCCTGGTCCGCCACCAGCTGACCGATGAGCATGACCAGGCCGATGCCGACCAGCCAGACCGCAACGCCCACCACGCGCCCGGCGAAGATGGAGGTGCGCCGCACCGGCTGCGCGAGGTACGCCTCCATCCGCCCGGCATCCTCGTCGGTGGCGGTCTGCCCGTTCATGAGCAGCACGGCGGCGATCGTCAGCATGAGTGGTACGAGGACCGCGTACAGGTTGCCGCGCAGGAACCCGGCGGGCGTGCCGAAGTCGGCCAGCCCGAACGCGTCGATGAGCGGCTGCGGCATGCCGTTGATGAGGTCGCCCAGCCCCGGCTCGTCGCGGAAGGACGGCCAGAAGGCGACGGTCACCACGATGAGGCCGGCAAGGCTCAGCGCCCAGATGATCGAGGCACGCCTCGCGCCGCGGAGCGGGACGGCGGCGAGCTCCCACAGCCGCCTCATGTCTCGGGCTCCTCCTCGTAGAGGTTGAGGAATGCCTCCTCGAGGTCCGGCTCCTGGATGAGGATCGACTCGATCGGCTGGCCGGCGAGCGTGTCGATGAGCGGCCGCGCCGACCCGGTCAGGACGGCGGTGAAACGGCGCCCCTCCACCACGCCATCGCCGAGGCCAGGGATCCGGGTGAGGTACTCGGGGGCATCGGTCTCGAACCAGATCTCGACGCGCTGGCGCGCCAGCCCGCGGACCTCGTTGACCGTCCCGGCGGCCACGATCCGCCCGGAGCGGAGCACCGCCAGGCGGTCGGCCACGCTCTGCACCTCGGAGAGGATGTGCGACGAGAGGAAGACGGTGGCGCCGGCGGCACGGCGTTCACGGACGAGGGTGACGAACTCGTGCTGCATGAGCGGGTCGAGGCCCGCCGTCGGTTCGTCGAGGATCAGCAGGTCCGCATCGGTCAGGAAGGCGGCGAGCAGCGAGACCTTGCGGCGGTTGCCGCTCGACAGGTTGCGGATGTCCCGATCCAGGTCGAGCTTGAACCGATCCGCCAGCTCGGCCAGCCGTCCGCTGTCGAAGCGGCGCCGCATGTGACCGATGCTGGTCAGGAACTGTCGTGCGCTGAGACGTTCCGGCAGACGCAGCTCCCCGGGGACGTAGGCGACGCGCTCGCGGATTGCCGCCCCGTCGATGCGCGGATCGCCGCCGAGCACGCTGATCCGCCCTTCGGTCGGCCGCAGCAGGTCGAGGATGCAGCGGATCGTCGTCGACTTGCCGGCTCCGTTCGGCCCCACGAAGCCGAAGACCTCGCCGAGCTGCACCTGCAGGTCGATGCCACGCACCGCCTGCACCTTGCCGTAGCGCTTCACGAGGCCCGTGATGGTGATGGCCGCTGTCACGCCCTCAGCCTACATCCGTGGAATGGGTCGCCTCCGCCCCATCGAGCTCATCGCGCAGCGCGGCCAGCATCTCCAGTGCCGCACGGTCCTGGTGCCGTCCTCGCGCCCGACGAATCCTCATCAGGTCATCCAGCGAGGCGACCCGCACCAGCAGGCCGGTGTCGACCAGCATCGGCCTCGCGGTGCGCGCCAGGACCTCGAAGCCCTCGCCGGGAATCGGCTCGTCGAGGAGGCGGATGTTGCGTGCATCGGCCTCGAGTGCCCTGGCCAGCCGATCCCGATTCGCGCGGTCGGCAGCGCAGCAGACCGCCACCGTTCGGATGGCGTGGTGCGGAGCGCCATGGGCCGCCTCCGCGACCGTACCGATCAGGATGAAGCGCACCCCGAACCGGCCCAGCCTGCGCAGGACGCGAGTGGCGGCGGGGCGCAGCGACCGTTTGGTCCGTTGCGGGACCGACAGCTGGAGCCGGGCGCGGATGGGCTCGCGGTCGAGTGTCGCCCCAACGGCCCGGTCGACAAGCAGCTCGTGGCCCGTGGCGTCCAGCAGCTGCAGCAGGGTGGCCGACCGCGGCATGACCGTGCCCCGTTCGATGCGCGCGATGGTCGACTGCGGCATGTCGCACGCCGCGGCAAGCTGGACCTGGGTCATTCCCGCCCGCTTGCGCGACCAGCGGACCATTCGACCGATGGAACTGGCGTGCACTCACGAAATATAGCAGTTGTGCCATATTTCCTGACGCTAGCGCGGGCCTCGTTCAGTACGGCGCCCGAATCGGTCGACGGTCGTTTCCAGGTCGGCGCCGGCCTCGCGGGCGGCAGCCACGATGGCGTCCACCGGGAGCCGCTGGGGTGCCAGGTCCGTGGCAACGGTCAACCGGTCGTCGATGGCACCTATGCGCCAGCCGGCGGGTTGGGCAGTGGCCAGCTCGTCCCAGGTGAGCGGGACCGCCACCGAGGCGACCGCGGTGGGGCGCAGCGAGAACGGGACCACCACCGTCGCGCCCGGCGTGTTGCGCAGCCAATCGACGAAGACGCGGCCGCGCCGCTCGCGCTTGAGGAATTCCACGGTGAGGCGTTCGGGGTCGCGGATGGCGGCCAGCTCGGCGAGGGCGCGGGCGACGGTTGCCACGTCCTGGTCGCCGGGCCCCGGCGCGAGGGGAACCCAGACATGGAAGCCCTTCGAGCCCGTCGCAACCGGGAAGGCGGCAACATCGAATTCGGCGAGCAGGTCGCGCATCGCCGCGGTGGCGTGGCGCGCTCCGGCGACATCGCCGTCCTCGGGATCGAGGTCGAGGACCAGCCAATCCGGGCGCTCCGGCGCATCGGTCCGTGACAGCCACATGTGGAAGGTCAGCGTGCCCTGGTTGGCGAGGTAGGCGACGTCCTCGGCGTCGGTCACCACCGGGTAGGTCGTCGTGCCGCCGTCCTGCTTGGGAACCGCGTACCGACCGATGCTCGCCGGGAAGTGGCCAGCCGCGTTCTTCTGCATGAACCCCGGCGCACCGATCCCCCGCGGGAAGCGCTGCAGGGTGAGCGGCCGGCCGGCCATGAAATCGAGCATCCGCGGGGCGACGCGTTGGTAATGCGCCACCACGTCCCCCTTGGTCACGCCGGCGGCCTCGTAGATCACGCGCTCCGGATGCGACACGGTCAGGGGCGTGCGCCGCGCCACGTCAGGCGAGGCCCGTGGCCGCCCACGCGACCGCCGTGAGCGTGAATGGCGCGTCGGGGAGGCGAGCGCGGCACCCGTCGCGGACCTCGTCGCGGCGCGACGGCTCCAGCCGTGCGAGATACGCACCGGCGGGTCCCACCCCTTCCGCGTAGGGCGCCCACCACTCCTCGAACGTCGGGTGCTCCAGGCTGACCGATAGCTCCGTTTCGATGACGTCGCGCATGCCGGCCGCCACGAACAGCTCGCCCAGGTGCCCGCGCCGGACTCCGGGGAGCTCCGATTCGTCGACGACCTCGCCGTGCAGCTCGCGCACGGCGCTCCAGAAGAGGCTGATCGGGGCGCGGCCACCGGCGAGGTCCCACACGCACGCGGCCACCGTGCCGCCGGGGCGCGTGACGCGCCGCATCTCCCCGATGCCACGCAGCGGATCGGTCATGAAGTGGACGACCAGCTGCGCGATCGCGACATCGAACGCCGCGTCGGCGAACGGCAGCTCCTCTGCCGACGCCTGGCGAACGGTGACGCCCGGGTGCCGCGCGCCGGCCGCCGCGATGAACGAGGCGGACGGATCGACCGCGCTCACCGCGTCTGCGCCGAGTCGCCGCACGAGCTCCCCGGTGAGCGCTCCCGGGCCCGACCCGACGTCGACGGCGCGCTGGCCAGCCCTCACCGCGGCGAAGTCGGCCAGCTGCGGGGCGAGGAGCCGCGAGTACCGACCCATGAATCGGTCATAGGCGTCCGCGGCGACGTCGAAAGCCATGAACGTCAGCGGTCGTCGGATGCGAGCCGCGTGTCGGTGGCGAACCAGTTGGTCTCCCACGTCGCACCGTGATCAGCGGAGAAGGCCTGCTCGAAATGGATGGTGTCCGCATCGTGGGGGAGGATGCGGAACCGCACCAGCACGTCACGCCCGTCCATCTCCTCGTGCCCGAAGAACTCGCCCCGACCGTCGCTGAAGCCACCGACCAGCGGCGGGCTCATTCCCCCGCTCCGAACCGTCGCCACATGGAGGCTCCACGCTTCGCTGGCCGGGTTGAAGAGACGGAGCGAGAGTGCTTCGATGCGACCGATCGGCCCGTCCGCAGTCAGCTCGACGAGGTTGGCCTGCCCCGCCCACAGCGGTCGCACCACGCTGGTGCCGCTGCATTCGACCCACTCGTCGGACCCGGTGAGTGGCGCGGCCAGGAGTCGCAGCTGCGTCGACCAGGTCCCCAGCTCGAAGTCGAAATCGTGCGCGTCACCCATGCGGACACTCTAGCCGCCATACCTCGGATCGGTGGAGCCAGGGCCGCGGCGGCGGCGCAGGATGCCGCGCATGCGCGTCCCTGCGCGTGCAACCTATGCACGGAGCCCGCGTGGCCGTACGCTGACCCTCCACCCAGCATTGGAGACGACACCAATGGACGAGCACCCCAACGCGGCCCTCATCCGCGCGACCGCCGAGAAGGCCGAGAAGAGCGGCGACATGATGGCCGGCATGGACCTCCTGTCCGACGACATCGTCTGGCACGAGATCGGGCGCGACGAGCCGATTCGCGGCAAGCAGGCGCTGATGGAGCGCTTCATGAGCATGCCCGAGGGCGGCACCATCACCACCGAGACGCATGACGTGGTGGGCAACGACGAGCACGTCGTCCAGCTGGTGACCGCTACCGCGCGGCTGGGCGACAAATCGCTCGTCTATCGGACCGCCGAGATCTTGCACATGAAGGACGGCAAGGTCACCGAGCGTTGGGCCTTCAGCGACGACACGGGCCGCATCAACGAGTTCTTCGGCGGGATGTAGCCGCCCCGGAGGGCGGCCCGCTACGCGGCCTTCGTTGGATCGAGTTCCTCGGACGCGGGTTCGACGGGACGCTCGCGGCCGAGGAGCCTGAGCAGGGCGAGGGCCGTGGACAGGACCGGCTCGCGCGCGTTGCGCATCAGCCGCGAGATGGTGCTGTGGTCCACGCCGGTCCGCATCGCGACGGCGCGCGTGCTGAGACGCCGGCGGCGCATCGCGTCGCGCAGCCAGCCGCCGAAGTCGCCGTCGACGATCCGCTGGGGAAGATGAATGCCCGGCATGCCGCCCCCTTGGCGTGTGGCCCTGGACACAGCACGAAAGCATTCGGCGTGCCACTGCCGGATGTGGCCGAAGAATTGCCATGGCGGCGGGACATGAAGCTGCTGCGGGATCACGGCCTGGCCGTCTCGATGTTCGCCATCTTCGCGGCCACGCTCATAGGGCTGGCGTTCGTGGGCTGGAGCACCTACAACCAGGAGCAGCTGGACCATGGGGCGGCGGCCATCGGTCTGTTGGCCTACCTCGGCACCCCGAACTTCGGCGAGGCGGTGTTCGAGAACTGGGAGAGCGAGTTCCTGCAGATGGGTGCCTATGTGCTGCTCACCGCCCTCCTGGTGAGCAGGGGCTCTGCCGAATCCAAGGATCCGGATGCCGGTGAGCGGCCGGGCGATGACCCGACGAAGATCGACCGGCGGCGTCGGGGCGTGCCCGGACCCGTGCGCCGCGGTGGGTTGGGCCTCGCCCTGTACCAGCACTCCTTGACGATCGCCCTGTTCGCCATCTTCGCGCTTTCGTTCGCGCTGCACGCCGTGACGGGGGCCGGCGAGTACAGCGCCGATCAGCTGGCGCATGGAGGTGCGGCGGTGTCGCCGCTCCAGTACCTCGCGACGTCGCAGTTCTGGTTCGAGTCGCTCCAGAACTGGCAGAGCGAGTTCCTGGCGGTGGGGGCGCTGATCGTGCTGTCCATCTTCCTGCGCCAGCGGGGCTCGCCGGAGTCGAAGCCGGTCGGCGCGCCACACGCCCAGACCGGGGACTGAGGGTCAGCCGGGGGTGCGATTGTTGCGCGTCACGCGACCAAGCCGGAACGAAGGGCCGCTCCTACCGCGCGCGTTGCGTGACGCGCCACACAGCGGGCGTGAGGCCGCCTTCGTTCCGTCTACGTTGCGCCCGGCGCGAATTTCACCACCGGCAGGGCGCGGCGCCGGCAAGCCCACCCATTCCGAGCCGCGCTCGCTTGGCGTGGTCCCCGGCTGCGCGACGGCATCACCCAGCCAGTGGCCCGCGGACTGCTGTGTATCCTGTCTCCGCTGCCCGTCCAAGATGAAAGAAGCGATGGGATGAGCGACCGACCACAGCGCGACGCCTACGAGGTCTTGCACGTCCGACCGGACGCCGACCAGATCGTGGTCCGTGCCGCCTATCGCGCGCTTGCGGGGCGCTACCACCCCGACAACGACCCCAGCCCGTCGTCGACAGCGCGCATGGCCGAGCTGAATGCGGCGTACGCCCAGATCGGGACGCCGGACAGGCGAGCGGTGTACGACGCGCTGCAGCGTCACGTGGCCGCGATGACGACGGTGTCCGCACCTACCAGCAGTCCCCTCCGGCCGGCCGGCACGTCGCACGCCGCCAGCGGTCGCAACGGCAGCAGTGTCCTTGACTTCGGCCGCTACCAGGGGCGCAGCCTGGAGGAGATCGCGCGCTCCGACACGGATTACCTGCGCTGGCTCGCCCGCCACTCCTCGGGGCTGCGCTATCGCCGTCGCATCGAGGAGCTGCTCGCCGAGCCCAAGCCCACGGTGCGACCGCGCGCCGACCGCCGGCGGGGACGCTAGCCACTCTCCCGCGCGCCCACTGGGTGGCACCTCCGCGGTCGGCATGTCGCTTGCGTTACGGAGCGGCACTACCCATCCCCGGCGGCCATGCCGACTGCGATCGAAGCGCCCCGGGCCACTGCGACACCACCGGAGACACGTCATGGACGCGATTCAGCTGCTCAAGGCCGACCACGACAAGGTCAAGAAGCTGCTCAACGAGGGGGACGCGACCACCGAGCGCGCCGAGAAGACCCGCACCGAGCTGCTGGCCACCATCAAGCAGGAGCTCACCGTGCACGAGGATATCGAGGAGACGATCTTCTATCCCGCGCTCAAGGAGCACCCGAAGGCCAAGGAGATCGTCAACGAGGCCTACGAGGAGCACAACGTTGTCGACACCGTGATGGCCGAGCTCGAGGTGACCGATGTGACCGATGAGCGCTGGGCCGCCAAGTTCACGGTCATGAAGGAGAACATCGAGCACCACATCGAGGAAGAGGAGGGCGAGATGTTCAAGCAGGCACGCTCCGTCTTCGATGCCGATGAGCTCCAGGCTCTCGGCGACCGCATGGCGGCCCGCAAGGCCGAACTGACCGGCACCGCCAACCGCTGAGACCATGGCGGAGGCGACTTCTATCCCTCCGACTGCCGAGTGACCGATGGCTCGAGTTCTACGCACTGCTGCGTCTGCGGGAGATGATCGGATGAGCATGGCGCGTCGACCGGCCGAGGTATGGATCCGCGACCTGGATGCGGATCCTTCCGAGTGGCACCTGATCATCCGCGCCGGCGAGCCGGTCGGCTGCGGGAGAGTGAGCGCCTCGCGCCGCTCGGGCATCTGGCCGGTGAAGGAAGGTGAGAGCGGGCCAGCGCTGAACGATCGATGCGCCGAATGCTGCGACGCGATCGTCAGGACGCTCGGACGCCTGCCGATCTCATAGGCGAACGGGGCGCTGTGCGTGCGCCCCGCTGACTGTCCCGAGTGGGTGAGGAAACGCCCCGGAGCCAGGGGGACTCGCCTGCTCCGGGGCGATGCAAGGCTCCGGCCTTAGACCGGGCCACTCCCCGTGCGGCGGTTGCCCATCACCATGTTGGCGATGACCACCAGTACGACGGCTCCGACGACGGCCGTCAGGATCGTGCTCACGTCGAACACGCCATCCATCGGGTCGTTGCCGGTTACCTGGCTGACGACCCAGCCGCCGAGCAGTGCGCCGACGACGCCGAGCACGATGTGCCCGATGACGCCGAGGCCTTCATCGCCCTTGACGAGCATCCCGGCGAGCCATCCTGCGATCGCTCCGACAATGAGCCATGTGAGCCATTCCATGGGTCCCTACCTCCTGATCCGTTTGCGGGCGCCCCGTCCTGATGGTCGGGGTCGCCGACTCACGTGTAGCAAATATTGGGCCGACTGGCGGCGCCGCGTGAGCAGGCACGGTAATTGCGTACTCGGGTGCACAAATGCGAGAACGAGAACGCGGGCTGCTTGCGGTGCGGACCATCGAGGTCACCACGCGCAACGCGCTGCAGAAGGTTGCGGGGGCACCGGACCGCACGAGCGTGAGGACCATGGCGACCACCCTCCTCGATCACCTGGAGGATCGGATCCTGCGTCAGGGCGGTGACCTGGTGCTGCTGGAAGCGGTAGGGAACGCCCGCCGCACGGTTTGGGACTAGCCGACCATCTCCGGGAGCCCGAGGGCCTTGGTGATCGCGAGCTCCAGATCCCCGACCGAGAACGGCTTCAGCACTACCTTCACGCCGTTCGCGGTGAGCCAGCCTTCCTGCTCCCGCACCTCCTTGACGGCGGCGCTGCACACGATCACCGGGATGTGCTCCGTATCGGTGGACATGCGCATCTTCTGGACGAGCTGCCAGCCATGCCCCTCGGATCCCACCATGAGGTCGAGGATCGCGAGGTCCGGCTCGGCCTCCTTCGCGGCCGCCAGGTCGTCCGGGGCGAAGGACATGCCGACCATCCGATGACCCATCCCCTCCACGATGTCGCGGAACAGCTCCAGGATTTCCTCGGTGTCGTTGACGACGAGAATCTTCTTGGTTGGACCGTCGTTGGCCATTCGTTCTCCCTCGCGCCGCATTGGGCGTTAACCGCGGTGTCGGGCTGACCGAAAGTGTACCCACCCAACGCACGTGGAGCCAACAGGCACCACGGCGTCGCGCGGGCCGTCGGAGAGGCGCGGGACACGCGTTGGAGCACCACGACTCGGCCAACGAGCACGCTGAACGATCCAGCGTTCGGGACGGACCCGACCCGACCCGGGTACCCACGTAGGCCGTTCGAGGACGCGAGGTCGTCGCTGACATCTCCGAAGCGCCGAAGGGATCTCAGTAGGTGGGCGCGTCCAGCAGCCAGCGCCCGTCGACGCGCACCAGGTCCCAATAGCCGACGAAGCTCCGCGACGACCCGTTCTCATACGTTTCGGTGAAATTCGCCTGAACCGTGGCGGTCGAGGTGGTCTGGCGGGCCACGTAGAGCGCGCTGAACGTGATGTCTGCGGTCTGCGCGAAGCGCTCGTCGAGGTTGGGCTCACGGGGGTAGGTCGTCTTCATCCGGTCACTCCACAGGCTGTACGCAGCGTCGAAGTTGCCCGCCTCCGCGTTGGCGTAGAACGCAAACACGCTGTCCTTTGGCCCGACCACCGAGACGGGCGCCGGGGTCGGCGCGCGTGGCACGGGCGTCACGACCGGTGGCGCCACCGTCGGAGTCGGTCCGGGGGTGGCGACGACCGTGGGGCTCGCGGTGGGGGCCGGCGTAGGTGTGGGGGTGGGCGTGGGGGTCGGGGTGGGGGCTACCTGGGCAACGCCACCCGGCGAGATGGCCGGGATGATGACGCCGCCACGGCTTCCCGGGCCTAGCAGCTGCGCGCCGCCATAGCCCAGCAGCCCGAGCGCCAGCAGCATCGCCACCGCCGGCCAGACCGCCCAGCGCCGGCGCGCCGGGGGGGCCACCGCCGCCGCGGCACCGGACTGCGCGTCGAGCCAGGCGAGCAGGTCGTCGCGCATCGCTCCGGCTGTCGGGTAGCGGTCCGCGGCCCGCGGCGCCATCGCGCGCCGCACGATGGCGGCCAGGCCGTCGGGGGTGTCCGGCGCCATCACGCGGGGATCCGGCGGCGCTACCCCGAGCCGCGCGGTTGCCACGGCGTACGGGGTTGCTCCCGTGAAGGGCCGCGCCCCGGTCAGCAGCTCGTAGAGGACGACACCCAGCGCATACACGTCGCTCGCGGGCCCTGCCGCCTCGCCGCGAGCCTGCTCCGGGCTGAAGTACTCGACCGATCCCAACAGTGCGCCCGTACCCGTCATCCCGTCCTCGCCGGTGGCGCGCGCGATGCCGAAGTCGGCGACGCGTGCCCGCCCATCCGTGCCGACAAGCACGTTCCCCGGCTTGACGTCTCGGTGCACCAGGCCGTTGCCATGCGCCGCCTGCAGCGCCGCCGCCGCATCGGCGGCGAGGCCCGCCGCCCGGGTGGGCGCCAACGCCCCGCCATCGGCCAGCGTCGCGGCCAGATCGCGACCCTCGATGAGCTCCATCACGAGGTACGGCGCCCCATCGGTCCCGACGTCGTAGACGGAGACCACGTTGGGGTGGGAGACGGATGCCATGTGCCGTGCCTCGGCCACGAAGCGGCGAATGAAATGCGGGTCGTCCAGCAGATGCTCGCGCATCAGCTTCACGGCAACCGGGCGATTGAGCTGCTGGTCGAACGCCCGGTAGACGGTGGCCATGCCGCCCCGTCCGATCTGCTGGTCGAGGCGATAGCGTGAGCCGATCACCCGACCGAGATTCGCGTCGGGCGCCGGATTCGTAGTGGACACGCCTGCCTGTCAGGCAAGGCGCGTACCAGTCAACGCGGTGGGGCAGGTGGGGCTTGCCAGCGGGCATACCATGGACCCGCTGCCCCACCGCCGTGCCCGGCCCACACGGTGGCGATCGATGGCCTCGATCACCCACGGGGAGGAAACCCATGCGCCGCATCAGTGCCCTGGTGCTCAC
>JBDTQJ010000049.1:0-13712 GCA_039932235.1 Chloroflexota bacterium
CGCGTGAAACGTTCGATCTATCGGCCGGAAATGAGCACGGGCAGCGCATGGATGCGCACCTCACGCGGGCACACATTCGATATATCGAACGAACCGCGCCCTCACCGCACTGCGGGTCAGGAATGTTCGATATATCGAACGGGCGGCGGCGGCACCGCGCGCACCAGGAGCGCGGCAACCAGGTAGGAGGCGGCCATCACCCCGAACGCCCACGGGTAGCCGAAGCGCTCCACCACCTGGCCGATCACGAGCGCCCACCCCGCCCCGATGCCGAAGGCGGCGGTGAAGTAGACGCTGAACGCCACGTCTCGGATCGGTCCGTCCGCGCGATCGGCCAGATAGGCCTGCAGGACCGGCGACTCGCTGAACACGGCGGTGCCGAACGGAATCAGCAGCGGCACCAGGAGGACGAGGTTGGAGCCGGCCAGTAGAAAGGCCACGATCCCCGCCGCGCTCACCAGGTAGTAGGCCACCAGCACGCGCTGGCGGCCATATCGGTCCGAGAGCCAGCCCGCCAGCAGCGGACCGATGACGGCGCCGATCAGCAGGATCAGGTACAGCATGCTCACCGTGGCGCGGTCGAGGCCCAGCGGCCCGGAGAGGTAGAGCAGCATGAACGGCGCGACGATGTCCAGGCCACGCCCGCCGGCGGCCGCCAGCGAGGCCAGCAGGATGTAGCGCAGGTCGCGGCGTCCGGCGACCTCGCCCAGCTGTGCGCGCACGGAGGGTCCCGCTCGTGCGGCGCGGCGATACGCACGATGATCCTCGTGGACGAAGAGCGCGATCAGGATGCCGATGACCAGTGCCGGCAGGCCGATGAGGCCGATGGTGCGCTGCCAGCCGATGGTGGCCAGCAGCCCGGCGCCCAGCAGGCCGCTCCCCGCCAGCAGCGGCACGGCGATGGTGCCCAGGTTGCCGCCGGCGATGTGCGCGCTGATGGCGAAGCCGCGACGCTCCGCGGGAAAGGCATCCGAGAGGAGGGCGTTGCCGACCGGATGCTGCGGGCTGGCGCCGATCCGCGAGGCGCTGATCCCGGCCATCAGCTGCGCCACCGAGGTTGAGCTGCCGGCGAAGAGGAGGCTGAGGCCGAAGATGAGCTGTCCGCCGGCGAGCAGCAGCGGCCGGGCCACGTAGCGGGTGATGAAGCCGTAGGTGATCTGCATCAGGCCGCCGACCGCGGTGGTGACCGCGATGAACGTCCCCACATCGGCGGGGCGCAGCGCGAACTCGACGATGATGATCGGGTAGACGAGCGGCAGCAGCGCCGAGAGCGCATGGATCACGGCGTGCCCGACCGAGAGCAGCGCGAGCGTCAGGCCCGGGTGCGCGCCGCTCCGTTTGGTAGCATCAGACACCATGTCGGCCCACCCCCGCGGCGCGGCGCAGCCCATCTCCGACGGCCTCGAGGCACGCCTGGTGGCCACGATTGCGCCAGTCTTCCGCCATCTCCTCTCCCATGCTCGACGCCGGCCGGCCTGGAAGTCGCTGA
The DNA here is from genome assembly GCA_039932235.1 of Chloroflexota bacterium. Taxonomy (GTDB): domain Bacteria; phylum Chloroflexota; class Limnocylindria; order QHBO01; family QHBO01; genus JAICQM01. Next base: position 1,490 of record JBDTQJ010000049.1, read on the forward strand.
CCTACCAGCAGTACAACGTGCTGCGCATCATCGACGGCGAGAAGCCGATCCCGCAGGCCGAGATCGCACGCCGCCTGCTCGTCTCGGCGCCGGTGGTGACGCGTCTCGCCGCCAGCCTCGTCGAGAGCGAGTACGTCCTGCGCGGCACCGACCCAGACGATCGCCGTGCGGTGCGCCTCTCGCTGACGCCGAAGGGGCGCCGCAAGGTGCGCGCCATGCGCCGCGAGCTGCTCGAGGCCGCCGCCGAGCTGCTCGCACCGCTGGCCGAGGATCGGCGCGCGACGATCGGCACCGCGCTCGAGGAGCTCCAGGTGTTGCTGCCGTCTGGAAAGGACGCCGCGCGGCCCCGCTAGGGCCATCCGCGCAGCCTGGCTCACCCCGCTGAGGCGGCGATCGGGGGGTCGCCGTCGTCGGAGGCGGCAGGGACCGCGCGCGGCGATCGCGTGACGTGGGGGATCCGCGGGGCGCGCACCCCGAGCTGCCAGGCGACGAGGGCCAGGAACGCGCTCGACAGCAGCGCCCCGAGCAGGAACCCGGCGGGGGCGCCCCACACCTCGGCCACCGCGCCGGCGAAGAAGCCACCGAGCGGGGCGCTGCCCGCGAAGACGGTGACGTACAGGCTCATCACCCGGCCGCGCAGCTCATTGCTCACCGAGTTCTGGATGATCACGTTGATCGTGTTGACCATCATCATCGAGGCGAACCCGAGGCCCAGGATCACGAGGTAGGCCGGGATCGGCGTGCGGACGAGGCTGAAGATCACCTCGAGGACGATGAACGCCCCGCCGCCGAGCAGGATGAGGCGCAGCAGCGGTCGCTTGCTGCCCATGAAGGCGAGGCTCAGGGACCCGGCCAGCGAGCCGGCGCCCATCGCCGCGAACAGCGCGCCATAGCCCTCGGCACCCATGCCCAGCGTGTTCCTGGCGTACAGCGGCAGCAGGGTCTGGAAGTTCATGGCGAAGGTCGCCATCCCACCCAGCAGGACCAGCGGCCAGAGGACGGTGGGGGTCTGGCGCGCATAGCGCAGCCCTTCGGCCAGGCTGGTGCGGACCGATGCGAAGCGCTCCGGCCGAACGGCCCGGTGCAGCGCCGACGGGACGATCATCGCCAGACCGACCAGGACGGCCAGGAAGCTCACCGCGTTGAGACCGAAGTTGAAGGCCGGACCCCACAGGGCAAGGGTGACGCCGGCGACCGCCGGGCCCACGACGCGCGCGGCGTTGAACGACGCCGAGTTGAGGGCAATCGCATTGACCAGGTCCCTGGGCGGTACCAGCTCCGCGGCGAACGACTGGCGGACCGGCATGTCGACCGCGCTGATCAGGCCGCGAAAGACGGCGAGCAGCATGATCTGCCAGATCTCGATGACGCCGCTGAAGGTGAGCCAGAAGAGGATGCCTGCCTCGATCATCGCTCCGACCTGGGTGATCATCAGCGCCTTGCGCTTGTCGATCCGATCCGCCAGCACTCCGCCGAGCGGCGCCAGGAAGGTGGCCGGCAGGAACTGCAGGGCCAGGACGGTACCCAGCGCGATCGGCGATCCGCCGAGGAGGAGGACCAGCCACGGGAGGCTGACCGACTGCATCCATGTTCCTACCAGGCTGATGACCTGGCCGATGAAGTACAGGCGGTAGTTGCGATGCTCCATCGCCGCAAAGCCGCGCCGGAACCCCCCGCCGGGCACCGGGGGCCCGGGCTCGCCGAGCTCGGGGCGCGCGAGGACGCGCAGCGGCGGCACGGCAGCGAGAAGCAGGCGAGGGAGTGGAGCACGGAGCATTGTTAGCAATGCTAACAAACTGCTCGGCCCCTTGCCAAGCCCTCGCGGCCTTGCGCCGACCGGTCCGGTGGCCCACACTCGGCCACGAATCCATGGCTCGAACCACTTCGCGCACCGTTGCCCGGCTGCTCCTCGGGGGGTTGATCTCGCTGACCACCCTGGTCAGCCCTGCCCTGGCCACCGGGCCCGGTGCACGGGTCGACGCCAACGACCCGCTGCCGTCGTTCTGGCTGATCCCCGAGCGCGTGGCCGCCCGCACGGGCGCCCGCCCGCCGCGGCCGGCCACGACCGAGCAGAGCAGCCTCCAGTCGGCGCTGGACCATGCCCGTACCGTGGCAAGCTCCTACGGGCTGGCGTTCACCATCGTTCGCGACGACGCCGTCGCCTGGTCGGGGACGACCGGGGTCGACCGTGACGGGGCGACCAGGCTGGCGCTGGACCAGCCATTCGTGATCGGCAGCGTCACCAAGACGTTCGTCGCTGCGGCGCTCCTGCACCTCGTGGAGCGCGGCGCCCTGTCGCTCGACGACCAGGTGACGAAGTGGCTCCCGACCCTCGAGGTCGCACGGGGCGCCACCGTCCGCGACCTCCTGGCGCACACCTCGGGCATCGCCGACCTGTACCCACCGCTCAAGGCGACCCTCCTGGGCGAGCCGGCGCACGTCTTCACGCACCAGGAGGTCATCGATCATCTCGGCGCGGCGTGGTTCAAGCCCGGCGCCGCCTGGGCCTATTCGAACACCAACTTCGTGATCGCCGGCATGCTCCTGGAGCGGGTGGGTGGTGGCAGCGCCGAGGAGCTCATTGCACGTGACGTGACCGGCCCGCTCGGCCTGCGCGCGACCTGGCTGCTCGCCGGCGGACGTGCCGACCCCGACCTCCTCGCACCCTCGTGGGCCACCTCCTTCTGGACCGCCGGCGCCATGCGCTCCACCACCGCCGACCTCGCTCGCTGGGGTGCCGCGCTCTACGGCGCCGGGACGGTCGTGTCGCGCGCCGACCTGACCGCCATGACGACCTTCAACAAGGACGACTACGGCCTCGCGACGCGCCGCTACACGTTCGGCGAGGAGGTCGCGGTGGGGCACAGCGGCCTGCTCGGCACCACGACCAGCCTGCTGCTCTACTTCCCCCGGCAGCGCGTCAGCCTGGCCATCATCGCCAACCGCGCCGAGGTCGACCTGGCGGGCGTGCTCCTCGCCGAGCAGGATGGCCACCCGTCGCTCCTGCAGCTCGCGCTGGGCAGTGACGCGAAGCTGGCCGCGCCGTCACCGGTACCGTCCCCGTCAGCGCCCCACTGACCGGCTCACCGGCTCAGCCGAAGAGGATCTCGCGGATGACCGGGGTGGCCGGCGTCCCATGGGCCAGCACCGACTCGAGGAAGGGCCGGTAGACGAACTCGCTGCCCGCGGCCTCCGCCCTGCGGCGTGCCTCGGCCTCGAGCTCGTGCATCTCGACGCTCCCCAGGTAGTACTCGCACAGCTGGGTGGAGCTGAGCCGCGCCCGCGACCACTTCTCGGTCGCCTCGGAGCGCTCCTGCCAGCCGCCGTCGACCATCAGCCGCATGGCGTCCTCCTCGTCCATCGCGCCGGCGTGGATGCCGATGTCCATCATCGTGTTGGTGATGGCGCGCAGGTAGAACTTCCAGTGGACGAGCATCAGCGCCGGGTCATCGGCACCGTAGCCGACGTCCATCATCACCTGGGTCATGTACACCGCCCAGCCCTCGGCGAAGACGCCGGACTGGAAGATGGCGCGCACCGTCGAATCGGTGCGGTTGGAGTACGCCAGCTGGAGGTAGTGGCCGGGCACCGCCTCGTGGATGGTCAACAGCCGCAGCATCCGGGCGTTGTCCTCGCGGAGCATCGATTCGACCTGCTCATCGGTCCAGTCGTCCGGCGGCGGCGTGATGGCGAAGAAGCTGTCGAGCCCCTTGTCGAGCGGCCCCGGCGGGATGAGCATCGCGCCGCCGAACGCGCGCAGGAAGGGAGGGGTCCAGATGATCTGCATCGGCTCGTCGGCCAGGCCCAGCAGGTCGCGCTCGCGGATGAACGCCTCGATCCGCTCGTTCTCGGCACGGCAGAAGTCGAGCAGCTCGTCGGCGCGCGGGTGGTCGGCGCTGATCGCGTCCAGGACGCGAGCCACCAGCTCGCGCTCGTCGTCCGGCATCGGCTCTTCGCCGATCCATTGCGGCCACAGCTCGCGCGCCAGGCGCAGCATCTCGCCGCGCACCTGGGCGAACGCCCGCGTGGCACGCGTCTCCAGCTCGTCGGGGGTCATCGTCGTCTTCAGCGCATGGCGGAACTTGGCGGCGTACAGCTCCGGCCCCAGCCGGAAGTCGCCGGTCGCTCGTGGTGCGAGGTCGTCGCGCAGCCAGTCGCGGAATGCCTCCACGGCGCTCACCGCCGCCTCGGCCGCGGCGGCAACCTCCTCGCGCAGCGCCGCGTCACCGGCCTGCTCGGCCTCCGTGACCGCCGTCCGTGCCAGGTCCGCCACGCCGCCGATGGTCGCCACCGCCTTCTCGGTGTGGAAGCTGCTCACCGGACGCGCCCCGCCGGCCTCCAGCGTCGTCCGTGCCTGATCGAGCGCCGCAGGAAGGCCGCGCAGCCGCTGCGCCACGCTCTTCAGCCGCTCCGGAAGCGGGGCGAACTCGCGCGCCAGCAGTCCGAAGAGGCCACCGCCGAAGACGTACACGTAGCTCAGCGGATTCCACGTCTCGTCGCGAAGCGTCTCCTCGCTGAATCGCGCCGCGGCCAGGTTCTCGAGCAGGATGCGGCGGTCGATCGCCTCGTCCCGCGACAGGGCCGCCGGGTCGAGGGCGCTCACGCGGCGCTCCGCGTCGGTGAGGAACGTCAGCCGCGCGGCGCGACCGCCGGGCGAGAGGTCCGGCCAGGCGCCGTCGTGCTGGTGGTGGCCGAGCTCGGTGGCGAGCACGGGAAAGTGCCGGAACCAGCCGGCGAGGATCTCATCGACGAGTGGTTGCATTGCCATGCCGGTGATGGTAGCCGAGCCATCCCGATGCGGTCCGCACAGTGCTACGGTTCAGTTCGACCTGACCGCGCACATGACGGGTGACCGAGCCGACCATGACACGCCGCGATCGCCGAAAGGCGCAGACACGCGAAACCCTCGTGGCGAACGCCGCGCGGCTGTTCGCGGAGCGCGGCGTCGCGGCGACCACGATGGACGACATTGCGGCCGCCGCGGGGGTGAGCCGGACGAGCGTCTTCAACTACTTCGGCTACAAGGAGGCGATCCTCGTCGAGATCGGCGCCGGCTTCGTCCAGGAGATCGCCGCCGCCGCCGCGCGCTACCAGCGTCGCTCCCCGCGCCAGGCGCTGTACGACCTCGCGGATGCCATCTCGGCCATCGCGGAGCGTGACCCGCAGCTGATCAGCGCGGTGGCGCACGAGATGATGCATCCCGATGCGGCGCGCCGCCACGCGGCCCTCGAGCGCATGCAGTACCCGATGCTGATCGAGGGCATGCTCGCCGACCTTGCGGCCGGTGGAAAGCTGCGTCATGCCCGCCGCGTGACCTCGCACGTGCGGCAGCTGGTGGACCTCGCCGCGGGGACCTTGGTGCGGGTCGCCAGCGACATGCCGATTCCCCAGCTCCGCGTCGAGCTGCGCGCCAACGTCGACCTCTTCTGCGATGGCGCGATGCGGGACGGAGCCGCGTGACCGACAACCTCGCCGCCAGCGACGCGTACGCCGCCTCGGTGAGCGCCCGGGTGACCGATGTCGCCGACGGCGCGGTGGCGCTCGACCGCACGGTCGTGTACCCCGGCGGTGGCGGCCAACCGGCCGATCACGCCTGGCTGATGGCCGCCGATGGCGACCGCTGGGCGATCACATCGGTCCGCAGAGACGGGTCGACGCTGTGGCACGCCCTCGAGCACGCGGAGGCCGGCATGCCGGCCGTGGGGGACGAGGTCGAGGTGGAGATCGACTGGGAGCGCCGCCACCAGCTGATGCGCACCCACTCGGCGCTGCACGTCCTGTGCGGGGTCGTGTGGCGCGACCACGGGGCGCTGGTGACCGGCGGGAACATGGAGCCGCTCAGCGGGCGGATGGACTTCGAGTTCGAGACGATGTCGGGGGAGCTGGTCGGCGAGATCGAAGAGCGGGTCAACGCCGAAATCGTCGCCGACCGCGACATCAGGGTGGCCATGCTGCCGCGCGACGAGGCGTTCGCGATCCCCGACCTCATCCGCACCAAGATAAACCTCCTGCCGCCGGGGATCGAGACGGTGCGGGTCATCGAGATCGTGGGGCTTGACCTGCAGGCGGATGGCGGCACGCACGTCGCCCACACCGCCGAGATCGGGCGGGTCGAGGTGACCGGCTACGAGTCGAAGGGCCGGATCAACAAGCGCATCCGGATCGCGGTCCGCGACGCGTGAGCGACCGGACCCCGGCGACCGAGGCGGCGGCCGCGGCCGGCATTCCGCACCGGGTCGTCCGAACCCGTCCGGCGCACGATGCCGAGGAGAGCGCCGAGCTGCAGGGCGTGCCGCTGGCCGCGCTGCTGCGCACCATCGTGGTGCGGCGCGCACAGGACGACTACGTGCTCGTCCTGGTGCCCGGCGGACGGCGCTTCGACTGGCCGAAGCTGCGCGCCCACCTGGGCGTCTCGCGCCTCTCGCTGCCGGACGCGGAGGAGGCCCGCCTGGCCACCGGCTACGAGCGCGGCGCGATCACCCCGTTCGGCTCCACCTCCTCGTGGCCGGTCATTGTCGACGCGGCGGCACTCGAGCACGCCACGATCGCCATCGGCGGCGGTGCGAGGGGCGTCAACCTGCACCTCGCCCCAGCCGACCTGGTGGCCGCGACCGGTGCCGCGGTCGTCGACGTCACCGCCCCGGAATAGCCGCCAGCTCGTCGAGGCGGCGCCGCAGCCCGTCCAGCGGACCCCGGCCCCGCAGGCGGCCGACGAGCCACATGACCGGCATCACCAGGTACAGCAGCCGGCCGACGCCATGCAGGTTGATCTCCGCCGCGTAGTGCACCGTGGCGCCGCCGTCCCCCACCGGCATGCACGTGATCTCGTCCCAGCCATCGAAGCGCGTCCCGGATGACGCGTCGAGGCGCACGCGATGCGGTGGCTCCAGGTCGGTGATCACGTAGTCCAGCCCGAACGCTCGCCCCAGCGGGCCGCGCGCGACGAGGTGGTAGCGACTCCCGACGCGCGGTGGACCGGGATCCAGGCGCTCCGCGGAGCGGATCAACGGGTCCCACTCGGCGATGGTCGCGAAGTCCGCGACGTAGGCGTGCGCCCGCTCCGGCGCGAGACGGGTCGGGAACGAGGTGGCGACCCGCATCGGTCCGGCGGCTTTGTTGACCGGCGGCTATGCCTTCGCCATCGCCGCCCGCTCGGCCAGGGCGATCGGCAGCGTTCCCGCTCCGGCGATGGCGTCGTGGAAGTCGCGCAGGGTCGCGGTGTCGCCGGCGTCCGCGCCGCGCGCGGCGAAGAAGGCGTCCCGGATGCGCGAGATCTCCAGCGCCCCGGTCAGGTACGAGGACGCCTGGGTCGGCCACGAGCAGTAGCGGGTCACCTCGGCGATGGCCGTCGGCTCGGTGAGCGAGCTGTGGGCCAGCATGTAGGCAACCGCCTCCTCGTGGGTCATCTCACCCATGTGGAGCGAGGTGTCGACCACGATCCGCGCGGCGCGGAAGAGGCGCGCCTCGACCTGGTAGAAGACGTGGCGCGGGTCGTCGTAGAAGCCGTCGGCGGTCATCATCTCCTCCGCATAGAGGGCCCAGCCCTCCGCGAAGTAGCTCGTCCCGAACTCAGCGCGCAGCTCCGATGGATTCGTCTTGGCCATCGCCAGGTGCCAGTGGTGGCCGGGATACGCCTCGTGCACCGCGGTGGTTGGAATCCCCGGGTACGAGTTGGACTCGAGGCGCTTGCCGATCTCCTCCTGGCTCGCGCCATCCGGCGGGAACGGCACGAAGAAATGGCCGCGGAACGTCTTCGCGTAGTGCGGCGGCGCCACGTAGCTGGCCACCGCCAGCACCGGTCGCTGGAACGGCGGCGAGGGCACCACCAGGCAGTCCTCGCCCTCCGGGAAGCTGACCAGGCCACGCTCGTGGAGGTACTGGCGAGCGCGCTCGGTCCACTCCTCGTAGCCGACGCGCATCGCCTCCGGATCCGCGGGCCGATCCGCGTTGAGCTCGGTGATCAGCTGCTTCCAGTCGTCGTGGCCGGCGATCTCGGTCGTGATGCGCCGCATCTCGCCGAGCAGGAGGTCGACCTGCTCGCGGCCCCGGGCCTGGAGGGCGCGGGTGTCGAAGGCCAGCAGCTCGGCGTCGCGCAGGATGGCGGTGTAGTTCTCCTCCCCGAAGGCCCACTCCCCGCTGGCGTTCGGCCGCATCTCCTCGAGGAAGTCGGCGTACGACTCGAAGGCATCCGCCGCCTCGGAACCCGCCGCGGCGAGCTCCTCGCGATTCTCCGGCGCGACGTCGGCCGGCAGCAGCTCGCGGACGTAGCGCGCGCCGGCGCGGGCCTGGTTGACGGCGCGCTCCAGGATCACGAGCGGCACCATCTCGGCGCGCAGGTTGGCGCGGCCCGCCTCGAGGTTGGCGGGCACCTGGCGGAGGCGAGCCGCGGCGGCGGCGGCCAGCTCCGACTCCGGTCGCAGCTTGTGGAGGAAGAGGACGAAGACGCCGCGCATGCCCGGGTTGAGGTAGAGGTCCGGCTGGCGGCGCCAGATCTCCCAGGCGTGGTAGACGGCACGCTCCCGCAGCGACGCGATGGCGAGGTCGCGGTCGATCCGCTCGTCCGGCGTCAGCTCGCCGTCGTCGAGGGCGGCGAACCGCTCGATCCAGGCCGCCGACCGGGCGGCATCGGCCTGGATGGCGGCCTCCGAGAGGTCGTCCAGCTTGTCGTCGAACTCGGTGAGGCCGAGGTAGGAGGCACGGACGGGATTTGCCGCGTGCTCCTCGTCGAGGAACTGGCGCGCAAGATCAGAGAACGAAGGCACGGCGGTGGGCACTCCAGCATGCTTTTTCATGGACCGATGAGGACGCGCTCAGCATAGCCCGATGGTCCCAGCCCGGAGCAGTCCACCGGCGCGTGCCGCAGACAGACCGCGCAGCGCGGCGCTCGCTACCGAGGTGGCGGTACGAGACACCCGAAGCGCTCGGGGTCCGCGGCGGCGGCGCACTGGATGGCGTTGAGCGCCGCTCCCTTGCGCAGGTTGTCGCTGCTCACCCACAGCGCGAAGCCACGCTTCCGCCCGGGGATCGCGCGCAGCCGCCCGACGAGGACAGGGTCACGTCCCTCCACGTCGAGCGGCATCGGGTGGCGCTCGCTCCCGTCGGCTGGCCGGTATTCGAGCCCGGGAGCGCCACGCAGGGCCGCTTCCAGCTCCGCGACGCTCGTGTCCCGTCCGGTGCGCACATGGAGCGCGGCGCTGTGACCGGTATGCACCGCCACGCGCACCGTGGTGGCCGCCACATCGAGGTCCGGCATCTCCAGGATCTTTCGGATCTCGGCGTGGATCTTCTTCTCCTCGCCGGTCCAGCCGGTCTCGTCGAGCACGTCGATCTGCGGCACCACGCTGTCCGCGATACGACCGTGGAACGGGGACGTACCCGCCTGGTCCCGGTGCTCGGTGCCCCGCTCGGTCAGGAAGGCATCCAACCCCGCGCGCCCGGCGCCGCTGACCGCCTGGTAGGACGCAAGGTCGACCGATGCCAGGCCCGCGGCGTCGCGGATCGGCGCCAGCGCGACGACCACCGCGGCGGTGGTGCAGTTCGGGTTGGCGATCAGGTTTCCCCGTCGCTCCCGCGCCGCGTGGCCATTCGCCTCCGGCACGACCAGCGGCACGTCATCGGCGAGCCGGAAGGCGCTCGAGTTGTCGACCACCAGCGGGACCGATGTCCCCGGCCCGGCCATGATCTCGCGGCTCTGCACGGCATCGACCGCCAGGAAGAGGACATCCAGCTCGGCCGCGCGCGCGTCGTCGAGGATCTCGACCGATACCTGCCCGCTCCCGTACGGCGTGCGGTTGCCCGATGCGTGGCCGAAGGCGCGCAGGTTGGCGGCCGGCAGGCCGGCATCGGCCAGGATGGAGAGGAAGACGCCGCCCACCACCCCGCGCGCGCCGGCGACGCCGACGACGGGCCAGGAGTCGGGCCACTGGGGCTCGGGCATGGCCGTGACGATATCAGCCCGGCGTGGCGAAGAGGATCGGCCGCTCCCCGGCGACGAGGCGCGCGACGTCGGCGTACACCGCGCCCGCGGTGACCCGCCCGCCGGCGCCCGGGCCGCTCACCGTGAATGCGCCCGCGTCCGCGACCTCCACGACCAGCGTGCTCTCGATGCCCGTCGCCGCCGCGAGCGGGTCGTCGGGTGGCAGCTCCATCGGTCCGACCGTCAGCTCATCTCGCGAGGCGGCCGCGACAAGGCGGATGACGCTCCCCCGCGGGACGTCGAGGCCCACGATCCCGCGCGTCGCGACGTCGGCCTCCGGACGCCAGCGGCCCCACGCCACGGAGGCCAGGATGGCGAGCTTCTGCGCCGCGTCGCGCCCGGTGACGTCGAAGCTGGGGTCCGCCTCCGCATAGCCGGCGGCCTGGGCGGCGCGGAGCGCATCCTCGTAGCTGCGCCCCTCGCCCATCGCCGAGCAGATGAAAGTGGTGGTGGCGTTCACCACGCCCCGCAGGCCGGTGATCTCCCCTGTCGCGGCGAGGTGGGCGACCGTCTCGAGCATGGGCGTTCCGCCGCCCACCGACGCGCTGCCCAGGAGCGCCGCCCGGTTCGCCGCGGCCAGCTCCGCGAGCTCCCCGCCGTGCGTTGCGAGGAGCGCCTTGTTGGCGGTCACGTACGGCTTCCCGGCGGCCAGGGTGGCGCGTGCCCACGGCAGCGGCGCCTCCGCGCCACCGGCCAGCTCCACGATCACATCGGCCCGCAGCGTGTCCTCCGGTGTACCGATGTCCACGCCGTCCGGCAGGCTCACGACGCGCTCGCGTCCCGGGTCGCGCACCGCTACCACGGCGAGCTCGAGCGGCAGCGGACCGGTGCGGACCAGCTCCCCGAAGGCAGCGCCGACCGTCCCCCACCCGATGAGCCCCAGCCGCGTGGGCCGCGTGTTCATGGCGGCGAGTCTACCCGGGAGGCGGTGGCATCGGTCGCCAGCGTCTAGACTTGCCGCATGGGAGCCACTGAGACCGTCGACCTGTTCATCGAGCTGATCAACGACGACCGCCGCGAGAAGGCGGTCGAGCTGTTCGCCGAGAACGCCATCCTGGGCATCAGCGTGCCCGGGTCCGACGAGCGCACCAACCTGCGCGGCCGCGACAAGGTGGGCGGCTGGTTCATCCGCGCCGGCGACGGCTTCCGGATGTTCACCAACGACAGCCGCAACATGGGCAACAGCTACATCGCCGAGGTGACGGTCATGCGTCCCGGTGTGCCGCCCATGAACGTCGAGGCCAACTTCCGCGTCGAGGGCGGCGAGATCGTGGCGCTCTTCCTCCAGCCCAACTAGGCCCGCGCTCAGGCGCCGCCGCACGTCTCGATCAGCGGCCCGAAGAAGTTCTCTGCCGCCTTCTTGTTCATCGAGGCCAGGTTGTCCGGCAGCGGTGCGTCGCCGCCGCACGCGTCGAGGTACTTGCGAACCTGATCGCGCACCGGCTTCGGCAGCGAACCGATGTCGATCGTGGGTACCGCCGTCGGCACCGGCGAGACGGTCGGGGCGGGGCTGGCACTCGCCGTCGCCGTCGCCGTCGCCGTCGCCGCACCCGATGACCCTGACCCGGGCACCGCACCGCGCGCGGCATTGAAGGCAAGCCAGCCGATGACGAGGACCGCGGCCATCAGGGCGAGGAGGAGCGGCCATGCGGGGGCGGCCATGCGTCGGCCGGGCGTGGGCCGCACCGGGGGCCCGGGAGGCGGTTGCGCAGCGGGGATCACGGGCACCGCCGCCGTGTCGGCGTCGGGGGAGACGGCGGCCACCGGCGCCAGGAGCGCCGCGTCCACCGATCCGTTCGCCAGCCACCCGCGCAGCGCGGCTGCAACTGCCCCGACGTGGCGCGGCCGGTCCTCGGGCTCGATCGCGAGTGCGGCGGCAGCGATCGACGCGAGCCCCGGATCCAGGCCGCCGACATGGGGCACCGCGGTGCGCTGCTCGTCCGCCAGCGCCACCGGGTTGGCAGCCGTGAATGGCGGCCTGCCGACGAGCATCTCGTACAGCACGGCGCCCAGCGCCCACAGATCGGTCCGCGGGCCGACCTCGCCGCCGGCCAGCTGCTCCGGCGCCATGTAGCGCAGCGTCCCCATCACCGTGCCGGTCATGGTCAGCCGTTCGGCGGCCTCGTCCAACAGACGGGCGATCCCGAAATCGACCAGCCGGGCGCGACCGTCGGCGGCGATCAGGATGTTGCCGGGCTTGACGTCGCGGTGGACCACCCCGCGCTGGTGGGCGTGGAAGAGCGCCTC
>JBDTQJ010000050.1:0-13704 GCA_039932235.1 Chloroflexota bacterium
CCCGACATGGACGGCGTGCCGGTGATCAGCCAGCCGGCAGTCATGCCCGGTGAGTCGTTTACCTACGAGTACACCCTGCGCAACGCCGGATCGCACATGTACCACAGCCACTTCATGGCCGAGCACCAGGTGCCGATGGGCCTGCTGGGCGCCTTCATCGTCACCGACCCGGCGGTCACCGACGAGCCCGTCGCCGACATCGACATGGCCATGATTCTCAACGACGGCCCGCTCGGCTTCACGATCAATGGCAAGGGCTTCCCTGCCACCGCTCCAATCGTGGCGGCCAAGGGCCAGCTCATCAGGATCCGCTACATGAACGAGGGCCTCCAGATCCACCCCATGCACCTGCATGGCATCGCCCAGCAGGTCGTCGCCAAGGATGGTTTCGCCCTGCCCGAGCCGTACTGGGCGGACACGGTCCTCGTTGCGCCCGGGGAGCGGGTGGACGTGCTGGTCACCGCTTCCGAGGTCGGCACCTGGGCGTACCACTGCCACATCCTTACCCACGCCGAAGGTCCGAACGGCATGTTCGGCATGGTCACCGCATTGGTGGTGACCGAGTGACCGCCGTGCACCGGACCGATGTCACGCCGGACGGCTTTGTGCGCCTCGTCGCGTCAGTGCCATTCGCCGGGCAGCCCGCCGCCGCCGCGCGCCTGCTGGAGGACGGCGCCGCAGCGTGGGACGGCGAAGCGACCGGCGACGCGCCGGGCGGCCTGCGGCGGTTCGCCGTGGACCTTCGGCTGCGGGTCGGCGGCCCTGAGTCCGGTCTGCTCACCTTCCGCAAGGCAGCCTTCCTCGACATCGGCCAGCCGAAGCGGGAGGGGGAGCGCTGGACGGTCGAGATCGCATGGCGTGCCGCCAGCGCGATGCCGCTCTTCCCGGTGTTTTCCGGCCAGCTGAGCATGGCACCCGGGAGCCTGTGGATCAGCGGTCTCTATGCGCCGCCCGGCGGCGTGGTTGGCCGCATCGCCGACCGCGCACTGCTGCACGTGGCGGCCAACGGTACGGCGCGCTGGGTGCTCACCGAGCTGGAGCGCGCCGCGCGCGAGACGCCTGCCTAATGCCCTGAGCGGTCGCCGAGGTGATGCTTGGCGACGAACGCAGCCGCCTGCGTCCGGCGCTGCAGGTTCAGCTTGGAGAGAATGCTGCTGACGTAGTTCTTGACCGTCTTGTCGGAGAGGAACACATCGTTCGCGATCTCCTTGTTGGTCATCCCCTCGGCGACCAACAGCAGGATCTTGCGCTCCTGGCTGGTCAGGTCGGAGAGCTCGTCGGTCTCGCCACCCGCGGCCGAGCGCACTCGCTGCAGCACCTTCTCCGTGACCGCCGGGTCGAGCAGCGAATCGCCGCGGCCGACGGACTCGAGCGCGGCCACGAGATCCCGTCCACGGACCTGCTTCAGCAGATACCCGGACGCACCCGCGATGATGGCCGAGAGCACGGCCTCCTCGTCCGGGTAGCTGGTGAGCATCACGACGCGTGTCTCCGGCCGCTCGGCGCGGATATCGCGGCACGCCTCGATGCCCGAGCCGTCGGGGAGCCGCACGTCCATGATCACCAGGTCGGGCTCGAAGCGCCGCGCCTCGGCGACGGCCTCCGCGACGCTGCCGGCCTCGGCCACCACCTCGAATGCGTCTCTCCGGCTGAGCAGCGCCACGAGCCCCTGACGAACGATCTCGTGGTCGTCGACGACGAGGATGCGCAGTGGCCGTTGGCTCGGCTGGTCGGTCATGGCTCTCCGCCTCCGTTGGCCCCGCGGCGGTGCGGGAGCAGCACGATGATACGGGTACCGGAAGACGCGGCGCTGCGCAGCTCGAATTCGGCACCCAGGGCTGCGGCACGTGACCGCATGTTGCCGAGACCGTGGTGCGTGCGATCGACGAGTGCGCCGACATCGAAGCCATGGCCGTCGTCGACCACCTCGAGGCGCATCGGTTCGGCGTCGGCGTCAAGCCGGACCGATGCCGTGGCGGCCTCGGCATGGCGTGCCACGTTGCTCAGGGCCTCGCGGGTGATGGCGAGCAGCTCGGCCGTCGTCTCGATCGGCAGCCCGGCGAGCCGTCCAGACTGATCGTCGACCTCCACATCGACGGCGACGCCGCTGTTGCGGCGCAGCTCGGTGGCGAGCTGACGGATCCCCGCGTCAAGGGTGCCGGCCTCGAGGAGCACCGGACGGAGGCCGAAGATGAAGTTGCGCACGTCGCGGATGACGGCGTGCAGCGCGTCGATCGCCTCGTCGACACGCCGTCCGGCCTCCTCCGGATCCTCGGCCATGAGCTCAGGCACGTCGTCCAGGGCAAGGGTCTGGGCATAGACGGACTGGATGACGTTGTCATGCAGGTCGCGGCTGATGCGCTCGCGCTCGTCGACGATCGCCAGCCGGCGATTCTGTTCGTGGAGCCGCGCATTCTCGATCGCGATCCCGGCGTGCATCGCGAACATCTCGACCAATCGCGCGTCCTCGGGCGAGAACTCGCTCGACCCCTCCTTGTTGGTGAGGTAGAGCCGCCCCACCACCTGCTGCTTGACGGTGATCGGCATTCCCAGGAACGAATGCATCTCCGGGTGGTTCGGCGGGAAGCCATACCGCTTCGGATGCGTCGCGATGTCGGGGATCCGGTACGTCCGATTCTCGCGGATGATCAATCCCAGCAGGCCGTGGCCGCGCGGAAGGTCGCCGATCCGCGCACGCCCTTCCCGGGTCAGGCCGCTGGTGATGAACCGTTCGATCGCGCCATTCGCGTCCACGATGCCGAGCGCCGCGTACTGGGCGTCCACGAGCTCACGGACGTGGTCCGTGATGGACTGGAGGACGCCGTCGATGTCCAGCACCCCGCCGATCCCGCGTACCGCCTGGTCCAGGGCCACGAGCTGACGCCCGGAGCGCTCTGCGCGAGAACGGGCGCGCGCCGCCACGAAGACCAGCTCCAGGGCGCGGGCGAAGCCATCGGCCTCAGCCGCGTCGCCGGCGATCCGCACGTCGCCGATGATGCCGTCCTCGCCCAGGCTCCGCAGGGCGAGCTCCGCTCCGCTCGTGCCCGATCCGAGGTCGATGTCGAGCTCAGGCAGCGGCGGGGCGGTCACCCGGAGACGGCCGATCGACAGCTTGAGGCGCCCCGACACGTCCGCGATGGCCGCGCGAACACGGGCGGTCCCTTCCTCGTCCGGCGCGTCCTGCCAGCGAGCCACGGCCTCCAGCAGCGGCGGGAGGAGGAGGCGCGGGGGCTGCGGATCGCGTCGGGCCATCGGCGGCAAGGCTACTCGCCGCCGGGCGGGTCCGTCAGGCGGGAGATGGCGGTGCGTACTCGTCCGCATGTTCCGCGCGGTCATTCGCGACCTCCCGGGCATGGTATTCCTGCCGCCACATGGCATCAATCGGGCCAATCATGGGACGGACCGATAGACTGACGATGCCGTGCCTTCCCGACCGATTCCCGATGCGCTCGCCCCGTTCTCCGACCACACCCGTGCCTGGTTCGGCGAGGCGTTCGAAGCACCGACCGATGCCCAGGTCCGTGGCTGGGCGGCAATCAGTGCCGGGCGCCACGCACTCATCCACGCCCCGACGGGGAGCGGCAAGACGTTGGCCGCCTTCCTGTGGTGCGTGGATCGCCTGCTCACCCATCCGCGGACGGTGGCGGCCGGTGTGCGGGTCCTGTACATCAGCCCGCTGAAGGCGCTGACCTACGACGTCGAGCGTAACCTTCGTGCCCCGCTGGCGGGGATCCGGCGCGTCGCCGAGCGCACAGGGGTGACGCTCCCCGAGGTGACGATCGGGTCGCGCACCGGCGACACGCCCACCGATGCCCGGCGCCAGCTGACCAGGACGCCGCCGGACATCCTGGTCACCACCCCGGAGTCGCTGTACCTGCTCCTCACCAGCCAGGCCCGCGAGATCCTGCGCGGGGTCGAGCACGTGATCGTCGACGAGGTGCACGCCATGGCGGGCACCAAGCGAGGCGCCCACCTCGCCCTGAGCC
The DNA here is from genome assembly GCA_039932235.1 of Chloroflexota bacterium. Classification (GTDB taxonomy): domain Bacteria; phylum Chloroflexota; class Limnocylindria; order QHBO01; family QHBO01; genus JAICQM01. Next base: position 3,987 of record JBDTQJ010000050.1, read on the forward strand.
TGGAGCGGCTGGATGCGCTGGTCGCCGGCGAGCCGGGCGAGCCGAGCGGACGACGAGGGCCCCAGCGCATCGGCCTGTCCGCCACCCAGCGGCCGCTGGAGCGCATCGCCGCCTTCCTGGGTGGGGCGGGGCGCGAGGTGGAGGTGGTGGACGCCGGCTCGCGCAAGCAGCTGATCATCGACGTGGTGGTGCCGGTCGAGGACATGGCGCGCATGGGCGAGACGCTCGAGGGCGACGAGGCGCCCGGCGGGCCGGCGGCGGGGCCGGAAGCCCGGCGCTCGATCTGGCCGTCGATCCACCCGAAGCTGCTGGAGCTGATCCGCGCGCATCGGTCGACCCTGATCTTCGTCAACTCGCGGCGGCTCGCCGAGCGGCTGGCCACGCGGCTCAACGAGCTTGCCGGCGAGGATCTCGTTCGCGCACACCACGGCAGCGTGGCGCGCGAACAGCGCTTCGAGATCGAGGAGGCGCTCAAGGCCGGCCGGCTGCCGGCACTCGTCGCCACGTCCAGCCTGGAGCTGGGCATCGACATGGGCGCCATCGACCTGGTGATCCAGGTGGAGGCGCCGCCATCGGTCGCCTCGGGGCTGCAGCGCATCGGGCGGGCCGGGCACCAGGTCGGGGAGCCGAGCCGCGGGACCATCTTCCCGAAGTACCGCGGCGACCTGCTTGAGGCGGCGGTCATCGTGCCGCGCATGGAGGCGGGACAGATCGAGGAGACGGTCATTCCGCGCACCCCGCTCGACGTGCTGGCGCAGCAGATCGTGGCCATCTGCTCGCAGGACGTGTGGAGCGTCGACGCGCTGCACGCGATGGTGGTGCGCGCAGAGAACTACCGCGAGCTGTCGCGGGAGCAGCTGGAGGGCGTGCTCGACATGCTCTCCGGGCGCTATCCCAGCGACGAGTTCGCCGACCTCAAGCCGCGGATCGTGTGGGATCGCGGGGCGGGGACGCTGCAGAGCCGCAACGACGCTCGGGTGGTCGCCATCACGTCGGGCGGCACCATCCCGGACCGCGGCCTGTTCGGCGTTTTCCTGCCCGACGGCGACGGCAAGGGCGGCCGCCGTGTCGGCGAGCTGGACGAGGAGATGGTCTACGAGTCGCGCGTCGGCGAGGTGTTCCTGCTCGGCGCCAGCTCGTGGCGTATCGAGGAAATCCGTCACGACCGGGTGATCGTGACCCCCGCCCCTGGCGAGCCGGGGAAGATGCCGTTCTGGCATGGCGACCTCATCGGGCGACCCATCGAGCTCGGGCGGGCGATCGGCGCCACGGTGCGCGAGCTCGAGACAATGCAGCCCGCGGCTGCCGAGAAGCGGTTGCGCGACACGCACCATCTCGACGCGCTGGCCGCACGCAACCTGGTCCAGTACCTCGCCGACCAGCGCGAGGCGACCGGCGTCCTGCCGACGGATCGGACGCTGGTGCTGGAGCGCTTCCGGGACGAGCTGGGCGACTGGAGGGTTTGCCTGCTGACCCCGTTCGGCGGCCGGGTCCACGCCCCGTGGGCGATGGCAATCGAGGCGCGCCTCGCGGAACGCGGCCTCGACGCACAGACGATCTGGACCGATGACGGCATCGCAGTACGCCTGCCGGAGGCGGACGAGACACCGGCCGAGGAGACGCTGCTCCTCGATCCGGACGAGATCGAGGAGGTGCTGACCGGCGCCCTCGGCACGTCAGCCCTCTTCGCGGCCCGCTTCCGTGAGAATGCGGCGCGCGCCCTCCTGCTGCCACGCCGCCGTCCGGGGCAGCGCACCCCGCTGTGGATGCAGCGCCAGAAGTCGGCCGACCTGCTCAGCGTGGCCAGCCGCTACGGCTCGTTCCCCATCCTCCTGGAGACGTACCGCGAGGTGCTGCGCGACGTCTTCGATCTGCCGGCGCTGCGCGAGGTGCTGGCCGGCATCCGATCGCGGCAGCTGCGGGTCGTGAGCGTCGAGACACGCGCCGCCTCACCGTTCGCCCAGGGGCTGGTCTTCGATTACGTCGCCTCGTACCTCTACGAGGGCGACGCCCCGCTCGCCGAGCGCCGCGCCCAGGCGCTCACCCTCGACCGCGAGCTGCTCGCCGAGCTGCTCGGTACCGATGAGCTGCGCGAGCTGCTCGACCCCGACGCGATCAGCAGCCTCGAGCTCGAGCTGCAGTGGCTCGCCGACGGCCGCCAGGCGCGGACCGTGGATGCCGTCCACGACCTGCTGCGGCGAGTGGGCGACCTGCGGATTGACGAAGTAACGGCGCGGAGTGTGGCGTCGCTCGACGTTGCCGCCGCGGTCGACGAGCTCCACGCCTCGAAGCGGGCCGTGCCGATGCGCATCGCGGGCGAGGAGCGCTGGGTCGCGATCGACGACGTGGCCCGCTACCGCGACGCGCTTGGCGCGAGCCCGCCGCGCGGCATCGCCGAGACGTGGCTGGCGCCCGCCGACGCGCCGCTCGGCGGCCTGCTGCAGCGCTGGGCACGCACCCATGCCCCGTTCACGGCCGCGGCCGTGGCATCGCGCTGGGCGCTGGCTGCCACCGCGGTGAGCGAGGCGCTCGGCGCGCTCGTCTCCGACGGCAAGCTCATCGAGGGTGCCTTCCGACCCGGCGCCACCGACCACGAGTTCGCGGATCCGGACGTCGTCCGCGCCCTTCGCCGCCGCTCCCTGGCGAAGCTGCGCCGTGAGATCGAACCGGTACCGGCCGAGGCGCTGGGGCGCTTCCTGCCGGCATGGCAGGGCATCGGCTCGCAGGCCGGCGGCCTCGACCGCCTGCTGGAGGTGGTGACGCAGCTGGAGGGCGCACCGATGCCGGCCAGCATCCTGGAGCGTGACGTCCTCCGCGCCCGGGTGCGGGACTACACCCCGCGCCTGCTCGACGAGCTGGGTGCGGCCGGCGAGGTGGTGTGGGTGGGCCGCGGCTCGCTCAACCGGGACGATGGACGCATCGCGCTCTACCGCCGCGACCGCGCCGAGTTGCTCGCCTCCGCCGGTGCGTTCGAGGGCCAGGAACGGCCGAGCAGCGAGATCCACGAGGCGCTGCGGACCCATCTCGCGCGCCGCGGCGCGTCCTTCTACCCGCAGCTGCGCGGTGCGGCGCCCGGTGCTCGCACGGACGACGAGCTGCTCGACGCAATGTGGGACCTGGTGTGGGCCGGCGAGGTCACCAACGACACGTTCGCCCCCCTGCGGGCGCTGACCCTGCCTCGCTCGCGGTCGAAGGCGCGCACGCCGCGCCCGGGGCGGCTGCTCTCCATGGGACCGCCGCGCGCTGCCGGACGGTGGTCGCTGGTCGCCGACCTGGTGGGGGAGTCGCGCGGGCCCACCGAGCGCGGGCACGCGACCGCCATCGCGCTGCTCGAGCGCCACGGGGTCTTGACCCGCGAGGCGGTGATGGCCGAGAACGTGGTCGGTGGCTTCGCATCGGTCTATCCGGTGCTGCGTGCGATGGAAGAATCAGGTCGGGCGCGGCGTGGCTACTTCGTCGACGGTCTGGGCGCCGCCCAATTCGCGTTGCCCGGCGCGGTAGACCGCCTGCGGACCGCACGCGACGCGGCGACGCAGGACGGCCCCATGGTGCAGCTGCTCGCCGCCTCCGACCCGGCGCAGCCGTACGGTGCCGCGCTGCCCTGGCCACGTCGCAGCGACGACGAGCGGCTGCCGCTGCAGCGAGCGGCCGGTGCGTACGTGATCCTGGTCGACGGGCGCGCGGCCCTCTATGTCGAGCGCGGCGGCAAGTCGCTGCTCACCCTGCCGGCGGGTGACGATCCGGAGGTGGCGGCGATGGCGGTGACGGCGCTGTCACGCCTCGTCCAGCCGGGCGGATCGATGCGCGAGCTCGCCCTCGAGCGCATCGATCGCGCGCCGCCCGCGGAGTCGGTCCTCGCGGACCTGTTGCGGGATGCCGGCTTCCGTCAGTCGTATCGCGCCTGGGTGCTGCGCCCGGAGCGCCCGGGAGCCGCCCCGCGCAGGGCATAGAAATGTCCCGAAGGAACTCGAGAACCGTTGATGCAATCTCCGGTTCCACGGATCCCTCCGGGACAAGAACCATGATGCCGCGCCGCACCGGCCGGCACAACCCCCTTTGTCCACCATTTGCGGCGAGGTGCGGCGAGTTATCCACCGCCCGTCCACACCCGTGTGCCCGACTGTGGGCCGCCCAACGAATCCTTCGATATTTCGAACGATTGGTGCCGCAACCCGGAGTGAGGCTCGCTTCGTTCGATGTATCGAACGGCTGGGAGCGTGAGAGCCGCGCCGGCGCCCCGGCCACGCTCAGGCACGTCCGATATATCGGCCAAACCGCGCGCAGGGCAGTCCCCGGGGCGCGTCCTGTTCGATATATCGAACGCCCGCGCGGGCTGACGCCGCGCTGGGGCGCGAACCTGCCGATCCATCGGTCAGGCCAGGCGGACGACCTCCTTGTAGGTCGGCAGGTGCGGCTTCATGCCCATCGCCGTGATGCGAGTCGCGAACGCCTCGGCGGCGTCCGGGTCGCCGTGGACCACGAAGATCTCCGATGGCCGGCCGGCGGCGAAGTGCTGCAGCCACGCCTCCAGCTCGTGCTCGTCGGCATGGGCGCTGAAGCCGGAGATGGAGCGGACGCGGCAGCGCACGTCGATCTCCTGGCCGTCGATCCGCGCGCTCTTCCCACCGTCCTGCAGCCGTCGCCCCAGCGTCCCCTCGCCCTGGTAGCCGATGAACAGCAACGTGCAACCGGCGTCGGGGAGGAAGTCCTTGAGGTGGTGCATGATCCGGCCGCCGGTGAGCATGCCGGAGGCGGCGACCACCATGATCGGGCGTGGATGGGTGCGGATCGCCTTCGACGCCTCCACCGAATCGGTGAACTCCTGCCCCGGATAGTTGAGCGGTGATTCGCCGGATCGCAGCAGGCTGGCGGTCTCATCGTCGTAGACCTCGGGGTGATCGGTGTAGACGGTGGTCGCGCGCGAGGCCATCGGCGAGTCGAGGTACAGCGGCACGCGCGGGATGCGACCATCGCGCACGAGCTCGTCGAGCACCCAGATGAGCTCCTGGGTGCGACCGATGGCGAAGGCCGGCACGAGCAGCACGCCACGATCGCCGGACACCTCTGCGACGGCCTGCACCAGCTCCTCGATCGCCTCGTCGTGCGGGGCGTGCTCGCGGTTACCGTAGGTCGACTCGATGACCACGTACTCGGCATCGGTGAGTGGCGTGGGGTCGCGCAGGATGGGAGAGCCGCTGCGCCCGAGATCGCCGGAGAAGACGATGGTGCGCCGCTCGCCGCCGTCGGTGCAGCGCAGCTCGATGATCGCCGAGCCGAGGATGTGCCCGGCGTCGTGGTAGACGGCGGTCACGCCATCGGTCACCTCGAGCTCGTCGCCGTAGTCGAGCCCCTTGAACTGGCGGACCGTCTGGTCCACGTCGCCGGCGTCGTAGAGGGCGGCGCGGGTCTGGGTCGAGCCTTCCGGCTTCGCGGCGCGGAGCCTGGCCGGCATGTCCTGGTCGTCCTCGACCGCGGCCTCCTCGCTCTGCCCGGCGGGGCCCTGCGCGGCCGCCTCCTCGGGATGCTTGCGCTTCCAGCGCTCGGCGGCCTCGACCTGCAGCTTCGCCGAGTCGCGCAGCACGATCTCCGCCAGGTCGAGGGTCGCGTGGGTGGCGTGGATCGGTCCGCGGTAGCCGTGCTTCACGAGCTGCGGGACGCGTCCGCAGTGGTCGAGGTGGGCGTGCGTCAGGAGGAGCGCGTCAAGCTTCTCCGCGTCGAACGCGAAGGGCAGCCGGTTGCGTTGGATCTCCTCCGGCGAGCCCTGGAACATGCCGCAGTCGACCAGCACGCGGCGCTCGCCGACGGTGACCAGGAACTGCGAACCGGTGACGGTGCCGACGGCACCCAGGAACTGGATCTCGATGCTCATGGACCGATGATGAGGCAAGGATGGTGCCGGGCGGACTAGCATCGGCGCATGCCGTTTCCCATCGAGCCGCCGATCGAGCCGATGCTCGCCAAGCCGACGCCCGCCATTCCCACCGAGCCGGGCTGGATCTTCGAGCCGAAATGGGACGGCTTCCGGGCACTCGTCTTCCGCGATGGCGAGGAGCTGCTCATCCAGTCGCGCGACCTCAAGCCGCTGAACCGCTACTTCCCCGAGCTGGAGGGGCCGCTGCGCGCGCTCGGCGGCGCCGATGCGCGATTCGTGCTCGACGGTGAGGTGGTGATCGCCACCGCCGACGGCGGCCTCGACTTCGACTCGCTGCTGCTGCGCATCCATCCCGCCGCCTCGCGCGTCGCCATGCTCGCGGAAGCAACGCCGGCCTCGTACGTCGCCTTCGACTGCCTCGCGGATGGTGCCGACGACCTGCGCGCGGCGCCATTCGAGCAGCGCCGGGAGAGACTGCAGGCGGTCATGGCGGATCCTCCGGCATCGGTGCAGCTCACGCCGTCCACCGACGACCCGGCGGTCGCGCAGCGCTGGTTCGAGGTGTTCGAGGGCGCCGGCCTGGATGGTGTGATCGCGAAGCGGACCGATGGTCGCTACCTGCCCGGCAAGCGCGAGATGGCCAAGATCAAGCACGCCCGCACCGCCGACTGCGTGGTCGCCGGGTTCCGATGGCACAAGAACGGGCCAGGCACGCTGGTCGGCTCGCTGCTGCTGGGCCTGTGGAACGACGCCGGGAAGCTCCAGCACGTCGGCGTCACCTCCTCGTTCACGATGGCGAAACGTGAGGAGCTGGTCGAGCTGCTGGCGCCGTACCGCGAGAACGCGGTCGAGGGCCACCCATGGGGCGAATGGGCCGAGTGGCAGGCCTCGATGGGCGCAGACGGCCGCCGTCTTCCCGGCGCCACGTCACGCTGGAACCGCGGCAAGGACCTGTCGTGGGAGCCGGTTCGTCCCGAGCTGGTCTGCGAGGTCGCCTTCGACCACCTCCAGGGCGACCGCTTCCGGCATGCCGCCACGTTCCGCCGCTGGCGCCCGGACAAGGCGATCAGCGAGTGCCGCTACGACCAGCTGGAGGAGACGCCGCCCGCCCTGCTGGCGGACCTGTTCGGCGGACGCTGACCGCCGCGCAACTGGTCTGCCCCCGGCTCGGGTCAGTGGTCCGCCTCGCTTCGGGCGGCGGCGGTAAACTTGACGCTCCCCCATGTGACCGAAATTCAGAGGAGGCCGCTTCCCAGTGCCTGTCGCCACCGATCCCAACGCCCTCGTCAACCAGCTCGCCGACCGATTCTTCGACGGTGTCCTGGAACGTGACCCGCTCTACGCCACGATCCTCGGCGACGACCGCTGGGATGACGCGCTGGGTGATGTCGGCGCCGCCGGCCGCGCGGCGGAGGCAGCGGCGTATCGGTCCGTGCTGGCGGAGGCCGAGGCCATCCCCGTTGATGAGCTCGAGACCGAGCAGGTCATCACCCGCGACCTGCTGCTGACGATCGCCAACAACAACCTCGAGGCCCTCGACGCGAAGCTCTACCAGGTGGCGGTCGATCACATCTCCGGCATCCAGATGGTGCCGGTCACCGTCGCGCAGTACCAGCAGGCGAGCGATCCGGCACGGCTGGAGAAGCTGCTGACCCGCCTCGGCGGCTTCCCGGCGATGGTCGACCAGCACATCGCGACCCTCCGCGAGGGCATCGCCGAGGGGCGCACCAGCGCGGCCGTGCCGGTGCGGCGGGCCATCGAGCAGATCGAGCGCATGGTCGCGGAGCCGGCCGATGCCTCACCGATCACCACCATGGCCCAGGTCGCCGACGACGCGGCCCGCGACCGAGTTCGCGCGCTCGTCGACGAGACCATCCATCCGGCCCTGCAGCGGCTGCACGACTTCCTCGCCGACGAGTACGAGCAGCACGCCCGACAGCAGCCGGGCATCAGCGCCACCCCGGATGGCGACGCGGCGTATCGGCTCAGCATCCGCCTCCAGACCACCGTCGCCGCGACCGCGGAGGAGGTGCACGAGTTCGGGCTCGCCGACCTCGCCACCATCGAGCTGGAGAAGGATGAGATCGCCCGCCGGCTGGGACATGCGGACCGTCACGCCATGGCTGCCGCCCTCGCCGAGGACCCAGCCAACCACACCGATGATCCCAACCACCTGATCGAGCTTGCGAAGGGCCAGACCGATCGCGCCTACGCCGCGGCGCCGAAGTACTTCGGCCGGCTGCCGCGCGCCAACTGCGAGGTGCTGGCGGTCGAGGCGTATCGCGAGCAGGAGTCGCCGCCGGCCTTCTACATGCCGCCGACCCTCGACGGCTCGCGGGCCGGGCAGTACTACCTCAACACCTACCAGCCCGCGGAGCGGCAGCTCCACAAGATCGCCTCGATCACCTTCCACGAGGCGACCCCGGGGCACCACTTCCAGATCGCCATCGAGCAGGACCTCGACGGGCTGCCGGCGTTCCGCCGCCTCGGCGCGCGGATGGTCGGCGTCGCGTACGTCGAGGGTTGGGGCCTCTACACCGAGCGCCTCGCCGACGAGATGGGCCTCTACCTCAACGACGCGGAGCGCTTCGGGATGCTCGACACGCAGGCGTTCCGTGCCGCGAGACTGGTCGTCGACTCGGGGCTGCATGCTTTCAACTGGGACCGCGACAAGGCGATCACCTTCATGCACGAGCGCGGGTCGCTGCCGATGGTCGATGCAGCCATCGAGGTCGATCGGTACACGATCTGGCCGGGCCAGGCGCTCACCTACAAGATGGGGCAGCGCGAGATCGAGCGTGCCCGCGCCGAGGTGTCGGAGCGGATGGGCGACAGGTTCGACCTGCGCGCCTTCCACGACGAGGTGCTGGCCCACGGCACGCTGCCGCTGGCCACGCTGCGCCGCGAGATTCCCGGCTGGGTCGAGGCGGCGGTCGCAGAGGGCCGGTGAAGCCACCCGCCCCCGTCACGCTGACCGGGCGGTTCGTCCGCCTCGAGCCGTTGGGGGAGGAGCACCGGGGCGATCTGGAGGCGGCTGCCGCGGAGGATCCCGATGCGCTGCGCTACGGAGCGCTGCAGCTCACCCTGATGGGCTGGGAGTCGTGGTTCGGGGAGGCATCGGCCGGCGTCGCGGAGGATCGGTACGTGGCGTGGGCCACCATCGCCCTGGACACCGGCCGCGCCGTCGGATCGACGCGCTTCGGCGACATCGACGTGCCGTCCGAGCGGCTCGAGATCGGCTGGACCTGGCTCGCCCCGTCGCGCTGGCGCAGCGCGCTGAACAGCGAGGCCAAGCTGCTCCAGCTGACCTACGCCTTCGAGGAGCTCGGCGCCGGCCGGGTGGCCCTCAAGACCGATGGCCGCAACGAGCGCTCGCAGGCCGCCATCGAGCGGCTTGGCGGCGTGCGCGAGGGAACGCTGCGGCGCCACCTGCGCATGCCGGATGGCTTCATCCGCGACACGGTCTACTACTCGATCCTGGCCGAGGAGTGGCCGCCCATCCGGGAGCGGCTTCGGGATCGCCTCTACGACGCCACCGCCTGACGGCGTCGCGCCTGGCACGCCCGGCGTTCCAACAGACCGATGACGCGGCGCTCTCGTCTCAGCTGGCACGCCCGGCGTACCAGGTGACCGGCGAGCGAGCGGGGGAAGGCTTCCCAGCGGCCAATTGGCACGCCCCGCGATCCAGGCGCAGGCGTCGCTACTCCCCCCGGAACTCCTCCCAGGGGTCGTAGTCCGGATCCGGCTTCTCGTCGGGCGGCCGGTCGGCCCCGGGGACGTTGCGCAGGTTCACGCGCACCCGGTACCAGAGCGACGAGCGGCCGCGCATGCCGTCGACCAGCACTT
>JBDTQJ010000051.1:0-13665 GCA_039932235.1 Chloroflexota bacterium
AGCGGACGATCAACGTCCACGTCAGCCACATTCGCGACAAGATCGAGCCGGACCCGGCCCAGCCGCGCTACATCAGGACGGTCAGAGGGGTCGGCTATGCGTTCGCCGAGGACTGAGCGGCTCCGCAGCATCAGTCCCGTCCACCCACTCCGGCGCCTGGATGCGCGACTCGTCCTCACCATCAGCGCGGTGGCCCTGCTGGGCCTCCTGATCTCCGGCATCGCCATCTCACAGATCCTGCCGGGCTATTTCACCGAGCAGGCCACGCAGCGTCTGCGCAGCGACGCGAATGCGACCTATCGGCTGCTTGAGGACGAGGTGGCTCGCGCGCTTGACGCCGGGTCCGGCCGGCTGGCGCCCGACGTCCGCGGCACGCGGGTCTACCTGCCGATCATCCAGCGCGCCGCCGACGACCTGGTGCGCGCCACCGTCGAGGTCTGGGAGCGCGGCCAGCTGATGGCACGCGCCCAGCCCCGTAACGTCGCTGGCCTGGAGGCGGACGGGTTGGCTCCCGATCCCACCGTCCCGGTGGTGAGCGTCACCGATGACCTCGGCATCCCGATGCCGGCGCCCGAGCTCAACACCCAGGTGACCATCGTGGTGCGGGAGCCGTACACGTCCCGCGTGCGGACCCTGGAGCGGGTCGGGTTCGCGTTGCTGGCGGCGGGCATCGCCGCCTTCGCGGTGGCGCTGCTCGCCGGCGTCTGGGCCGCGAGCCGCCTCACCCGGCCGCTGGCCAGGCTGCGGGAGGCATCGGTCCGCATCGCGGAGGGAAACCTCGCCGAACGCGTACCGCCGGCCGAGATTGCCGAGGTCGACGCCCTGGGCAGCCAGTTCAACGCCATGGCCGACCAGCTCGAGGAGACATTGACCATGCTCAGCGACGATCGCGATCGGCTGCGCGCCTTCATCGCCGACGTGAGCCACGAGCTGCGCACCCCGATCGCCGCGCTGCGCACCTTCACCGAGCTGCAGCGCGACGGTGCCCTCGGCGAAGCGACGCGGGCCGAGTTCCTGGACCGTTCCGAGGAGCAGATCCGGCGCCTGGAGTGGATGAGCAACAACCTGCTGGACCTGTCACGCATCGATGCCGGCATCTTCCCGATGGAGCTCGAGAGCGCCGACCTGCGCGACCCGCTGCGCAGCGTGGTGGAGGCGCATGCGGAGGAGGCGGAGCAGCGCGGGGTGAGCCTCTCGTCCGAGGTCCCGTCGTCGCCCGTGCCGCTCACCTACGACCGCGAGCGGATCGTGCAGCTGGTCGGCAACCTGATCGGCAACGCTCTCAAGTTCACGCCGCGCGGCGGATCGGTCTCCCTCGCCCTGCACGACGACGGCGATGCCGCCGTGATCGAGGTGCGCGACACCGGGCCGGGGATCCCAGCCGGCGAGCTGGCGCTCGTCTTCGACCGCTTCTACCGCGGCACCAACACGGGTGAGGCCCGCGCCTCGGGGAGCGGCCTGGGGCTGGCCATCGCTCGCTCGATCGCGGAGATGCACGGTGGCGAGATCGTCGTCCAGAGCGCGGTCGGGGAAGGCTCGACCTTCCGCGTTCGCCTGCCGCGGTCGGTGCCGGCCGGCACCGGGACCTCGGAAGGTCAATGAAACTTCACGCGCGGTGCACCATCGGCACACCCCGGCTCGCGCACGATGAGCCGGTTGTCGCGTGCGCCATATGCTGTGCTCGCACCGCGGAACCACCAGGACGGACCACCATCGAATGACTGACGACGCGAATCTGCGGCCCACTCCCGACCATCCCACCGAGCCGGTCGAGGTCCAGCGCTACGGCCCGGCCCCGCAGGCGCAGCCAGCCGCCTGGCAGAGTGCCCCGGCATGGTCGACACGTGCGCCCGCGCCGCAGCCAGCCGCCCAGCGAGCCCGCGAGCGTCGCGGCCCCGGCCTCCTGCCGGTCGCGGCAGTGGCCCTCGTGGTCGGCCTCGTCTCGGGAGGCCTGTCGGCTGCCGCGGTGGCGAACCTGATGCAGCGCGATGCGACCCCGGTGGCGACCCAGAGCGATGGGCCGGGCCAGGCGACGCAGGCGCTCAACCTCAACGAGTCGTCGGCGGTGATCACCGCCACCGATGCGGTCATGCCCTCGGTCGTCACCATCGCCTCCACGACGCAGGGCCTCTTCGGCCAGACGCAGGAGGGAGTCGGCTCCGGCTTCATCTTCGACAGCGACGGCTGGATTCTCACCAACAAGCACGTCATCGACGGCGCCGACACGCTGAAGGTGCAGCTCAACGACACGCGCATCTTCGACGGCACGGTGTTCGGCATCGACCCGCTCACCGACCTGGCGGTGGTGAAGATCGACGCCACCGGCCTCCCCGCGGCCCAGCTCGGCAGCAGCGCAGATCTCGAGCGCGGCCAGCTGGCGATCGCGATGGGCTCGCCGCTCGGCACCAGCTACCAGAACACGGTCACCACCGGCGTCGTATCGGGCCTGGGACGCCAGATCCAGGCGGGCAACGCCAGCCAGACCAGCTCCGAGACGCTCAACAACCTGATCCAGACCGATGCCGCCATCAACCCGGGCAACTCGGGCGGGCCACTGGTCAACAGCGCCGGCCAGGTGATCGGGGTCAACACCGCGGTCGCCACCAACGCGCAGGGCATCGGCTTCGCCATCCCGATCGATATCGCACGGCCCATCACCCGGCAGGCGCTCGACGGGATCCAGCCATTCGTGCGGCCCTGGATCGGGGTGTACTACGTGCCGGTCACCAAGCAGGTTGCCGCCGAGGAGGGCCTCGACATCGACTACGGGGTCTGGGTCAGCCCGCCGGCAAACGGCAACGCGGCGGTCTTCCCGGACAGCCCCGCTGCCGCGGCGGGCATCGAGGACGGCGACATCATCGTCGAGGTGGACGGCGAGCGGATCGATGCCGACCACGACCTGGCGGCGGCGATCGTGCCGCACATGCCGGGTGACGAGGTGACCCTGCGCATCCTCCACGGCTCCTCGACGCGAGAGGTGGTCGTGACCCTCGGGACGCTGCCGGGCCAGTAGGTCAGCGTTCCCGGGTCAGCTCAACCTCGACGGTGTCGAATTCCCCGGGGAGCGGCGCCTCCGGCTTCCGAACGCGCACCCGCAGGCCGCTGACTCGGGGCTGGGCGGCCAGCACGTCCTCGGCGATCGCGCCGGCGAGCGCCTCGATGAGGCGGAAGCTGTCCTCCTGGACCCGGGCACGTACCTGCTCGAAGACCGCCGAGTAGTCGACCGTGTCGGCCAGGTCGTCGCTGACCGCCGCGGCGGCCAGATCGGTCTCCAGGTCGACGTCGACCTCGAACGGGTGCGGCTCCATGCGCTCCTCCAGGTGCACGCCGTGGCGGCCCATGAAGCGCATGCCGTGAATGCTGATCCGGCTCATCGGCGGATGATGGCGTCCGCGACCCGGACGGTGCGTGCAATATGCGCAACGTCGTGGACGCGCACCACGTCCGCGCCGGCGGCAATGGCCAGCGCCACGGTCGCCGCGGTGCCCTCGACCCGGTCGTCCGGCTCGGCGCCCCCGAGCAGCTCGCCGATGAAGCGCTTGCGGCTGGTGCCGATGAGCAGCGGCAGCCCGAGCGCGGCCTTCAGCTCGCCGAGGCGGTGGAGGATCTCGAGGTTGTGCTCGCCCGTCTTGCCGAACCCGATGCCCGGATCGACGAGCAGGCGGTCGTGTGCCACGCCCGCCGCCTGCGCCGCGGTGACCGCGTCGGCCAGCCAGTCGATGACCTCCGACACCACGTCACCCTCGTACTCGGCGACCTCCTTGTTGTGCATCAGGACCAGGTGGGCGCCGCACTCGGCTGCCGCGCGCGCGGTGTCCGGGTCGCGGGTCGCGGCCCACACGTCGTTGACCATCCGCGCCCCGGCGGCAAGCGCGGCGCGGGCCACACCGCCGCGGGTCGTGTCGATGCTGACGAGCGCCCGGTCGCCGAAGCGCTTGACGAGCGCGGCCACCACGGGCACCACCACCGCGGTTTCCTCGTCCGCGGTCAGCGTGCGCCGCTCCCCGTAGAACTGCCGCGGCCGGGTCGACTCGCCGCCCACGTCGAGCAGCTGCGCCCCGGCGGCCACGAAGCCCGCTGCCTGCTCGACGGCTGCGGCCACCACCTGCTCGGAGCTGGCGCCGTCGGGCGCGAGGCCGTCGCCGCTGAACGAGTCGGGCGTGACGTTGATGATCCCCATCACCCGCGTCCGCTGTCCGAATGTCAGTTCCACCGTCATCCGTCCTCGTGCTCTCCGGTGAGCGCGCCGCGCAGCGCGCCGACCAGGTACAGCGATCCTGCCACGACCACCGGCCCGTCGCCGCGTCGCAGCTCCGCGGCGCGCCCGAGGGCGGCGAGCGGATCCGCCTCCACCGTCCCGCCGCGCCCGATGCGCCGCCAGGTGCGGAGCAGCTCCTCGGGGGCGTGGGCCTTCGGGTCGTCGACCGAGGTGAACACGGGGCGCGGACCGATGGGCGCCAGCGCGCGGAGGGCGGCCGCGACCTTCTTGCCGCGCATCGCCCCGAAGACGAGCGGGGGCATGTTCACGCTCAACGCGGCGAGGGTAGCGGCGAGCGCCGCGGCGCCGGCGGGGTTGTGCGCCCCGTCGAGCACCACGCGTCCGTAGCGCGGATGCTCGATCACCTCCATGCGTCCCGCCCAGCGTGCTGCCGCGAGGCCGCGGCGCACGGCCGCCTCGTCGACAGCGGCGTGGGGGAAGCGCTCGCCGAGCGCGTCCAGCAGTGCCAGGGTAACGGCCGCGTTGGCGGCCTGGTGCGCCCCGAGCAGGCCGAGACGCAACTCGCGCAGCTCCCCGAACGGGGTGGCGGCATCGACCACGGTGCCGTCCCAGGAGATGTCGCGCAGCTCGGCACGATACGGCTGACGGGGACCGGCTCGGCGCAGGGGGACGCCGAGCGCGGCGCATCGGTCCAGGATCGGGCGCAGCCCGCGGCCGGAGGCCCCGGTGACCGCCAGGTTGCCGCGCTTGATGATGGGTGCCTTCTCGCCTCCGATGAGCGCCAGCGTCGGGCCGAGATGGACCTCGTGGTCGTGCTGCACATTGGTGATCGCGGCGACCCCCAGGTCCGCGCTGTTGGTGGCGTCGAGGCGGCCGCCCATCCCCACCTCCACCAGCGCGAGGTCGAGGTCGGAGCGCGCCAGCTCCGCGTAGGCGGCGGCAGTGAGCACCTCGAACTCGGTCGGGGCGCCGGTGGCTGCCGCCACCCGGTCGACCGCCGGCAGGACGCGCTGGATGGCCGCCGCAAAGCGCGCCGGCGTCAAGGACACGCCGTTGATCGCGATTCGCTCGCGGTAGCTGACGAGATGCGGCTTGGGCATGGTGCCAACGCGCAGGCCCGCATCGGTGAGGACGGCGAGCGCCATGGCGACCACGCTGCCCTTGCCGTTGGTGCCCCCGACCAGCGCGCCGCGCAGCTCCCGTTCGGGGTGACCGAGCTCGTCGAGCAGGCGCCCGATGCGCTCCAGCCCGAGGCTGATCCCGAAACGCCCGCGCCCGGTGAGCGCCTCGACCGCCTGGGGATAGCTCAGGTCAGGCGTTCTCGTCCTCGTAGAAGACGCAGTCGGTGTACTGGCCGGTCAGGCACAGGTCGTTGACGTAGCCGGAGTCGAGGTGCACGCCGCCGCGCAGCTCGCAGCGGCTCACCACGCCCTCCTGCTTGGTGAGCGTGCGCAGCAGCTGGGGCGCCTGGATCGGCACGCGGCCCTTGGCGCCCTGGGTCAGGTAGAAGTGCGGGCAGTGGTGGCGGCGTGGCTTGGAGTAGCCGAGCGGCACGCCACGGCGCCCGACATGGACGGTCAGCGGCTCGACCGTCGCCGCCGGGGCTCCGGCGAAGCGCTTCTCGGCGATCACGCAACGCCCGGGCTCGCACTCGCGGTCGTTGTAGCAGCAGGCGCGCGCCGGGCCGATGCCCTCGACCGCCCACAGCTCCCAGCACGGACGGCGCAGGATGAAGGCCGGGCACCGATAGCGGATCGAGAGGTCACAGTTCTCGACCTCCCAGCACATCTCCCGGCGGTCCGGGCCGCGGCGATCATCCCCGGCGAACGGGTCGGGAGACTGGCGGCGGTCGAAACCGGTCCGTCGCTCGGTCTTGATGATCATCGGTGCGGGGGGCGCAGACGCATTGGCGACCGAGTGTAGCGACAACGACCGGCAGCGCGAGCGGCCGGTCGCATCGGTCCGGGGGTCAGCTCGTCAGGTGAGAAAGGGAGCGAGGCGCTCCTCCATCGCTTCCTGGGGCATGTAGCCGACCAGGCGGGCGGCCTCGTGGCCGTGCTCGAAGACGATGAGGGTGGGGATGCTGAAGATGCTGTAGCGCATCGCCAGCGCCTGGTTCTCGTCGGTGTTGACCTTGGCGACGGTGATCCGCCCGCCGTGCTTCTCGCCCACGCTCTCGATGACGGGGGAGACGAGGCGGCAGGGTCCGCACCACGGTGCCCAGAAGTCGACGAGTACCGGCCGGTCGGCCTTGAGGATATCCGCGTCGAAGGTCGATTCGTTGACCGACATCACGGGGGACATGTTCGTAGGTGTGTGCTCAGTACGAGTAGTGGACCTCGATCGTAGCACCGGCCGCTCCTTACGGCGCGACCGGGGGGCTCGGGGTCGGGATAGGCGTCGGCGGCGGCGTCTCGGGCACCGGGGTCGGGGTCGGACTCGGACTCGGGGTCGGGGTCGGCTCCGGGCCCTGGCTGACGACGAGGGCCACGCGCGACCCCTCGGTGACCGCCTCGCCGGCACCCGGCGTGGTCGAGATGACCGTCCCGGAGGGTGCCGCGGGGTCGTACTGGTAGACGATGGCACCGACGTCCAGGTTCTCGGCCGCGAGGCTGTTGGTCGCCTGGTCCACGGTCTGTCCGCTGATGTTCGGCACCGTCGTCTCCGGCGGGCCGTCCGAGACGACCACGGTGATCGTGTCGCCCTCGGTCACCTCGGCACCGGCCTGCGGCTCGGTCGAGATGACCCGGTCGCGCTCGACGTCGGATGAGGGTTCCTTCACCTCGTCGAGCGTCAGGCCACGCTCCTCGGCATCCAGGCGAACCGCGGTGATCGGGTCGTCGACCCAGTTCGGCAGCTCGAAGGTGACCGCCGCGCTCGGCGACGGCTCGGTGGTCCCCCCCAGGCCCAGCAGCTGCGCACCGATGAAGCCGATCGCCGCCAGCAGCACCACCCCGAGCAGACCAAGGAGCCACGTCCACCACGCCGTGCCGCCGCGATCATCGCGGTACGGTTCGTCCACGTAGCGTGGCTCGCGGCGGGCGGGCGGCGGCATCGCCGGCGCACGGTCGGCCGGACGCTGGACCGGCGGCGGGATGTAGACGGTCGGGCTGCCGGCGGCGGGAAGCGGAGCCGGGATGCCGGAGACAACGGCTGGTGGGAGCGCGCCGGGATCGCGCTGGTAGCCGCGCAGCGCCTCCGCCATGGCACCCGCATCCGGATAGCGGTCGGCGATATCGCGCGCCAGGCTGCGCATCACGATCGCCACCAGCGCCGGGGGCAGATTTCCGTTGAACTCGCTCGGCGGCGGTGGGTCGTCGGTCAGGCGCTTGAGAGCCACCCCGGCCGCCGAGTCGCCCTCGAAGGGTCGCCGCCCGGTGAGCATCTCGTACAGCACGATGCCCAGCGCGTAGACGTCGGACGCCCCGGTGACCTCGTCGCCACGCGCCTGCTCGGGGCTGAAGTAATGGACCGATCCGAGCGTGGTGCCGGTGACGGTCATGCTCGTCTCGCTCACGGCCCGGGCGATGCCGAAGTCGGTGACCTTCACGTCGCCGTCGTCGGTGATCAGGATGTTGCCGGGCTTCACGTCGCGATGGACGATGCCGCGCCGATGCGCCGCCTCCAGCGCCGCCGCCACGCCGAGGGCGATGCGCACCGCATCGCTGACCGACAGCCGGCCCCGCTCGCGCAGGAGGCCGGAGAGGTCCTGGCCGTCGACCAGCTGCATGACGATGTACTGGGTCGCGGCATCCTCGCCGTCCTGGCCGTAGTCGTAGACGCTGACGATGTTCGGATGCGCCAGCGAGCCAGCGGAGCGCGCCTCCTGCTTGAAGCGCCGCGCGAAGCCGGGATCCGCGCTGTACTGCGGGCGCAGGAGCTTGACCGCCACCTCGCGGTCCAGCTGCTCGTCGACGGCGCGCCACAGCGTTGCCATGCCGCCCTCGCCGAGCGGCGCGATGAGCCGGTAGCGGCCGTTGATCAGCCGCCCGATCATGTCCTCCACGCCGCTGCCTCCGTCCTGGCTGGTGAGTCGCCTCGCATCGTGCGCCCGATGGTACCGCCGCTGCGGCGGCTCAGTTGCGCAGGTCGAGGCTCCGGATGTAGGCCCGTACCTCGTCCGCATCGTCGGACTCGAGCGCCATGCCGATGTTGGCCTTCAGCCAGCCCATCCGCGTTCCCGCGTCGTGACGCACCCCGTCGAACTGGTAGCCGAACACCGGCTGTTCGGCCATCAGGCCGGTGATCGCATCGGTCAGCTGGATCTCGCCGCCGGCGCCGCGCTGGGTCGATTCGAGCATGTCGAAGATCTTCGGCGAGAGGACGTAGCGACCCAGCACCGCCAGGTCCGACGGGGCATCCTCGATCGACGGCTTCTCGACCACGTTCCGGATCTCGACGAGCCGCCCCTCCTCGTGGATGGGGTCGACGATGCCGTAGCGCCGTACATCGGAGCGGTCCACCTTCTGGAGCGCGATGGTCGAGCCTCGATGCTGCCCGTACTGGTCGATGAGCTGCTTCGTCACCGGCTCCCCGCCGGGGTTGAGCATCACGTCGTCGGAGAGGAGGACCGCGAACGGCTCGTCGCCGACCAGGTCCTTGGCCATGAGGACCGCGTGCCCCAGGCCGAGCTGTTCCTTCTGGTGGACGAACGCGATGGTGCCCGTCTCGGTGATGCGCCGGATCTGGCGCAGCATCTCGATGTCGCCACGGTCCTCGAGCCAGCGCTCCAGGGTCGGGCTGGCATCGAAGTGGTCCTCGATGGCGCTCCGCCCGGTGCTGATGACGATGATGATCTGCTCGATCCCCGAGGCCACCGCCTCCTCGACCGCGTACTGGATGATCGGTCGATCGACCAGCGGCAGCATCTCCTTGGCGATCGCCTTGGTCGCCGGCAGGAAGCGGGTCCCGAAGCCGGCTGCGGGCAGGACGGCCTTTCTCACGCGCACGGTGATGTCTACACAGCTCCTTTACGTGGTCCCCACCGGCAGCGCGCATCGGGGCGCGCGGCCAATCCGGGCGGGGATCTCTTCGGGCGGCCAAGTATACCAATGGAGACCGATGCGACCCATCCGAGGCCCTGGCGCGCGGCGGCCGCATCGGTCGATGGGTACAATGCGGCTCCCATGTTCAAGAGCCTCATTCGGACGTTCAAGGGTCCCTCCAGCGACCCTCGGATGGCCTACATCAGCCGGCCCCTGGCGACCGGCCTGCTCGACGAGCAGGTGCTCGAGGCGCTCACCCTGGCGCTCGAGGTGAACCCCGATCCGGCGTACCTGGTGGAGACGCTGCAGCCCGCACTGCTGCAGGTCACCGGGCGCCATTTCGAGGTGATGGACCGATCCGTCCGCGACGTCACCGGGTCGTTCGTCCGCACCGCGGTGATGATCCGCGACGGCGATGTCGGCCACTGGCCGGGCTACGACACGATGGCCTACCCGCTGCTTGCCCGCGATGCGCGGCTGGCGGAGACACGCGATGCCCTGGCTGCCGCCGAGGGCGAGCAACCCCCGGCACCGAAGCCGGGCTGGGAGCCGCCGGAGCGCCTGCCGGGGCGCTCGTACCGCTGATGGGTCGCCAGAACGTGCCACGCGACCAGTGGCTCGACCTGGGCGCGGAGTGCCCGCACTGCGGCGAGCGCCTCTACGAGTCGATGGTCTACTCCTGGCGGCCCGTGCCGGAGGAGCCGAAGCTGCTGCTCCTCTACTGCCCCGAGTGCGGGGACCGGGTCGAGATCAACCACATCTGAGTTCCGCGGCCGGTGTTACCGGTTGCCGCGTCGCGCGCCACGCTCATCCAGCCAGGGGATGGCGAGATACACGACGGCTCCGACGAGCGCCGCCAGCACCCAGACGAGGATGTTCCCTGAGCCGAAGATCCATGCGGCCGCGAGGGCTGCCACGAGCCACGCAAGGGCGAAGGCACCCACGGCGATCCCGACACGACGAGCGAAGATGGGCATTGGTTTTCGACCTCCCAACGGCCGGGGAGTGGTACCCCCAAGGGGATTCGAACCCCTGATCTCCACCTTGAAAGGGTGGCGTCCTAGGCCTCTAGACGATGGGGGCATCGCGGGGCGGGCTCCGCATATCGTAGCCGAGGCTCCGTGCGGCCGACCCCGACGGCGCGGGCGTCGCGCGGCTCCCGCCGCTAGTTGACGTAGAAGAGCAGCAGCAGGATCACGACGCCTGCCAGGGCGCCGGCGCCGAGCACACCGGCGATGCCGCCAGTGATTGCGATCAGCGCGCCCGTGCCGGACGAGCCCCTGTGCCAGGAGCGCTGCGACCACCGCCACCCCTGGACGAAGAGGAAGATCCCGACGACCGCGGCCACGACTCCGGCGAGCAGCATCTCGATCACCGACAGCTCGCTGTTCTCGCCGAGCAGGGCGAGCGCGAGGAGGCCGCCGGAGATGATGAGTCCGACGACGGCGATGATCAGGCTGCGCAGGAAGGGGTGCATTGGCGGGCCATTCTAGCCGGTGGCCGGTGGCGCGCCGTCGCGAGGGATCGCTTGGTCGGTCGGCGTGCGACGGTATGCATCTTGCATCCGGGCGCAACGGGGGACCCGATCTGCACACCAGGAGGCGCTCCGATGGCGGAGACGAACGACAACGGCAACATGAGCGTTCGCGAGGCCGGGCGCAAGGGTGGCAAGACGACGAGACAGCGGTATGGCTCGGAGTTCTACCAGGAGATCGGCCAGAAGGGCGGGAAGGCGGTCAGCGAGCGGTACTCGCACGAGCACTTCCAGACCATCGGGCGCAAGGGTGGCCGCAAGGTCGCCGAGCTGATCGACCGCGCCAAGCGGATGGAGGCCGACGAGGCCTGACGGCTACCGATACGAGTAGCGCTCTTCCTTCCACGGATCGGCGTCGTTGTTGTACCCGTTGCGCTCCCAGAAGCCGAGCTGGTCCTCGGCGCTGAACTCGATGCCGCGGAGCCACTTGGCGCTCTTCCAGAAGTAGGTGCCCGGCACGATCGCGCGCAGGGGATAGCCGTGGTCCGCCTCCAGCGGCTTCCCGTCGTAGCTCCATGCCAGCAGGCACTGCGGGTCCATGGCTCGCGCCAGCGGCACGTTGGCGGTGAAGCCCGCCTCGGCGTGGAAGATGACGAACCGGGCGTCCGGCGTGGGCTGCGCGACCTCGGCGATGTGGCTGAACGGCACGCCCTCCCACGCCGTGTCCAGCTTCGACCAGCGCGTCACGCAATGGATGTCCAGCGTCTGCTGCGTGGTCGGCAGCTGGCGGAACTCGCCCCAGCTGAGGGTGAACGGCGTGGCGACCGCGCCGAACACGCGGAAGTCCCAACCCGATAGGTCGGGGTAGTCCGGCACCCGGCCGAAATGCAGCACCGGGAACTTCTCGGTCAGCACCTGGCCCGGCGGGATGCGGTCCTTGAGCTCGTCGGGGACGCGCTTCTGCCACGGGAAGGTCATGCGGTGCAGCGTGCGTCGGCGGTGGCCGCGCGTCAACCCTTTCGCAGGCCCAGGAGGACAGCCAGTGGCGGCCGGGAGCGCCGTCGTCTCGGTTCATCCTGGCCGTTCGATGCGCACCGGCGCATCACCCTACACTCGACGACCAATGCCTCCCTTGACCACGCCGTTCGCCGAGTTCGCAGCGGTCGCCGACGCCGTCTCGGCGACGCGCTCCAAGATCGCCAAGCGCGACCTGCTGGCCGCCTACCTCAGGGAGCTCCCCGACGACGACCTGCCGGTGGCGGCCACCTTCCTCGCCGGCCGTCCCCTGGCCGGGAGCGACGTCAAGCTCGGCATGGGGTGGGCCCAGCAGGGCGCCGCCCTGGCTGCGGCGAGTGGCGCCGAGCCGGAGCAGCTGAGCGCCGCCTACCTGCGCCACTCCGACTTCGGTGATGCGGCGGCGGAGCTGCTGGCGACGCAACGCTCGACGCAGCCGCTGACCCTGGCCGCGGTGGCCGGCGCCTTCGTGGCCATCGCGGCGGCGGGCCGCAGCGAGGAGCGGGTACGAATCCTCGCCGACCTGTTCCGCGCGGCGAGCGGCGGCGAGGCGCGCTACATCGCGCGGGTCGCGTCGCGCGAGACGCGCATCGGTCTGCGCGAGGGACTGCTCGAGGAGGCGATCGCCTCCGCCTTCGATGCCGACCAGGCCGCCGTGCGGCGCGCGCACATGTTGGTCGCGGACGTCGGCGAGACGGCGCTGCTGGCGAAGCGCGGCGCGCTGCAGGAGGCGCACCTGCGCATCGGTCGACCGATCCGCTTCATGCTCGCCACCCCGGTGGCTGACAGCGCCGAGGTGATGCGCCGCGTCGGCGAGGAGGCGTGGATCGAGGACAAGTACGACGGCATCCGCGCCCAGCTGCATCGCCTCCCCGACGGCCAGGTGCGGCTCTTCTCGCGCGACCTGAACGACATCAGCCGCGCCTTCCCTGAGGTGGTCGCGGCGGGCAGCGCAGCGCTCGACGCCACGACCGTCATCGACGGGGAGCTGGTCCCGTGGCGGGAGGGGAGCGTCCTGGATTTCGCCTCCCTGCAGACCAGGCTCGGACGGGTCGACCCGTCGCCCGAGCTGCAGGCAGAGGTGCCGGTGGTGCTGGTCGCATTCGACCTGCTGCACCATGACGGCCGCGACCTGCTGGAGGCGCCGCTGCGCGAGCGACGCGCGGCGCTGGCCGCCCTCGACCTGCCGGAGCGCACCGCCGAGCGCTTTCTCATCTCGCACCAGGCGGCGGCGCGCAGCGCGGAGGAGGTGGAGCGTCACTTCGACGACGCGCGCGAGCGACACAACGAGGGGCTGATGGTCAAGGATCCGGCATCGGTCTACCAGCCGGGACGGCGCGGGCTGGGCTGGCTGAAGCTGAAGAAGGCGCTGGCGACGCTCGACTGCGTGGTGGTCGGCGTCGAGTGGGGCCATGGCAAGCGCAAGGGCGTCCTATCCGACTACACGTTCGCGGTGCGCGCCTCGGACGAGCCGGACGCGAAGCTGCTGACCATCGGGAAGGCCTACACCGGTCTGACGGATGCCGAGATCGCGACCATGACCGAGCGCTTCCACGGGATCACGCTGCGCGACTTCGGCCGCTACCGAACGGTGGTTCCCGAGGTCGTGGTGGAGATCGCCTTCGACCGCATCATGCGCTCGACGCGCCACCGCTCCGGCTTTGCGATGCGCTTTCCGCGCATCGTCCGCATCCGCGACGACAAGGGGCCGGACGAGACCGACACGCTGGCGACGGTGGAGGCGCTCTTCGGCGAGCAGGCCAGCGGCCGGATCCTGCTGGCCACCGGCGCCGGCGGGGAGACGGAGCGGATCGCGGCAACCGGCGAGGCCGCGGACGCTACCATCGGCGACGCATGAGCGAGATCGAGCTGCCCGAGCACGTCGCCGCCAACCGCGCCTACTGGGACGAGCAGGCAGCGGACTACGTCGCCAACGGCGAGGAGAGCTGGGCGCGCGACGAGCCGAAGTGGGG
>JBDTQJ010000052.1:0-13592 GCA_039932235.1 Chloroflexota bacterium
GAGCGTCGGCTCCATCATCCTGCGTGGCCCGTCTTCGAACCTGGCACGCCGAGCCTGTCGTCGGACCGCCCGACGAACCGCGCGAGACTCTCCAGGGATGCGGTGAGCCCGGCGACGTGATCCTCCCGGCCGATGGCCGCCGGGACGTTTTCGGCCATCACGGTCACCTCGGTTGCTTCCTGCCACGGTTCGAAGGTCCAAGTCATCGTCATTCCGTGCGCGAGCGCCTCGTCGTTGGTCTTGAACTCGACCGTCTCGCTGATCATCCGGTTCGGGACGAGGCGGACGAACTGTCCGCTGCTCATGTCACTGTCGCCGGTCGTCTTGCCCACGCCATGGCTCCCGTCCCGATAGCGAAGCTCGATCCGGTACGTCCCACCTTCGCGAAACTCATAGTCGAGCGCCCGGCCCGTCATGTTCGGCGGCGGTAGCCACTGCATCAAGGTCTTGCCATCGGCGAACGCGCCATACAGTTGCTCGGCTGATGCCGGGATCAGCTTGGTGACCTTGTCGGTGCGCCGCCTGGATCGGCTGTGATTCACAAACACCTCCTCGGATCGAGCGGGCCAGGGGATGAGCCGTGGGGTCCGCGCGCGGTACGCCCCGTAGGCCGGAAAGCGCTGCTCGAGCCAGGCCTCCTCGCGTGCGGACTTCACGCGCAGGAAGGCCGCGAGCACCACCCCGAGGGCGACTGCGACGATGGACGCCTGAATGATCGCCCAGCCGAACGCTGCAAGGATGAGCCCGCTGTAGATAGGGTGGCGGACGAGCGCGTACGCACCCGTTTCAACGAGCTCGGCACCGTCGCGTGGCCGGGGAAGCGGCGTCAGAGCGCGGTCGAGGTCGACAAACCCACGGAGTGCGAGGACGAGACCACCGGTGAGCAGCACGGTCCCGACGACGGTGCCCGCGAGCCGCAGCGGCCCGCTCCAGTCCGGCCCGAGCGACCAGCCAGCTGCGACGACGAGGACGAGCAACACGCCCTGGATGAGGACCCATCCCTCCCCGCGCGGCCCGAGCGACGGCAAATGCGTCATGCCGACATGCTAGGTGCCGAACGAGCTCCGCGGCGTCGTCCGACGCATTCCTGGGCGGCCGGTCCTGCTCCAGCGTGCAAGCGAGGCGTCGAGCCAGTGCGGTGTGAGCCCACCAGATGCACGGTTTGGCGGTCGCCCAGAGACCGTGGAAGTCACGCCGAAGCGCCTCCGCGCGATGCATGAAGCCGGACTTCCTGACTAGGATTGGCCCATGAGCGAGAAGCGAACAACGGCTCGGGCATTCCACGACGCCGCCGGAACCGAGGACTGGCGGGTCCTGTTCTCCGGCGCCCACGCCTACTTCAACGTTGGATCATTCGCGGAAGCCGCACGGTTCGTGGCCGCGATCGCCGAGGCGGCCGAGGTTGTGGGCCACTTCCCGGACGTGGATGTGCGACCCGAGGGCGTCACGGTCCGGACCGCCTCCGGGGAGTACGGGGCGCTGAGCCCTCGTGATGTCGCGCTGGCACGCGAGATTTCGGCAGCGGCTCGGACGCTGGGGATCGAGCCGGACCCCTCCCAGGTCCAGGTCGTGGGCATTGCGGTGGCACAGGATGCCGGCAGCGACGTGGGTCCCTTCTGGGCCGCCGCCCTCGGGTATCGAAGCCTTGGACCGAGCGAGGACGTCGTGGACCGCCACCGACGCAACCCCCACGTGTCGTTCCAGAGCCTCCGTCCTCCCAGGCCGGGACGGGGCCGGACCCACATCGACGTCAGCGTGCCGGCCGATCAGGCGGAGGCACGAGTCGCGGCAGCACTCGCAGCTGGCGGACGCCTGGTGGACAGTACCCATGTGCCCCACTGGTGGACACTCGCATCGCCCGAGAACCACAAAGTCGACATCGCGGCCTGGCCGGACTTCGAGGACGACGAGGAGGACTGAACGACACCATGACGATATCGACCATCCGACCCCTGTACGACATGTGGCCGCAGTACAACCGTCGCCTGCGTGACGTGATCGCGGTCATGACTGACGAGCAGCTCGCCATTCGCCCCTCGCCGGACGGCTGGCCGATCTGGGCGACCGTGGGCCACACCGCAGGACTGCGGGTCTACTGGCTCTGTGACCAGGTCGGTGAGCCCGGAGCGGAGGCGACGCCGTTTGCCAACGCGGGCGGCATCGGCTGGGAGGATGACCTCGATCATCCACGGGGCGCCATGGAGCTCGTGGGTGCCCTGGACACGACGTTCGGCCTGATCGAGGCCTGCCTGGACACGTGGACGCTGGACATGATGGACGACACGTTCGTGCGTGAGATGGGCGGCCGCAGGCAGGTCCACACGCGCCGATCCATCCTGCAGCGAATCTTCAGCCACGAGGCCTATCACTGCGGTGAGCTGTCGCAGACGCTCGGCATCGCCGGGCTGCCGCAGATCGACCTGTGGGCGACGGAGGTCTGATCGAGAGCCTGCGTGCGCGGGGTCAGGCCGCCTCGGCCCGCGCCGCTTCCCGTCGGTGCTCCAGCGTCATCCACGCCACCACCAGCCCGCCGATGACGTAGCCGCTGCCCTGCACCATCAGGAGCCCGACGACCGGCAGCGACTCGCCGAGGATGCCGGCACCGAGCGCGCCGATCAGCGATCCCGCTGCCCCCACCGCGCCCAGCGCGCCGATCACCCGCCCGCGGTGCGAGTCGCTCGACATCGACTGCTCGAGGGTGACGATGCCCGCCCCCATCGCCGCGCCCGGGACCCCGACGATGACCATCATCACCAGCGCCGGACCGATGAACGGGAAGACCACCGGGTAGCCGAACAGGACCAGGTCGATCAGCCCGAAGCTGATCGCGCTCCAGATGACCATGCGCAGCGGGTTGATCCGGGAGCCCATGCGACCGATGACCACCGCGCCGGCGAGGCCGCCGATGGCCTGCGTGGCCAGCAGCAGGCCGTAGCCCATCTCACCGCCGTGCACCGCGTCAACCGCCCAGGGCACAAAGAGGGTCATGGTCAACCCCTCGCCGATGCGGGTGATGACGAAGAAGGCCAGCAGGGCGCGGAGGATCGGCTGTCGCCAGACGAGTCCCAGCCCCTCGCGCCATTCGTGGAGCAGGCGCCGCCATGCCGTGGCCGCCTCGTGCTCGAGGCTATCGGTCCGCACCGCGCGCGTGTTCGCCGAGCGGATCGACCAGATCAGGCCCGCGGCGATGACGAACGAGGAAGCGTCGATCAGGGCGACCGCGGCGATCCCGCCGGTCGCCACCACCACGCCGCCGATGACCGGGCCGATGAGCCGCGCCAGGTGATTGTTCATCCCGTTGAGCGCGTTCGCCGTCACCAGGTCGTCATCCGAGTTGTCCAGCAGGTTGGGCAGCAGCGCCGTCTCGGCCGGCCCGAAGAGCTGCTCCAGGCAGCTCATCAGGAAGAGGACGGCGTAGGCGATCCACAGCCCCAGCGCATCGATCGCCAGCAGCGGCAGGACGGCCAGCGCCAGCACCACGTTGATGAGGACCATCAGCCGGCGGCGATCCCATCGGTCCACGAACACGCCTCCGACCGAGCCGAGCACGATCGACGGTACGAGAAAGGCGAGCACCATCCCGCCCGTGGCCAGGGTCGACCCGGTGCGGCGGTAGATCTCCAGTGGCAGGCCGGTGATCAGGATCCAGTCGCCGATCATCGAGATCAGGCCGCCCAGCCAGAGGCGCGAGAAGTTGCGCTGCAGGAGGATGCGGAGCATCGCGCGATTATGGCCGAGGCCCGGATCCGTAGAATGGCGCCCCATGATCACCATCCGCCATCCGATCCCGGGGCTGCCCGCTGGCTACAGCTCGCGCGGCGTCGACCCGACACGGGACGTCGCGCCGGTGACGGAGCTCTGCAACGCCGCCGCCCTTGTCGAGGGCGGGGCGAACGAGCTGGACGAGAAGGTCCAGGAGGAGAGCTACCGCGCACCGGGCTTCGACCCGCAGCGGGATGCGCTCGTCGTCCTTGACGGCGGGGGCGGAATCGTTGCCACCGCGGAGTACTGGGACAACGAGGAGGAGCATGCGACCCCGTTCCTCTACCTGCGCGTGGCCCACGCGCTGGTCGGGACCGATGACGGCGCGCACATCGGCGCCGCGATGGCGGCCTGGGGTGATGCGCGGGCGGCGCTGACCCTGCAGCTCGCCGCGCCAGCGCTGAAGGTCGTCCTCAGCTCGTTTGCCTCCGCCGCCAACGAGCCGGCGCAGCGCATCCTCGAGGCAGCGGGATTCCGCTACGCGCGGTCGAGCTGGCAGATGCAGATCGACCTCGACGAGACGCCACCAGCGCCGGCAACCTGGCCGGACGGCATCAGCGTCCGCAGCGCCGACGCGACCGAGGCCGAATACCACGCCATCCTCGAGGTCCAGAACGACGCATTCGCCGACCACTACGGCTTCGTCCCGATGTCGTTCAGGGATTTCGTGCACTACGGCACGCGCATGACGCCCTTCGATCCCTCGCTCTGGCGGCTGGTCATGGAGGGGGAGGAGATGGTGGCGATCAGCCTGAACATGCCGTTCCGGCCCGGCGCCCCCGACGTGGGCTGGGTCGGCACCCTGGGCGTCCGCCGGCCGTGGCGGCGGCGCGGACTGGGCGAGGCGTTGCTGCGCGACGCGTTCACCCTCTTCCACGCGCGCGGGACGCGTCAGGTGGGCCTGGGGGTCGACGCGTCCAGCCTGACCGGTGCGACGCGGCTCTACGAGCGGGTCGGCATGCGGGTCATGCGCGAGAACCGCAATTACGAGAAGGTGCTGCGCGAGGGCCGCAACGTGCGGACCATCGAGCTTGCCGGTGGCGCAGGTTGAGCCGAGGCGGTCCGTTGGCTATACTCCGCCATCGCCGGTACTCCACCACGTGCCGGCGAAACCCCGTGGGTAGGTTGAGCAGGTGGTGAGCTCCGCTGACTGTAGATCAGCCGTCTTCGACTGTGGGGGTTCGATTCCCTCCCTGCCCACCATTCATCACACCGGCGATCGGCCGGGGCACGCGCGGGCCCACGTAGCTCAGTAGGCAGAGCACGTCCTTGGTAAGGACGAGGTCTCCGGTTCGAACCCGGACGTGGGCTCCATCTCACCGTTCGCGGTCACGCGAATCTGGACCGAGATTTACCAAGATTGGCGCATGGTTGCGGTTTTCGTGTGTCGGCGGCACGATGTCGCGACCGGCTCCCGCCACTGGGCCGGCAGCCTTCTCAGCCGAGGTCGCCCGCGTCCGTGGATCTCAACGTCCTCCTGCCGCTCCTCTCGTCGGCCCTCTCGTTCGTCTTCGCCGCCTTTGTCGCGGACCAATGGCTCCGTCGTCGTCAGCCGTATCAGCTGGTGTGGACGATCGGTCTGCTCTGGTATGGCATCAGTGCCGGTACCGAGTTCCTGGGCAGCGCCTTCGGGTGGAACGAGGGGATCTACCGGATCTGGTACCTGATCGGCGCCTTCGGTGTCGCCGCCTACCTGGGCCTCGGCACCGTCTACCTGCTCAACCGGACCCGCTTCGGCTACTTCGTGGCCGCGTCGTTCGCGCTTGCCGGGCTGTTCAGCTACCTGACCAGCGTCAAGTACGCGCGGGAGGGCACACCGGCATCGGCGGGCAGCGTGCTGCTGGTGGTAGGGGCGTCGCTGGCCGCCGCCGTGGTGGTCGCCCTCGTCACGCGCTACCGACGCCGCTGGGTCGCCAACGTGACAGCCGTCATCCTGGTGCTGGCCTCCATCGGGGTGGCCATGGCCACCCTCACCGTTCCAATTGCCGCACCCGGCTTTTCGGTGGACCGCATCGGAATCCCGGTCGGGTCGGCGATGCCGGCCGATCTGCGCATCTTCACCCCGCCGTTCAACATCGTCGGCGCCTTCGCGCTCGTCTTCGGGGCCGTGTACTCGGCGTTCATCTTCATGCCCAAGGCGCGCGTCATGCGCGTGACGAGCCCCATCCCGGTGATCGGCCCCATTGGCCGCGCGGTGGCGGTGGTGGTCAATTTCGGTGCCTCCCTGCCGGGCGCCTGGCGCGCGCTGCGGGCCGGGACGCTCAACTCGCGGGTCCCGGCCACCCTGCTCATCGCGCTCGGCGGCTTCATTCCCGGCTGGACCAGCGGCCTGAATCGGTTCGGCATCACCTGGTCGTTCTTCATCGGCGAGCTGGCCGGGGTGGTCCTCATCTTCCTGGGCTTCCTGGTCAGCATCGAGGTCTTCAGCGACGTGCGCCTGCCGTTCACGCACATCGTCCTGGCGCGCCGCGAGCGCGTCGCACGCGAGGGCGACGTCGTTGACAGTCGGGGCCGCCCGGCCTAGAATCAGGCGGCTTTCCCCCGGCGCCCGGCCGTACTGGCGCGTGAGCGGCTATCCGTCACGCATCGGTCCATCCATCGGTCTGCGGAGGGGATGATTCGAGTGAAGGACATCACGTGGCCAAGGCCGAAAATCGTCCGGTGATCGCCCTGGCGTGCACTACCTGCAAGGAGCGCACGTACAGCACCCGGAAGAACAAGCGAAACGACCCCGGTCGGTTGGAGCTCAACAAGTACTGCCCGCGCTGCCGGCAGCACACGCCCCACCGGGAGACGAAGTAGGAGCGGTTGCGCGGAGGGGTGTAGCTCAATTGGTAGAGCACTGGTCTCCAAAACCAGCGGTTGCAGGTTCGAGTCCTGTCGCCCCTGCCACTTCACGCACCGATCCGACCGCACGAACATGACGAGGAGCGAGCACACATCGTGGTAACTGGCCTCCGCCGGTATTTCGCAGAGAGCTGGTCCGAGCTCAAGAAGGTCGCCTGGCCGACCCGTGAGACGGTCATCCGGCTGACCCTGCTGGTGATCGCCGTCTCCGTGGCGGTGGGCGCCTACATCGCCGTGCTCGACATGGTGCTCCACACCGCCCTCGACCAGACGGTCCTCTAGCCATGGCCGAGGAGACGCGCGTCAACGAGGCCCACGAGGCAGCCCGCCTCTCTCGCGAGGCGCCTCGCGCCGACGAGCTTCCCGCCACCAGCGCGAAGCAGTGGTACGTCATCCACACCTACTCGGGCTACGAGAACAAGGTGAAGGCGAACCTCGAGCACCGCATCGAGTCGATGGGCGTGGAGGATCAGATCTTCCAGGTCCTCGTACCGATGGAGGAGGAGATCGAGATCAAGAACGGGCAGCGGATGACCGTCAACAAGAAGGTCTTCCCCGGCTACGTGCTGGTCGAGATGTCGATGACCGACGAGAGCTGGTACGTGGTGCGCAACACGCCCGGCGTCACCTCCTTCGTCGGATCCGGCAACCGCCCCATGCCGCTCGAGGAGCACGAGGTCAAGAAGATCCTCAAGCACATGGGGGTCGAGACGCCGAAGTTCAAGGTCCAGTTCGCCAAGGGCCAGAGCGTGCGCGTCAAGGACGGCCCGTTCGCCGAGTTCATCGGCACCGTCGACGAGGTCAACCCGGAGCGCAACAAGGTCAAGGTGCTGGTCAGCATCTTCGGCCGCGAGACCCCGGTCGAGCTCGACTTCCTGCAGATCGACAAGCTCTAACCACCACCAGACCGATGCGGCCGCCGCCGGCGGCCGATCGGACCAGCGAGAGGGAGGGGCGCGAGCCCCGTCAGCACCTCGGAGGAACGACACTTGGCAAAGAAGATTCGCGCCACGCTCAAGGTGCAGGCACCTGCCGGACAGGCGACCGCCGCACCGCCGGTGGGCCCCGCCCTCGGCCAGCACGGCATCAACATCATGGAGTTCATCAAGGCCTTCAACGAGCGCACCGCCGACCTGCGCGGCTACGTCGTCCCGGCCGAGATCACGGTCTTCGAGGACCGCTCCTTCACCTTCGTCACCAAGGCGCCGCTGGCCGCCGCGCTGCTGAAGCGCGCCGCCGGCGTCGAGTCGGGCAGCTCGGTCCCGAACAAGGAGAAGGTCGGGCGCGTCTCGCAGGCGCAGCTCCGCGAGATCGCGGAGCTCAAGATGGCCGACCTGAACGCCAACACCGTGGAGCAGGCGATGCGCATCATCGCCGGCACCGCGCGCAGCATGGGCATCGAGGTGACCGCCTGATGGGCCACGGCAAGAAGTACATCGCGGCGGCCAAGCTGGTCGACGTCGATCGTCGCTACGAGATCGCCGACGCGGCTGAGCTGATCCCGCAGCTCTCGTTCACCAAGTTCGACTCGACCATCGAGGCGCACCTGCGTCTGGGCGTCGACCCGCGCCACGCCGACCAGCTGGTCCGCGGGACGGTGGTCCTCCCGCACGGCACGGGCCGCACCACCCGGGTCATTGTCTTCGCCCAGGGCGAGAAGGCACAGGAGGCGCTCCGCGCCGGCGCCGACGAGGTCGGCGGCGATGATCTGATGAAGAAGATCGACGCCGGCTGGTTCGAGTTCGACGTGGCCGTCGCCACGCCGGACATGATGGGCACCGTCGGGCGGCTCGGAAAGAAGCTCGGGCCGCGCGGCCTGATGCCGAACCCGAAGTCGGGGACCGTCACCTTCGACATCGAGCGTGCCGTGGGCGAGGTGAAGTCCGGACGCATCGAGTTCAAGGTGGACCGGGCGGGCATCGTCCACGCCCCGGTGGGCCGTGCCTCGTTCACCCCGGAGCAGCTGACCGCGAACGTGGCGGCGCTGGTGGATGCGGTGAACCGTGCCAAGCCGACCGGTGCCAAGGGCACCTACATGCGCACCCTGACCCTGGCACCGACCATGGGCCCCGGCGTGCGCATCGACATCGGTTCTGCGCTCCAGGCCGCCAACGCCTAGAATGGGCCGCCCGCGGGCAGGTGCCCGCGATTATTCGAATCGAAGATACGAAGCCACAGACCGCGATGCGTCCGGGTGAAACTCCCGGCCAATTCAGTGATCAGTTGAATCACGGGGCACGCGCAGGCACGAACGACCACCTCGCGGCGCACGCGCGCCCATGACGGTCCTCGCGCCTCGTGCGTGAGGACCGTTTCGCATATCCATGGAGGTGGAGAGAACCGAACGTATGCCGACCGATGAGAAGCGCCAGGCTGTCACCGAGCTCGCGGACCTGCTCCGCAGCAGCTCGGCCATGGCCGTGGCCGACTACCGAGGCCTGAAGGTCTCGGAGATGCAAGTCGTCCGGAAGTCACTGCGAGATGCCGGCGTGCAGCTGCACGTCGCCAAGAACCGCCTGCTGAAGATCGCCGCCGTTGAGGCGGGTACCGATGAGCTCAAGCCGATGCTCACCGGCCCCACCGCGCTGGCCACGACCGTTGGCGACGAGGCGGCCCTGGCCAAGGCGCTCCAGGAGGCCTTCCGGCCCTACAGTCGAGTGGTCACCCTGCGCGGTGGCATGCTCGGCAGCCGTGCCATCGACGCGGCACAGCTGTCACGCCTCGCGTCGCTGCCGCCGCGCGAGGAGCTGCTGGCCAAGGTGGCCGGCGGCATGGCGGCGCCCATCAGCGGGATGGCCGGCGTGCTTGCCGCCAACCTGCGCAACCTGGTCGGGGTGCTGAGCGCCGTGGCCGACAAGAAGCGAGAGACGGAGGGCGGCGCGGCCGCCTGACCCCGACACAGGAGACGAACACACCAATGGCTACCAAGACCCTGGACAAGGACACCATCCTCGAGGCGATCGACAACATGACCGTCCTCGAGCTCTCCGACCTGGTGAAGGCCTTCGAGGAGCGCTACGGCGTCTCGGCCGCCGCCCCGGTCGCCGTCGCGGCCGCCCCGGCTGCCGGTGGTGACGGCGCAGCCGCCGCGACCGAGGAGCAGAGCGAGTTCGACGCGGTCCTGACCGATGTCGGCGCCAACAAGATCCTCGTCATCAAGGCCGTCCGTGAGCTGACCGGCCTGGGCCTCAAGGAGGCGAAGGACCTCGTCGACGCCGCCCCCAAGGCGGTCAAGGAGGGCGTCGCCAAGGAAGAGGCGGAGCAGGTCAAGGAGAAGCTGGCCGAGGCCGGCGCCACCGTCGAGATCAAGTAGCTCGACGGGGTTCTCCCCACCGTTCGGCGATCCGCGAGCCGGCCCACTGGGCCGGCTCGTCGCCATTTGCGCTCCACGAGAGCGACCCGGTGGGGGAGCTGAGCTCAGGGCCGGCATCCGCCTTTCCTGACGCTTCGGTGTATCCTCGGGGAGTCCCGCACGGCGTCCGCCGTGCCACCCCATGCCCGGGCCGCCGCTCGACACCTCGATGGAACCCATGACCACCACCACGCCCCCGACCGCCGTGCGCTCCGACCTGCGCAACGTCGCCATCATCGCCCACGTCGACCACGGCAAGACCACGCTGGTCGACGGCCTGCTGCGCCAGACCGGCACGTTCCGCTCGAACGAGGCCGTGGTCGACCGCGTCATGGACTCGGGCGACCTTGAGCGCGAGAAGGGGATCACCATCCTCGCCAAGCAGACGACGGTGGACCACGAGGGCGTGCGCCTCAATATCGTCGACACCCCCGGCCACGCCGACTTCGGCGGCGAGGTGGAACGCGGGCTGCTGATGGTCGACGCCGTGCTGCTGCTCGTCGACGCCTCCGAGGGACCGCTGCCGCAGACCCGGTACGTCCTCGCGAAGGCGATGCAGCGCCACCTCCCGGTCATCGTGGCACTCAACAAGATCGATCGGTCCGACGCGCGCCCGGCGGAGGTGCTCGACGAGGTGTACGAGCTGTTCATCGACCTCGGCGCCGACGAGCACCAGATCGAGTTCCCGGTCGTCTACACCAACGCCAAGGCCGGCACGGCGACCCGCGACCTCGCGCAGCCGGGCATCGACCTGCGTCCGCTGCTCGACCTGCTGGTCAGCATCACGCCGCCGCCGATCCACGAGCCGGGGCACCCGCTCCAGCTGCTGGTCACCAGCCTCACCGCCAACGAGTACGTCGGGCGCATGGCAGTCGGCCGGGTGCGCAACGGCACCATCCGCATCGGTCAGCGGGTCGGCGTCGTGCGCGAGGAGGCCGAGTCGGCCGACGGCTCCATCGAGCCGGGTCGCACGGTCACGCTGACCGGAACCGTGACCAGCCTGCAGACCGCGCACGGCATCGACCGCATCGACGTCCCGGAGGCCGGTCCGGGCGACATCGTCTCGGTCGCCGGGCTGCCGGAGATCACCATCGGCGACACGATCACCGATCCCACGGACCCGCGCCCCCTCCCGCGCCTCGACGTCGATGCCCCGACGCTGCGCATGACCTTCGGCGTCAACACCTCGCCGCTCTCCGGGCGCGACGGCCAGTACGTCACCAGCCGCCAGGTCAAGGCGCGCCTCGACCGCGAGGTGCTCGGCAACGTGTCCATCGAGGTCAGCCCCACCGAGTCGGCGGACACCTTCGAGGTCCGCGGCCGCGGCGAGCTGCAGCTGGCGGTGCTCATCGAGCAGATGCGCCGAGAGGGCTACGAGCTCACCATCTCCCGTCCCGAGGTGATCCTCCACGAGGAGGACGGCGAGGTCCGCGAGCCCTACGAGCGCGTCACCATCGACATCCCGCCGGACTACATCGGCGCGGTCCAGACCGCGCTGGCCGGACGCCGCGGCCGCCTGGAGCAGATGACGACCGATGCCGACGGTCGTGTCCGCATGGAGTTCATCATCCCGGTCCGCGGGTTGATCGGCTACCGCGGGCAGCTGATGACCGATACCCGTGGCACGGCGCTGATGCACCAGATCGGTGAGGGCTACGGACCGTGGGCCGGCGAGGTCACGCATCGCACCAACGGCGTGCTGGTGGCGGATCGGTCCGGCGTCGCGAATGCGTACGGCATGATCGGCCTGGAGGAGCGCGGCGAGCTGTTCATCGGTGCCGGGGTCGAGGTCTACGAGGGGATGATCGTCGGCGAGTGCGCGCGACCGGGTGACATGAATGTCAACGCCACGCGCACCAAGCAGCTCACCAACATGCGCACCCACACCCACGACGATTCGCTGCGTCTCACGCCACCGCGCAAGCTGACCCTCGAGTCGTCGATCGAGTTCATCGCCGCCGACGAGCTGGTCGAGGTCACCCCCACCGCCATCCGCCTGCGCAAGCGGATCCTGCCCGCCGGCAGTCGCAAGCGGGGCTGAGTGCCGTGACCACCGGATTCCACATCCAGCAGGCGGAGGGTCCGCTGCTGCTGGCCG
The DNA here is from genome assembly GCA_039932235.1 of Chloroflexota bacterium. GTDB lineage: Bacteria > Chloroflexota > Limnocylindria > QHBO01 > QHBO01 > JAICQM01. The sequence continues at coordinate 12,060 of JBDTQJ010000052.1, forward strand.
ATATCGGGGGGTACACGAGCTTTCTCCAGGACGTGGCGGTCGCGCACCGTGACGATGCGTTCGCGGGTGGCGCCGTGCCGGAGGCGTATCGGCTCATGTCGAGCCTCCTGGACGGGATCGTGTCCAAGGTCGTGCCGCCGTTCGCGCTGGCCAAGCTGGAGGGGGACGCCGTCTTCGCCATCGCGTCGGCCCGGGACGAGGTGCCCACCGGCGCCGCGCTGCTGGACTGCCTGCGCGCCTGCCACGACGACTTCCGGGCTCGCCTCGCCGAGGTGGGGGAGGTATGGACCTGCACCTGCACGGCCTGCCTGCGTGCCGATGCGCTCGAGCTCAAGTTCATCCTCCACAGCGGCGCGTACGTGGTCCAGGAGATCGCCGGCAGTCGCGAGGTGATCGGTCCGGAGGTGGTGATGGCGCACCGGCTGCTCAAGAACCACGCGGCAGAAACGCTCGGCAGCGGCGCCTACGCCCTCCTGACCGATGCCGCCGTGCGGCGCCTGGGGGTGCCGACCGACGGAGCCGTGCCGCTCACCGAGACCTACGAGCACTACGCACCGATCTCCGCGCTGGTCTTTGCGGTCGGATAAGAGGAGGGCGCTTCAGTTGACGAAGCGCCCCAGAGGCGTATACTGCTCGTTCGCGTGTCCGCGTCCCACTATGCCCTTTTCAAGGAGTCCTGAATGGCTTTGGCCGAGTCGGCCAGCCGGTTTGAGCTGGCCCCGCGCCGTGAGAATTTCTCGCACATTCCGGAGGTCCTTCCCCTCCCGAACCTGATCCAGACTCAGACCGACTCGTTCCATTGGTTCGTCGAGAACGGCCTCCGTGAGCTGCTCGACGAGATCACCCCGATTACAGACTTCACCGGTAAGAACCTGGAGCTGCACTTCCGCGACTACTACTTCGAGGACTCGAAGTTCAGCGAGGAAGAGTGCCGCACCCGCGATCTCACCTACGCCCGGCCGCTCAAGGTCGAGGTCGATCTCGTCATCAAGGAGACGGACGAGATCAAGCACCAGACCGTGTTCATGGGTGACTTCCCATGGATGACGGAGCAGGGCACCTTCATCATCAACGGCGCCGAGCGCGTCGTGGTGAGCCAGCTGGTGCGCTCCCCCGGTGTTTACTACACCTCCGCCGAGGACCCGGCCAGCGGTCGCCCGCTCTTTGCCGCCAAGGTCATCCCGAACCGTGGCGCCTGGCTCGAGTTCGAGACGAGCAACAAGGACCTGCTGAGCGTCAAGGTCGACCGGAAGCGCAAGATCCCGGTCACCACGCTGCTGCGCGCCGTCGGCTTCACTGATAACGCGGAGATCGAGGCGCTCTTCAAGAGCGTCGACGACAACCCGGAGCATCCGTTCATCGCACTGACCCTGGAGAAGGATCCGGCGCAGACGCAGGACGAGGCGCTCATCGAGGTCTACAAGAAGCTGCGCCCCGGCGATCCGCCGACGGTGGACAACGCCCGCGCCCTGGTCACCAGCCTCTTCTTCAACTTCCGCCGCTACGACCTCGGTCGCGTCGGCCGCTACAAGC
>JBDTQJ010000053.1:0-13476 GCA_039932235.1 Chloroflexota bacterium
AAGCCCTGGTACTTGCCCCGCTCGGACGGCGAGAAGATGTCGCCGATGATCGCCAGCGCGATCGGGAAGAGCGCCCCCGCGCCCAGGCCCTGCACGCCGCGGAACAGGAGGAACTGCCACATCGTGCCGCTGAATCCGCAGAGGATCGAGCCGAGCAGGAAGACGGACACGCCGATGATGAAGATCGGGCGGCGGCCGAAGATGTCGGACAGCTTCCCGTAGATCGGGCCGGAGACGGTGGCCGTCAGCAGGTACGAGGTGAAGGCCCAGACGTAGACATCGTTGCCCTGCAGATCGGTGACGATCCTGGGCAGCGCGGTGCCGACGATCGTCTGGTCCAGCGCGGCCAGGAAGATGCCGAGCAGGACCGCCCACAGGATCTCCATCCTGACGCGATGCGGAAGCTCGATGGGCGCGCGGTCGTGGGACGCCGTTTCGGTGGTCATGCTCGGGTGCGTTCCTTCAATTCGGGGAGTGCGCAGTGTAGGCGGAGTGCGTGACAGCGCCTGTCAACTTAGACGGCGAGCGGTGGCGGAACTCATCGGCCGATATGTCGAACGTTTCGCGCGCGGCGGCTAGCTGGTGCGCGGTTTGGCCGATCTATCGAACGCCACCGCGCGCGAGGCGCGCATCCGGGCGCGGTCCACGCTCATGACTGACCGATATATCGAACGAACGCCGCGCGCGGGGGCCGTGGGGCGCGGTTCAGCCGATATATCGAAAACGCGAACGCCTAGGGACAGAGAAGGTTGGCGTCGAAGCCCTTCTCGAAGTACTGGGTCATCACCAGGTCACCGCCGGTCAGCGATGGATCCGCGCAGTTGGCCCTCGCGCCGCGCAGCGTGCGGGCGCCGGCATGCCACGAGGGATAGGCGGCGAAGGCATCGGTCCCGCCGGTGATGCTGTTCCACATGTTCGGCGCGGAATAGAACCCGACCGAGGCCGCGCCCATCGATTCGAGGTAGTCGACGGCACCCTGCAGGGCGGCGACGTTGAGCGCCGGATCGTCGCGCCACGAGTTGGCGGTCTCCACGTCCAGCCACCACGCGTTGGCCACCGGCGTCCGCGTGGCGTCGGGCTGTGCCCAGTCGAGCGAGATGTAGGCCTCGACAGCCGTCCGGTACGAGTCGGCGGCGGCGTACCAGCCGTAGTCGTAGGCGCAGTCGACCGTGTCGGCGCCCGGCTTGCTCGCCGTGTCGCACTCGCGCGGGAAGGTGCGGCCGCTGGGCCAGTAGCTCGACAGCTCCGGACCCGGGTTGCCGGTGTTGGCGTAGAGCTGGGCGTCGCGGCCGGCCCACGCCAGCTCGCTCGGGCCGTCGCCCGCGCCGAGGCATGGATTGGGGCTGTAGACCCGCCCGGCGTTGACCCCGACGATGGCGAACGCGAAGGGGCTCGGGAACGGACCGCCGCACTGCGGATAGCTGATGTCGTAACCCGGCGGCGTCCGGTGCGGCGCGCCCTTGAGGGCGATGGTCGGGTCGCTGTCGGTCTTGGCGGCCGCGGCGAACGGGCTCGCCAGGGTCAGGGCGAACACGGCGAGGAGGGCCAGGATCAAAGTCCGGGTGGTGTGCATCGGGACGCCAAGGGTACTGCCGCGGGGCGAGGTGGACAACCAGCCCGGCTCCGGGGCTCCCGGAGGTCGGTCAGGTGGGCTCGGCAACCACCGTGTTGGTCAATGCGCCGATCCCCTCGACCTCCACGGTCACCGTGCTGCCGACGTCCATCGGCGCCACGCCCTCCGGCGTGCCGGTCATGACGAGGTCGCCCGGCAGCAGGCGGGTGAAGCGGCTGATGTACTCGATCAGGTACGGGATGGGGAAGATGAGGTCGCGGGTGCGGCCATCCTGGCGCGTCTCCCCGTCAACGCTGCAGGTGACGCGCACATCGGTCGGGTCGAGCTCCGTCTCAATCCATGGGCCGATGGGGCAGAACGTGTCGAAGCCCTTGCCGCGCGTCCACTGGCCGTCCGACTTCTGGATGTCGCGGGCCGTCACGTCGTTGCCGCAGGTATACCCACCCACGTGCGCCATGGCATCCGCGGCGCTGACGCGGTGCGCCTCGCGACCGATGACCAGGACAAGCTCCGCTTCCGGGTCGACCCGCCGGGACAGGCTCGGGTAGTGGATCGCCGCGCCCGGACCGATGATCGACGAGGGCGGCTTCATGAACAGCAGCGGCTCCTCGGGGACCGGATTGCTGAACTCCGCCGCGTGCCCGCGGTAGTTCCGGCCGACGCAGATCACCTTTGACGGCGTCGCCGGCGCCAGCAGCTCGATGTCGCCCAGCTCACCCATCACCTCGGCCGTGGCCACGAGGTCGACGAACGGGCTGCCACTCGTGCCGTGGACGCGATTGCCGTCGGTGAGCACCCCCCACGCAGATCCATGGCTCCCCCGGTAGCGAACGATCCTCATCGCGGCTCCTGCAGCGGACCCACCATCATCGCGCCCGGCCCTCGCGGAGCATCTCGATCGACCTGGCGATGCGTCGCTGGCGCGTCTCATCGGTCTTGGCGCCGGTGACCTGCGACACGTGCCAGCCCTTGTTGCTGTTCGAGATGCCATCGAAGGTGGCGCGCGCCGCGGGCTCGGCATCCAGCGCCGCGGCCAGGTCGGCGGGAAGCTCGACGGTGCGCGGCTGGGTGTCGAGCTGCACGTCGACCTCGATGGCGTCACCACCGGAGATACCCGACGCCGCCCGATGGTCAGCGTTGAAGCCGACCATGTACGACCCGCCCATCACCGCGACGGTGCTCCGGTACGTGAAGCCGTTGACGGTCACCACGACCGGCGGAACCCTTCCGGCGTTCAGGCCGGTGACGACCTCAGCGGGAATCTCGATGCCGGTCGCCGACTTGCCGGACTGGAGAAGGGTGGTGCGGAAGGTGGCCACGATTGCATGCTCCTCGATGATCAGTCCGCAGCGTCAGGGTGCCACGTTGTGGTTACGGTGGAAGAGATTGGCCGGGTCGTAGCGGCGCTTGACCTCCACCAGCCGGTTCCAGGTCGCCTCCGGGTAGCCGAGCCGCGGGTCGTCCTCGCCCTCGGGGCCGATGAAGTTGACGTAGTGCCCATCGTCGCCCTGGTGCAACGCTGCCGCAAGCTTGATCACGAACGCGTCGTGGACCGATGAATCGGCCCCGGCAGGGAACAGGGCCGCGACGTTGACCATGATCCGGCTGGAGCGGTGCGCGAACGCGGTGGCGCCCACCGGCACGCCCGCCATCGCGCCGCCCAGCACGCGCAGCTGGGCGACGCTCATCATCGCGTCGGTCGTGGCGACATGCGCGTTCAGCCGGTCGATGATCAGCTGCGCCGTGCTGCGGTCGACCTCGTTCATGAACATGGTGCGCGACACCGCCACCGGCTTCTCACCCTCGAAGCCGCCCTCCTCCTGGAACATCTCCGGGTAGCGCATCGGCTTGACGAAATCGGCGATCGGGTCGGCCAGGGCGCGAAACGGTGCGAGCGCCCGCTCGCCCTCGTCGTCGGGTCCCGCAAAGACGATCATCGCCATGACGACCAGCTCGCCGACTCGCTCTGGCGGCAGGAAGGGCATCGGTGGCGCCTGCATCACGTTGACGATGGCCGAGAGCTCCTCTGGCGCGGCCCCGGCCGCGGCCATGAAGCCGGCGATCACGTCGGGCGTGGCGGGCAGGAGGAGCATCCCGCCAACGATGCTGGGCAGCTCGACGAGCCGATAGCGGAAGCGGGTCACGATGCCGAAGTTGCCGCCTCCGCCGCGGATCGCCCAGAAGAGGTCCGAGTCGCGCTCCGCATCCACCAGCCGGATCTGTCCGTCGGCAGTCACGATCTCGACGCCAAGCAGCGAGTCGATGGTCAGCCCATGCTTGCGCACCAGGTAGCCGACCCCGCCGCCCAGGGTGATGCCACCGATCCCGACCGACCCGGTGTCGCCGAAGCCGATCGCAAGCCCATGCTCGGCGACCGCGGCGGTCACCTCGCCGGCCGTCAGGCCCGCCTCCGCCCACGCGGCATGCGATGCGGCGTCGACCTCGATGTGCTTGAGGCTCGACATGTCGAGGAGGATCCCGCCCTGCGTGGAGCTGAGCTGCGCGACACTGTGGCCGCCGCCTCGCACGGCGAGCTCGACGTCGTGGTCGGCGGCGAGCGCCACGACGCGCGACACGTCGGTCGCGTCGGCCGGCTGCACGATGGCGGCGGCCCGCAGTCCCGGCCCATAGACGCCGGCGCAGAGGGCGTCGTAGCCGGGATCCTGTGGATCGATGACGTGGCCGCCGACGACGCTGCGCAGGCGGCCGATGATCTCTGTGGAAGGGGAGAGTGCCACGGTACGGCTCCTAGGCTCGCGGGTGCTGGTGCACGTTCTGACGGCCCATCATCGGAAAAATCATCGGTTCGTGGGTAGCATGGACCCATGACCGAGCTGACGACCGTCGACCGCGCCGAATCCCCCGTCCCCCCGCCTGACCCGGACCGCCTCGAGGACCACCGCGGCGAGCTGACCGCGTATGCCTACCGCATGCTGGGCTCGCCCTTCGAGGCGGAGGATGCCGTCCAGGAGACGCTCGTCCGCGCCTGGCGCTCGCTCGACCGCTTCGAAGGCCGCTCCGCGCTGCGCTCGTGGCTCTACCGCATCTGCACCAACGTGTGCCTCGACATGCTCAACGGCCGCCAGCGGCGCGCCATACCGATGGACTTCGGGCCGGCGGCACCCGCCAGCACGGCATTGCCGGCGCCACTGGCCGAGTCCGCCTGGGTGGAGCCGATCCCCGACGACCGCGCCGCGCCCGCCGGTGGCGACCCCGCCGAGCTGGCCGTCGCCCGCGAGTCGATCCGACTGGCGTTCGTGGCCGCGCTGCAGCACCTTCCGCCACGCCAGCGCGCGGTGCTCATCCTGCGCGAAGTGCTGCGCTGGCATGCCGATGAGGTGGCCGAGCTGCTGGAGACGACGGTGGCGTCCGTCAACAGCGCCCTGCAGCGCGCGCGGGCGACGATGAGCGCCAGTGGTGCGAGCGACGCCGATCCGCCGGCACCGCTCGACGACGCGCAGCGCGCCCTGCTGGCCCGCTACGTGGATGCGTTCGAGCGCTATGACATGTCCGCCCTCACCGCGGTCCTCGCCGACGACGCCTCGTGGTCGATGCCGCCCTACACGCTCTGGCTGCGCGGCCACGACGACATCACGGCGTGGTGCTTGGGGACCGGCATCGGCTGCCGGGGCTCGCGCCTTGTCCCGGTGGCGGCCAACGGAGCCCCGGCGTGGGGCCAGTACAAGCCCGCCCCGGACGGCAACGGGCTCGTGCCGTGGTCGCTGCAGGTGCTTGAGCTGTCAGGTGACCGCATCACCGGCGTCGTGTTCTTCCTCGACACCGCCCGCCTCTTCCCGCTCTTCGGGCTCCCCGACCGCCTGGACGCCTAGCGCGGCGCACAGGCCGGCCAGCTCCAGGAGTTCGCGCAGCGCCGCGCGGGTCCCGCGCAGCCGCACTCGTCGGCCATCTCGATGCGCGGCCAGCTGCAGGCACGCGAGCGCCTCGACCGTCCGCATGTCGGGCGCGTCGATGCGGCTCACGTCGCACTCGAGCACGCGGTCGGGTCGCGGGAGGTCGTGGCGTGACGCCACGCGGGGCACCTCTGCTGGAGCTGTCGTCATGCCACCTGACCGTCGCCGGTCGCCAAACTCATCGGTCGGGCAGCGGCAGCGCGCGATAATCGCCACATGCCGCAACCGAGCTGCTGCCGCGTCGACTACGACGCCACCTTCGACCAGAAGGACGCCACCGACGACCTGGCGAGCTACCGCCATGACGGCCCGGCGCCGTCGACGCGGCGCCTCATCGACGCGCTGCTGCGCGAGGGCGTGGAGGGCGCCACGCTGCTCGACATCGGTGGCGGCGTCGGTGCGATGCAGCACGAGCTGCTGGCCGCGGGAGCAGCCTCATCGGTCGATGTCGACCTCTCGCGGGCGTATCTCGAGGCGGCGCGCGACGAGGGAGTGCGGCGCGGCCTGGGCGAGCGCGAGGCGCATCGGTACGGGAACTTCGTGGAGGTCGCCGACGAGATCGAGGCGGCCGACATCGTGACCCTCGACCGGGTGATCTGCTGCTATCCCCACCTGGCCGAGCTGGTGACCGCGTCGGCATCCCACGCGCGGCACCTGTACGGACTCGTCTTCCCGGTGGACCGATGGTGGATTCGGGCTGGGGCACGCCTCATCAACGTCGTCCTGCGGGCCACGCGGCAGACGTTCCGCATCCACGTCCATCGCACGGCCGCCGTCGACCGCCTGGTGCTCGGCCAGGGCTTCGAACGGCGCTCCGCCTCCCGCAGCCTCTTCTGGCAGGCGGTCGTGTATCGCCGCGTCACAGGGCCGTCATGAGCGCGCCGAGCCCCGGCCGGCGAGCCGGAACGCTGCCGGCGGCGATCATCCTGGTGGTGGTCGGCCTGGGCATCCTCGTGTACGTGGTCGCCGGCTACACCGACGCCATCGCCAATGCGAACGCGCAGACCAGCATCAGTCCGGTAGGGCTGCTGTTCGCGGCTGCCGCGGTGAGCGCCCTGGTCACGGCCTGGGGGCTCTGGCGGCACCGCGCCTGGTCCCGCGGCCCCGGACGCATCGTTGGCGTCCTGGGCGTGCTGGTGGGCCTGGCCATGCTCGCCTACCTCGTCCTGCTGATCAGCATCGCGCCCGACACGGCAGGCGCCGCCGTCCCTGTCCTGGGCGGGATCGCGGCCGTGGCGATCCTGGCGGGCGTCGTCACCTGGTGGTCGGCGGGCGCGGTGCGACCTTCCGCCTGAGGCTGTCGATACGGCGCCCCTGTCGTTCGTCGTTGAGGTAGCGGCCGATATGGACCGGTCGACCCAGCGAACGAGGAGCACCAGCGAGATGTCAGAAGCGCAGATCGTGCACGTCGAGGTCGTCGGCAAGGACGGGCCCGGCATCCAGAAGTTCTTCAGCGAGGTCTTCGGTTGGGACCTCGATACCAACAATCCCGGCGGCTACGGCATGGTCCGCCAGGGCACCATGACCGGTGGCTTCGGGGCGACCCAGCAGGGCGAGCCGGGGCACGTGACCTTCTACGTGCACAGCGACGATCCGGAGGGCGCGCTGCGCAGGGTCGAGGAGCTCGGTGGGCGGATCATCATGCCGCTCACCGAGGTTGCGCCCGAGACGACGGTTGCCCTCTTCGCCGATCCGGAGGGACACATCGTCGGCCTCATGTAGCACGCGGGTGCGAGCCACCGCGCAAGGAGAGAGGCCGGCACCCGCAGGGGCGCCGGCCTCTCCCTGCAAGCGTCGTCAGGCCGGCGGCGACTCGGACTTCGGGGGAGACTGAAGGCTCGGCGTCGAGGGCGACGATGCCGGGGAGGACGGCTCGGAGGGCGCCTTAGACTGCGCGTAGCGCGCAACCCTGGCGCTGGCCGCCTGGCCGCGGGTGTACCAGCTCTCCGTGATCCGGCCGGCGGTCTGCTGGCCGCCCAGCCCGAATGCCAGGCCGGTGGCCAGCGCCACGGTCGCGACCGCGCCGATGAAGACGGTGTTGACGACCGTCTCGGCGATCCCCAGCTGGTTAATCGCCGCGATCACCGCGAAGGTCAGGATCGCGTAGCGCGCGATGTTGCCGAGCAGCTCGGGATTCGAGAACCCCATCTGCCCGGTCGTTCCCTGCACGAGACGGGCAACGAACCCGGCGATGAGGGCACCGATGACCAGGATCGCGATGGCGACCACGAGGTTCGGCAGCCACAGCAGGATGGCGTTGATGATGGCCGAGATCTGGTCGAGGCCGAGGACGGATGCCGCGGCCTGAATCGCGATCAGGCGGATGAACCACTTGACGATCTCGGCGACGACCGCGCTGGCGGTGAAGGTGGACCCGCTGCGCTGGATCATCGACGAGATGCCGGTCGAGGTCGCCGCTCGCTCGAAGCCGACCCGCTTGAGGCCGGACTCGACGAGGCGCGCCAGGAGGCCGGCCACGATCCAGCCGATGACCAGGATGATGATGGCGCCCACGAGGGCGGGCAGGAATCCGATGAAGTTCTGGAGCGCGGTGGTCACCGAGACCATGACCGCGTCGCCCCAGTTCTGAACTGTTTCCATGTGCTGCTGAGCTCCGTGCGTGATGAGGTGTGTCGCGACCTCCCTCTGCACCGTGCGTGCCGCAACGGCGCCGGGCTGCCGCGACACGCAAGGTGTCACTGCCTTCCTCTACTCTCATGGGCCAAGGGAGGAACCGATTGCAGCTCATCGACGGCCAGCCCGTCTATTCCGCCACCGACCTCGTCGGCTACCTGGCCTGTGAGCACCTGACGGCGCTCGAGCGCCTCGCCATGGCAAACGTCATCACGCGCCCGGAGCGCCGCGATCGCGAACTGGATCTCATCCGCGAGCGCGGCTTCGAGCACGAGCGCCGGTACCTGGACGACCTGCGCGCCAGCGGCCGCCGCGTCGTCACCATCGAACGGCGGGAAGACGAGGAGCGTGCGGACCGGATCGCCCGCCAGGCGGCGGAGACCATCGACGCCATGGCCGGCGGTGCGGATGTCATCTTTCAGGCCACCTTCTTCGACGGCACCTGGCTGGGCTACGCGGACTTCCTCCTGAGAGTGGAGGACGCGGAGCGCCCATCGGTCTGGGGGCCATGGCACTACGAGGTCGCCGACACGAAGCTGGCGCGTCACGTCAAGGCGGGAGCCGTCCTCCAGATCTGCTCGTACGTGGAACACCTGACGCGCCTGCAGGGCGTGCAGCCGACCCGCATGCACGTGGCGCTCGGCGGCAGCGCTCGCGAGACCGCGACCCTGCCGGTCGACGACTACATGGCCTACTACCGCGCCGCAAAGGCCCGCTTCGAGCAGGCAATGCAGATCGTGGCACCGGCGGACACCTATCCAGAACCGGTCGACCACTGCGGCGTGTGTCGCTGGAGCCAGTCCTGCGAGGCGCGGCGTCGCGCGGATGACCATCTATCGCTGGTGGCCGGCATCTCCTCTCGCCAGCGGGCGACCCTGGCAGGCCGTGGGATCACGACCGTCGCGCAGCTGGCCGGTGAGCCGATTCCGTTCGACCCGCCGCTCGACTCCGGGGCGGCGAGCCTGGAACGCGTTCGCGAGCAGGCGCGCATCCAGGTCGAGGGCCGTGCCGCGGGACGCCTCCTCTACGAGCTGCTGCTGCCGTCGGCCGGTGCGCCCATCGAGCCGGAGCGCGGCCTCACGACGCTGCCACCACCGAGCCCCGGTGACGTGTTCCTGGACCTGGAGGGCGACCCGTACGCGTACGACGACGGCATCGACTATCTCTTCGGCGTGCTCGACACCGAGGGCGCCTTCACCCCGTACTGGGCGTTCGATCCGGATGGCTCCGGGGAGATCACGCCGGCCGGGGAGAAGGCGGCGTTCGAGCGGCTGATGGACGACCTCGTCCGGCGGCGCACGGCCGACCCCGCGATGCACGTGTACCACTACGCGCCGTACGAGCCCACGGCGCTGAAGCGGCTCATGGGACGTCACGCGACTCGCGAAGAGGAGGTCGACGCCTTCCTCCGCGGCGGCGTCCTGGTGGACCTCTTCCGGGCGGTCCGCCAGGGACTGCGAGCCTCCGTCGAGAGCTACTCGATCAAGCGCCTCGAGCCGCTCTACGCGTTCGAACGCGCCATCGAGCTCAAGGATGCGACCTCGAGCATCGTGGCCTTCGAGGAATGGCTGCAGCTGAGCGACGGCGACCGCCCTGCCTCGCGCATCCTGGAAGAGATCGAGGCCTACAACCGCGACGACGTGCTGAGCACGCTGCATCTTCGCGACTGGCTCGAGGGCCGGCGCGCCGAGCTCGGCGAGCTGACCGACCAAGAGGTTCCCCGCCCGGGCGAACGCTCCGGGGAGGCCCCGGCGAGCCTGAGCGAGGCGGACGAACGGGTCCAGCTGGTCGCCGACCGGCTGACCGATGGTGTGCCGGTCGACCCGGCCGAGCGCTCGGTCGCGCAGGCCGCGGCATGGCTGCTCGCCCAGCTGCTGTCGTGGCACCGCCGGGAGGCGAAGGTCGCTTTCTGGGAGTTCTTCCATCGGCTCGGCATGGAGCCGGACGAGGTCACCAGGGACCGCGGTGCGCTGGGTCCGCTCGAACTGATCGGAAAGATCGGCGAGCCGTACAAGCCGACGCCCAAGTCACGCAAGTGGCGCCAGACGTGGCGCTACCGCTTCGTGCCGCAGGAGTACGACCTGGGTGGCGCGCTCCATGACCCGGCGCTCTATCGCCAGCGGCCCGAGGCGGATTGGAAGACGTGGAAGATCGGTGCCGAACTGAAGGCCATCGACAACACCCGCGCCGAGCTCGAGCTCGACTGGCCCCCGGACGAGGAGCCGCGGCACCCGGAGTCACTCGTCCCGCTCAACAACTTCCGGGACGCCGACCAGCGTGCCGCCCTGCTCGCCCTGGGTACATGGGTCGCCGAGCACGGCGTGGACACGCCGGGGCCCTGGCGTGCGGCGCGCGACCTGCTCCTGCGTCATCCACCGAGGTGCGCGCAGGAAGCGGGCATCCCGCTGCGCCTGCCCGGCGAGGCCGACCTCGATGCCGCCTGCCGGCTCGTCAGCTCCCTGGATGACGGAACGCTGGCGATCCAGGGGCCGCCCGGCTCCGGCAAGACGTACACCGGCGCGCGAATGGTCGTGCGCCTCCTCGAGGCCGGCAAGCGGGTTGGCATCAGCGCGACCAGCCACAAGGTCATCTCGAACTTCCTGGCCGAGGTGCTGCGCGCGGCAGACGGGATCGTCGAGGTCCGGCCGGTGCAGCGTGGAGAGGAACACCAGGTGCTGCGCGACGCGCGGGTGCGACGCGCATCGAGCTCGGATGCGGTGGCCGACGCGCTCGCGAGCGGGGATGCAAATCTCGCGGCGGGCACGGCATGGCTGTTCGCATCGCCGAAGACGGCGGGCGCGCTGGATACCCTCTTCGTCGACGAAGCCGGGCAGATCTCGCTGGCCAACGTGCTGTCGATGGCCGGCGCCACCCGCAACATCGTCCTGCTCGGGGATCCCCAGCAGCTGGAGCAACCAATCCAGGGCTCGCACCCGCCCGGCGCCGATCGGTCCGCGCTGGCGCACCTGCTCGGTGGCCACGACACGATGCCACCCGAGCTCGGCCTCTTCCTGGAGCACACGTGGCGCATGCACCCGGATGTCACGGCCTTCACGTCCGAGGCGTTCTACGAACGGCGCCTGGAGTCTCGTCCGCCACTTGCCGCCCAGGAGCTGGTTGCCCCCGACCCGCTCCGTGGGGCCGGCCTGCGGCTCCTCGCCGCCGAGCACAGCGGCGCGGACAACGCATCGCCGGCCGAGGCGCACCAGGTGGCGCAGATCGTGCGCACCCTGGTCGAATCGGGGTCGAGCTGGATCAACGAGAAGGGCCAGGAGGCGCCCATCGGCTGGGAGCAGGTCCTCGTGGTCGCGCCGTACAACGCGCAGGTGGGGCTCATCAGGCGACTCCTGCCGCCGGAGGCGCGGGTCGGCACGGTCGACAAGTTCCAGGGCCAGGAGGCGCCGATCAGCATCTACTCGATGACGAGCAGCTCTCCGGAGGACGCCCCGCGCGGCCTCGACTTCCTCTATTCCCGGCATCGCCTCAACGTGGCGACGTCGCGAGCGCGGTGCATCGCCGTGGTCGTCGCCGAACCCGCCCTGCTCCGGGTCCGGGCGCGCACTCCGGAGCAGATGCGCCTCGCCAATGCGCTCTGCCAGTTCGCGGAGCACGCGACCGGCTAGCCTCCGGCGCCGCGCGCCCGTCTGCACGGAAGGGGCCGACGGCACTGGCCATCGGGCGCGATGCTACATCGGTCCAGTCTGTCGCCAACTCGAAGGAGACGATCAAACCAATGGCGTTCGAGCGCACCACGCCCGGCACCGGGATCGGCGCCGAGCCAGGCATCCCCCTGGGTATGCCCGAGACCGATGCCGGCGCGCCGGCATCCGCCCAGCTACGGCTCCAGATTCTCTCGACAGAGCATTGGAGCCTCCTCGCGTCCCGATCGCTGGCGTGGAACGAGTCATTCGCGCGGGCAGGCATGTTCCTCACCACCCTCTCCGGCGCGATGGTGGCGCTGGCGCTCGTCGCGCAGGCATCCGGCTTCAACACCGAGTTCGTGCTGTTCGCACTCGTCGTGCTGCCGGTCACGCTGTTCGTGGGCGTCACAACGTTCCTGCGCATGGGCGCCTCCAACTGGCACGACGCGCAGTGCGTGCGCGGCATGAACCGGATCCGGGGCGGGTATCTCGAGATCGCGCCGGAGATGGCGAAGTACTTCGTGATGAGCCCCCACGACGACGCGGCGGGGATCGGCGTCACCATGTCCATGCCGCCGGCCACCCCGTTCCCGGTCCACCTCATCGCCGGGACGCCCAACGTCGTCCTCGTCCTCAACGGCGTGCTGGCCGGCGTCATCGTCGCGCTCGTCGGAGAGCAGCTCGGCCTGGTGGTGGGGCTGGCGATCCTGGCCGGCACCATCGTGGCCATCCTGACGATCGCACTCCACATCCGCTACGCAATCGCCTCGGTGCGCACCGGGCAGGCAAGCGCGCGGCCGCTGTTCCCGAGTCCGCCGGCAGAGGCGCCAGCCCCGCGCGGCGGGTTTCCCGGCTAGCCGACCCCCACGTAGCGGTGCTTGATCCGATCGCCGTCCCCGGCGAATGGACCGGAGCCGCGCGCATGCAGCCGAACGATCGGGACCATGAGCGCGGGATGCTCGCGCATCGCCTCCTGGTAATCCCGGTTCTGCGCGCCGAGCTGGCGCTCGATCGCGTCACGCAGCGCTGCGGTAAGGCTGGCTGACGGAACGCCGCGAGCAAGCTGGACATCGACGAGCGGTCGGGTCTCGCCCGGGGCAGCCTCGTGCAGCGACAGGCGGAACGAGAGGACGTCGGCCGCCAGCGCCGGATCGCCAAGTAGGCCGGCCTCGATATCGCCGGGGTAGATGTTGGCGCCCATCACGGAGACGGTGGAATCCTTGCGCCCGAAGACGAACAGAAACGGCATGCGCACCAGGCGCGGCCCAGCCGGCACGAGATCCTCGAGCCGGATGCCGAATGGCTCGAGGCGCTGGCGCAGGTCGTCCTCGCGGATGACACCGCCCTCGTCGTGGACGTTGTACCGAACCTTGGGCGCCAGCGTCGCGTCGCGGGTGACCGTGAAGAGCAGCTCGCCGGCGGCGTTCGTTTCGACGTGGTGCAGCAGCGGGTTGTACTGGAAGACCATCGGGCTCCGGCCCGACTCGCCGAACAGCGCCTCCGCGATCTCGGGCCGCTCGGCGGCAAGCCGGCGCAGGGCGACGCAGACCGGCGTTTCCGCCGCCAGGCCGATCTCGACGTCCGTGGCCCCGTACCCGGAGTAGGCGCTGCGGAACCGCCGTAACAGGTAGTCCCGCAGCGCCTCCGAGTTCCCCTCGCCGCCCATGAGGGCGTGCATCTGGTAGTCGGCCCACGGGAAGCCCGCCGCGTCGCCCTC
>JBDTQJ010000054.1:0-12984 GCA_039932235.1 Chloroflexota bacterium
CCCTCGAGGATGTGCGCCCGCTCCTGCGCCCGCCGCAGGTCGAACTCGGTGCGGCGCCGAACGACCTCGCCGCGGAAGGTGATGTAGTGCTCGAGCATCTTCTTCAGCCCCAGCGTCACCGGCTGGCCGTCGACGAGGGCGAGCATGTTGGCGCTGAAGCTGGTCTGCAGCGGGGTGTGCTTGAAGAGCTGCTGCATCACGGTGTGCGGCGATCCATCGCGCTTGACGTCGACGACGATGCGCATCCCATCGCGGTCGCTTTCGTCGCGAATGTCGCTGACATCGGTGATGCGCTTCTGCCCGACGAGGTCGGCCATCTTCTCGATAAGGGTCGTCTTGTTGACCTGGTACGGCAGCTCGGTGATCACCACCGCCATCCGACCCGAGGTCGCCTCCTCGAACGCCACCTGCCCGCGCATGATGATCCGCCCGCGCCCGGTGGCGTACATGTGGCGGATCGCGTCGACGCGCTCCTTCTCGCCGCTGAGCGGGTTGCGCTGGTCCTCGAAGCGGAAGATGGTGCCGCCGGTCGGGAAGTCGGGGCCGGTGACGATCTCGCAGAGCTCGTCGACGCTCATCTCGGGGTTGTCGATGAGCGCCGTGATGGCGTTCGCCACCTCGGTCAGGTTGTGCGGCGGGATGTTCGTGGCCATCCCGACCGCGATCCCGCTCGATCCGTTGACCAGCAGGTTTGGCAGCTTCGAAGGCAGGACGGTCGGCTGGCGCAGCCGGCCGTCGTAGTTGTCGACGAAGTCGACCGTCTCCTTCTCGATGTCGGCCAGCACCTCGTCGGTGATGCCGGACATGCGCGCCTCGGTGTACCGCATGGCGGCCGGAGGATCGCCGTCGATCGAGCCGAAGTTGCCCTGCCCGTCCACCAGGGGGTAGCGGAGACTGAAGTCCTGGGCGAGGCGCACGAGCGTGTCATAGAGGGCCAGGTCGCCGTGCGGGTGATACTTGGCCATTGCCTCGCCGACCACGCCGGCGCACTTGCGGTACGCGGAGGTCGAGCGCAGCCCCATCTCGTGCATCGTGTAGAGGATCCGACGGTGCACCGGCTTCAGGCCGTCGCGAACGTCGGGCAGGGCGCGGCTGACGATGACGCTCATGGCGTAGTCGATGTACGCCGTGCGCATCTCGTTCTCGATCGAAACGGGGCGCTCGTTGTTCCGCTGCATCTCCATCGGTCTAGTCGCCTACCTGTGGTGGTGTCGTGTATGTCGCATATGTCGCCCTCATTCTCGTCGAGCTCCGGCGACCGTGATGTCGAGCGGCATGCCGTAGCGCTCCTTCAGTGACCGCTTCTCCGAGGGTGTGGCACCAAGGAAGCGACCCTCGGCTTCCGCCACGAGCCGCCCGTCCTCGCCCCGTACCTCGCCCGCCACGCGGTAGATGCGCCGCCGGCGCTCCGTGACGCGCCCGGTCGCCACCAGCCGCTCACCGGGATTCGCCGGCGCGCGGTATCGGATCTGCATCTCGGCGGTGACGGCCCACGAGTCGTGACTGGACGGCGCCCAGGCCATCACCTCGTCGAGGAGGGTGGCGATGATGCCGCCGTGGACCTTCTCCTCCCACCCGACATAGTCCTTCCCGGGCACCCACTCCGTGCGGGCGCTGCCCTCCCCGAGCTCTATCTCGAGGTGCATGCCGATCGGGTTCTGGCCGCCGCAGGCGAAGCAGTTGTGGTCCGCGAACGCGTAGCGCCGACCGTCCCGGCCGATGATCTCGCGGCTCGAGCCGATGTCGGCGGCGGAGTCGGTCACCAGGTGTCCTCCTCCTCGTCGTAGCCGGCCAGCCCACCGCCCCATTCGTCGTCCGCGGAGCGGCGCAGGCAATGGTCGGCGATGGCCAGCGCGAATGCATGGCTCACCGCGTAGCCATCGCGCAGGAAGTTCACCGCCTCGCGGCGCTCGGCGACGCCATTGGATTCCAGCAGCTCGCACCACTCGTCGATCGAGCGGCCCGTCTTGCTGGCTACCTGGCGAATATCGGCAATGTGTCGCGATGGCATCGGTCTGTCGTCTCGCTGTCGTGTTCGATGAGCTCAGATATCGAGGTTGCGGACCTTCCGCGCCTCGCCTCGGATGAAGTCGCGCCGCGGTTCGACGCGCTCGCCCATGAGGGTCGAGAAGACCTCGTCGGCCTCGGCCGCGTCGTTCACCTCGATCCGCAGCAGGGTGCGGGTGTCCGGATTCATGGTCGTCTCCCACAGCTGCTCGGGATTCATCTCGCCGAGGCCCTTGAAGCGCTGGACGCTGACGTTCTTGGTGCGCCCCTCGCGGGAGAGCTCCTTGACGGCGGTGTCGCGGTCCTTCTCCGACTGGGCGTAGCGGGTCACCTTGCCGGTGCTGATTCGGAAGAGCGGTGGCTGGCAGAGGTAGAGGAAGCCCTCATCGATGACCTGTGGCATGTGCCGGTAGAAGAACGTGAGCAGCAGCGTGCTGATGTGGGCGCCGTCGACGTCCGCATCGGAGAGGAGGCAGATCTTGTGGTAGCGCAGCTTGGTGATGTCGAAGGTCTCACCGATGCCGGCGCCGAGCGCGATGACGAGCGGCCGGATCTTGTCGCTGCTGAGCACCTTGTCCAGGCGTGCCTTCTCGACGTTGAGCATCTTGCCGAACATCGGCAGGACCGCCTGGTTGCGCCGATCGCGCCCCTGCTTGGCGGATCCGCCTGCCGAGTCGCCCTCCACGATGTACAGCTCGCTCTTGGCCGGATCGCGCTCCTGGCAATCGGCCAGCTTGCCGGGCAGCGCCATCCCCTCCAGCGCCCCCTTGCGGATGACGAGGTCGCGTGCCTTGCGGGCGGCCTCCCGCGCACGCGCCGAGGTGAGGCACTTCTCGATGATCCGCCGCCCGTCCGCCGGGTTCTCCTCCAGGTGCTGGATGATCCCCTCGGTGACCACGTTCTGGACGATGCCCTTGATGTCGGCGTTGCCCAGCTTGGCCTTCGTCTGGCCCTCGAACTGCGGATCGGTGAGCTTGACGCTGATGACCGCCGTCAATCCTTCGCGAACGTCCTCGCCGGAGAGGTTGGCCTCCTTCTCGCTGAGCGTGCCCGACTTGCGCGACCACGTGTTGAGCGAGCCGGTCAGCGCCGATCGGAAGCCGGCGACATGGGTGCCGCCGTCGACGGTGTGGATGTTGTTGGCGAACGCGATCACGTTCTCCGCGAAGCCGTCGTTGTACTGCAGGGCGACCTCGACGCTCGTCCCCGAGACGACCTTCTCGACGAAGATCGGGCGGCTGTTGAGCACGCCGCGGCGGCGGTTCAGGTGGCGCACGAAGCTCGTCACGCCGCCCTCGAAGTAGAAGTTCTTCTCGCGGTCGACGCGCTCGTCTCGCAGCCGGATCCAGACGCCCTTGTTGAGGTATGCCGACTCGCGGAGGCGGGTCGAGATCATGTCCCAGCTGAAGTCGAGGGTCTCGAACATCTCGGGGTCCGGCCTGAAGAAGGTCCGTGTCCCGCGCGTGCGCTTCCACTCGGCGGGGATGTCGCGATTCGCCTCGGCCATGCCGCCCTTCTGCGCCACCGGCCCCTTCGGCGCCCCCCGGGTGAACTCCTGCACCCAGCGCTTCCCGTCGCGGAGCACCTCGACGCGCATCGACTCGGCAAGCGCGTTGACGACGCTGACCCCGACGCCGTGCAGGCCACCGGAAACCTTGTAGCCGCCGCCCCCGAACTTCCCGCCGGCATGGAGCACGGTCATGATCACCTCGAGGGCGCTCTTGCCGGTGCTGTGCCTGTCGACCGGGATGCCGCGCCCGTCGTCGATCACCTCGAGCGTGCCATCCGCGTGAATGGTCACGTGGATGCGGGTCGCCACGTTGGCCATCGCCTCGTCAATGCTGTTGTCGACCACCTCCCAGACGAGCTGGTGGAGGCCGCGCGCATCGGTCGAGCCGATGTACATGCCCGGCCGCTTGCGAACGGCCTCGAGGCCCTCGAGGACCTGGATGTCGGCGGCCGTGTAGCCGGCCTCCTTCGGGCGCCGCGTGCGGCGTGCTGGTTCTGCGGTCATGACGGGGTGGCCACCTCCAGGCCTCGGTCGGGTGCGGTGTCGACGGGTGCGCTGCCAGACCCGCGGGTGATGATCGCGTAGATGCGGTCCAGCTCCTCGTCGGAGTAGAAGTCGATGGTCAGGCGACCGCCGCGCCGCGTGCGGCTGATGGCGACCTTGGTGGCCAGCATGCCGCGCAGCTGGGCCTCGAGATCGGTCAGGTCGCCAGAGAGCTCAGTGCGGCGCCGGTCGGTGACGGGCGTCTCGCGCTTGCGCCGCACGAGCTCCTCGGTCTGCCGGACCGAGAGCCCCTGCTCCAGCACCACGCCGAGGACGGCGCGCTGCAGCTCCGGCACCGAGAGCGCGGCGAGGGCGCGGCCGTGCCCCTCGCTGATCTGGCCCTGGACCATGGCCTGCCGTGTCTCCGGCGCGAGGTCGAGGAGGCGCAGCGCATTGCTGACCGCCACCCGGCTCTTGCCGACCTGGCGGGCCACCGCCTCGTGGGTCAGGCCGAAGCGCTGCGTCAGCTCCCGGTAGGCGAGCGCGGTCTCGATGGCGTTGAGGTCGGCGCGCTGGACGTTCTCGATGAGCGCGATCTCGAGCTGGTCGCCGGCGCCCTGCGTCTCGCGCACGATGGCCGGGATGCGCTCCAGGCCTGCCAGGCGGGTGGCACGCAGCCGTCGCTCACCGGCGACGAGCTCGTAGTCGCCGTCGGGGAGGGCGCGCACGAGGATCGGCTGCAGGACGCCGTGCACGGCGATCGAGGCGGCCAGCTCGCCGAGTCGCTCGTCGTCGAATCGCTCGCGCGGCTGGTGCGGATTGCGCCGAATGCGACCGACCGGCAGCTGCAGGACGCCCGGCTCGTCGCTCGTCGGCCGCGGGATGAGCGCGTCGAGGCCCCGACCGAGCCCGAAGCTCTTCGGGTTGCGCTCGCTAGCCACGCGCCGCCACCTCGCCGGCGAGCGAGCGGTACGCGACCGCTCCGCGCGAGGCCGGATCGTAGAGTGCCACGGGCAGGCCATGGCTCGGCGCCTCGGAGAGGCGCACGCTGCGCGGGACGACGGTCTCGTAGACGCTGCCGTTCATGTGGCGCCGAACCTCTGCCGCGACCTGCGCGGACAGGTTGGTGCGAGCGTCGTACATCGTGAGCAGGACGCCGTCGATCTCGAGTCGCGGATTGAGACCCTCGCGGACGAGGCGGATGGTGTTCACCAGTTGGCTCAGGCCCTCCAGGGCGTAGTACTCGGTCTGGATGGGGATCAGGACGCCGTCGGCCGCGGTGAGGGCGTTCAGCGTCAGCAGGCCCAGCGAGGGCGGGCAGTCGATGAGCACCCGGTCGTAGCGGCCCGTGAGGTCCGCCAGGCTGGCAGCCAGGCGTCGCTCCCGCGCCGGGACGTCGACGAGCTCCACCTCGGCTCCGGACAGCTCCGGCGCCGAGGGGACGAGGTCCAATCCTTCGATTGCTGTGCCGATCACGAGCTCGTCCATCGGAACGCGGTCGATGAGGCCGTTATAGACGGACTGGTCGAGCGTACGTCGGTCGACTCCCAGGCCGCTGGTCGCGTTGCCCTGGGGGTCGAGGTCGATGACGAGGGTCGAGGTGCCGGAGAGAGCCAGGTAGGCCGCCAGGTTCACCACGGTCGTCGTCTTTCCGACGCCGCCCTTCTGGTTGGTGCAGGCCGTGACCCTGATCACAGGCGCTCCGCAGCGAGTTCAGATGGGCACCCCAATTCTACCAGTTTGCGGGTCTTTCCGCCGCTTATCACCGGCTTATCGGAGCTGCTCGTTGCACGTGCAACCTTGGTGTTCCTCGACGTTCCACGTGAAACAGTGTGGATAACCTTGGTGCTTCGAACGGAGGCGTTGGCCTCGGTATACTCCCACCACGCCGCCCACCACTCTTCGGTACCGGGGAGCTTCCGGACATCACGTACACCAGCGCGCTGCTCGCCATCCTGGCCGGAGTCATCCACGCCGGCCTCACACCCGTCATCCAGGTCGCCGGGGTCTATCCGAACCTCGCCCTGGTTGCGGTGGTGCTGGTGACGGTCGTCTTCGGCTTCACGCACGGCACGATCTGGGCGTTCGCGGCCGGCCTGACCGCCAACCTCGTCGTCAGCGCCCCGCTCGGCAGCCTGCCGCTGACCCTCCTGCTGGTGGCCGTCCTCGTGGCCGCCGGCGACCGCGTCCTCGGACGCCTGACCTGGGTCTACCCGGTCCTTGCGGCTTTCGCGGCGAGCATCGTGGCCGACGCAGCGACGCTCGCGATCAGCCGTCTCGTCGGTGAGCCGGTGGCTGGTGGTGACGCGTTGGCGCTCATGCTGCCGGCCGCAGTCCTCAACGCGGTGCTCGCCGGACTCCTGTTTCCGCTGGTGCGGTTGCTCGCCGGCCGCCTCGGGCTGCTCGAGGAGCGCCCGGCATGGTGACCGATGGCTGACCTCAATACCGGCCGCGGCCGCGACCTGCCGCGCTCCCGCGCACGGTTCATCGCCTTCGGCGGCGTCGCGCTGCTCATTTTCTCGGCCCTGGCGGGGCGACTGGTGCAGCTGCAGGTCGTGGACGGTGCCACGTACGCCCGTCGGGCGCAGGAGGTCGGCTCCGTGGAGATTCCGATCCCCGCCGCGCGCGGCCTGATCTTCGACCGCGACGGCCGCCCCCTGGCCATCAACGTCCCCTCGTGGACGGTCAAGGCGCGCCGCGCGGACCTCCCCGGCGAACGGACCGGCCTGGTGCTCGGCGAGGTGGCCCGCCTGACCGGCGTTCCCGCCCAGGAGCTGCGGGCCAGGCTGGACGCCTTCTCCGGCTCACCGTACGACCTGATTCCGCTGGCGCGCGGCATCGACCGCCAGGCCGCCCTCGTGCTCGGGGAGCGCGCCGGCGATCTGCCGGGGATCGTGGTCGAGGCAGAGCCCGTGCGCCAGTACCTCGACGCGGACGGCAAGGTCGACGGCACCCTGCTCTCTCACCTCGTTGGCTACACCGGCCCGGTCAATGCCGAGGAGCTCAACCAGCTGGAGGCCGCGGGCTACCTTCCGGACGACGCCATCGGGCGGGCCGGGGTCGAGGCGAGCTACGAGGAGGAGCTGCGCGGCACCTACGGCACGCGCCTGGTCGAACGCGACGCGAGCGGGAGGACGGGCGCGGTGCTGGACACGGTTCGCGAGCCGGTGGCGGGTGAGAACCTGCAGCTCACCATCGACGCCGACGTTCAGCGCACCGCCACCGACGCCCTGCGCTGGGGGATGGACGCCGTCGGCGTCGAGCAGGGCGTCACGATCGTCATGAACCCGCAGACCGGCGAGATCCTGGCGATGGTCTCCCTGCCGGCATACGACAACAACAAGTTCGCCGCCGGCATCAGCGCCGGCGACTACCAGGCCTACCTCACCGCCCAGGGCCAGCCGCTGCGCAACCATGCCATCGCCGATATCTATCCCCCCGGCTCCACCTTCAAGCTGGTGACCGGGATCGCCGCCCTGGAGGAGGGGGTCACGACCCCCGGCCAGCGCTGGCCGACCTACGGCTGCTACCAGATTCCCGGTGCCCCGGCAGGCCAGTGCCTCTTCGACTGGAACCGGCGCGGCTTCGGACCGCTCGACATGGTCGATGCGTTCGCCATCAGCTCGGACACGTTCTACTACCAGATGGCCGTCAAGCTCGGCGTCGACCGCCTCGGCGCGTGGGCGGAGCGCCTGGGCTTCGGCAACCCGACCGGCGTGCGGCTGCCCGGCGAGGCGGACGGAATCGTGGCCAGCACGGCCTGGGCCCAGTCCCAGGGCCGTCCCGGCGTCTTCACCGGCGAGCTGGCACAGGCGGGCATCGGTCAGAACGTGATCGCGGTCACGCCGCTCCAGCTGCTCAACGCGTATGCCGCGCTCGCCAACGGCGGTCATCTCATGCGACCCCAGATCGTGCGCGGCACGGCCGACGCGCACGGTGCGCTGCTCACCCCGACGCCGCCGGAGGTGATGGCCGAGATCGGGGCGAGCGACACGACGATGCAGACCATGCGGGTCGGCACGCGCGAGGTGATCACCACGGGGCACGCCTACAACATCCGCGACCTGCGCCTGCCCGGTGCGCTGTCAGGCAAGACCGGCACCGCCGAGTTCGGTGAGCCGACCAGCGAGGGCACGCTGCCGTTCCACTCCTGGTTCGTGGCCTATCTGCCGAGTGCGCCCGGCGCGACCGATGCCGACCTCGCGGTCGTGACCTTCGCCTACTCGGCGGTCGTGCCCGGCAACGTGTCGCTCGAAGTGGTCAAGTACTTCCTGCAGGAGTACTACGACCTCGACCAGGATCTGCGTCTCGACCCGCGCGACTTCAGCCTCGTGGCGGCGAACTAGATGGGCGTCGTCAGCTCGACCCTGCGCGGGACGCTCACCGGCCGCGAGTGGCGCATCTTCGATGTGCAGCTGTTCGTCTACGTGATCCTGCTGATCACCTTCGGCGTGGTGATGGGCTACTCGGCGAGCTACAACGACGCGGCGAGCGCGGGTTCGCTCAGCCAGCCGGTCAAGACGGTGATCTGGGCGGCCATCGGTCTGACCATCTTCTTCGTCGCCGCCAGCGTCGACTACCACTGGCTGCAGCCGTTCACCGGCCCGATCTACGTGCTCGTGCTGGGCCTGTTGGCGCTCACCATGCTCCTCGGCACGAACCTGTTCGGCGCCCAGATGTCGATCACCGTGGCGGGCCTCGACTTCCAGTTCAGCGAGGTCAGCAAGGTGCTGATGATCGTGGTCATGGCATCGTTCCTCGCCGGGCGCCGCGAGCGTATCGGGCGCCTCTCGACGATCGTCGGGGCCGCCGCCCTGATGGCGCTGCCCACGTTCCTCGTCTTTCGCCAGCCGGACCTGGGGACGGCCCTCGTCTTCGTGGCCATCCTGGCCGGCATGCTCTTCATGAGCGGTGCGAGCATCGGCTGGATGGCCATCTTCACGGGCGCCGTCGTGGCGGCCGCCCCGTTTGCGATCGGTGCACTGCAGGAGTACCAGCGTCAGCGCCTCTTCTGCTTCCTGGACCCCTACGCCGATGCGCAGGGCGCCTGCTACCAGCTCGTGCAGGCGTTGAACGCCGTCGGCTCTGGGGGCGTCCTGGGGCAGGGCCTGACCGCGGGGCGTCAGAACCAGGCGGGCCTGCTCCCGGTGCAGAGCACCGACTTCATCTTCACCGTGGTGGGGGAGGAGCTCGGCCTCGTCGGCGGCCTCCTCCTGCTCGGCCTCTTCGCGCTCCTCATCTGGCGCATCCTGCACATCGGCTGGCGGGCGGGTGACGCGCTCGGCTCGATGGTGGCCGTGGGCCTGGCGACGATGATCCTCTTCCAGGTGCTGGTGAACGTCGGGATGGTGATCGGGATCATGCCGGTGACCGGGATCCCGCTGCCGTTCGTGACGTACGGCGGTTCGTCGCTCATCTCCCTGCTGTTCGGGATGGGGATCCTCGAATCGGTCCGCATTCACGCGGACAAGCCGACGTTCTGACCGATCAGTCCTCGGCCGGCGGTCCCGATTCCGTGGCGGCCGCGTCGACATCGGGCTCCTCGACCGGCTCGACCTGCTCGCCGAGCACGTCGCGACGGGCCGCCGCCGGCTCCTCGCCGGACAGCCGCCGGAATCCGTACCGATACAGGTCGCGGCCGACGGCCACGGTCGGGGCGGCGAGGATGGCCCCGCCGATTCCGAACAGCGCCCCGCCGATGACCAGCGCCACGATCATCACCGCCGGGTGCAGCTCGACGGCGTCGCCCATCACCTTGGGCACCAGCAGGTTGTTCTCGAGCTGCTGCACGGCGGTGTAGAGGATGACGACCGCGATCACCGCGGCCGGCGAGATGGTCAGGGCGATGAGGATGGCCGGCACGGCGGCGATGATCGGACCGATGATCGGGAACCACTCCAGCACGCCGGCGATGAGCGCCAGGACCAGGGTGAACTCGCCGAGCTCGCGGAAGCCGATGACCGTCAGGAAGGTCAGCCCGATGGCGCTGGCGGCGAAGATGGCGGCGCCCAGCAGCAGCTGGCCGCGCACCCAGCGTCCGCCGATGCGGGCGATGATCGCCAGGACCGCGTCGGCGTCGAGCCGCCACGACGGCGGGAGGGCGCCGGCGACGGCGCGCGGGAAGGCATGGCGATCCTTGAGCACGAAGAAGAGCCAGACCGGGATGATCACCAGGCCGAGGACGAAGGTCGCCGTCCGCACCAGCGTGCCGACCAGCGGACCGGCGACGGCCTGCAGCAGCTCGCCGAACGCCTCCCGGCCGCGGGCCACGGACGCATCGATCATGTCGCGCAGCTCGGGTGGCAGGCTCAGTGACGCATACCAGCGTGCGAGGTCCTGCTCCCACGCCCCGATGGCGGCGCCGAACTCCGGTCCACGCTCGATCAGCTCTCGAGCCTGGCGGCCGATCGGCGGCAAGGCGAACGCGATCAGGACCCACACCAGCGCGACGACCATGGCGTACGCGGCCAGCACCCCGCCCCAGCGCGGGATTCCCAGTCGCTGGATGCGGGTCACCACCGGGTCGAGGACGAAGGCAAGCGCAAGTCCGATGACGAACGCGGGCAGCGCGCCGCGCGCGCTCCACACCAGCCACGACACCAGGATGACCATCGCGAGCGCGAAGAGGGAGAGGCGGTGCCGGCGCGCGGCGGCCAGCAGATCTGCCATGGCTCCTCCTCCGACTGCTCGTCGACGCGGCCGATGGGCCGGGTTCGCGAGGGCATGATAGGGGCCCCGCTTC
Organism: Chloroflexota bacterium; assembly: GCA_039932235.1. Classification (GTDB taxonomy): domain Bacteria; phylum Chloroflexota; class Limnocylindria; order QHBO01; family QHBO01; genus JAICQM01. The sequence goes on from JBDTQJ010000054.1 coordinate 10,743, forward strand.
CCGCGGACGGCCGACGGCGGTACCATTCACGGCTGACATGACAGATCGAACCAACCCTGATCAGCCGCGCCAGCGCTGGCAGATCCTCTTCGCGCGGCGCGCCCCGGCGCTCCGCCTCCGCCAGTCCGACCTGGTGCCCGCCTTCGCCGAGGCGTTCACCCAGGCCGGCCTGCCGCTGAGCCACACCAACGCCGCCAAGCCACGCGCCCGCATCAAGCTCGCCGCCAACCCGCCGGTGGGCCTGGAGCTGCGCGGCGAGATCGTGGAGGCCTACTTCGACGAGCTCGTGCCGATCGAGCGCATCCAGGCTGCCGGGCAGCTCTTCCCCGAGGGCATCGAGCTGCTCGACGCGCGCGAGGTGTGGCACGGCTTCCCGTCGGCTGCGTCGCAGCTGCGGGCCGCGGAGTACGAGGTCACGGCGCTCGGCAATGCCGACCTGACCAGCGACGAGCTGCGCGGCGCCGTCGTGCGCCTGCTCGCCGCCAAGACGTTGCCGGGCCGCCGTCGCAAGGGCGAGTCGGAACGTCGGGCCGACGCTGGCGAGCGGGATCTGCGTCCACTCGTCGAGGACATCGAGGTCCTCGACGTCGATGCCAAGGCGCACACCGGCCGCATTCGCATGGTCCTGCGCCTCGACGCGACCGGGGCGGGCCGCCCGGAGGACGTGGTTCAGGCCCTCGACCTGCCGCTGCGCACCCTGGGCGCGGTCCGGACCAAGCTCCTCTTCGTTGACACTCCCCCGATAGCCCGATAAACTTGTCGGTCCGCGGGCGACCACGGGTCGGCCCGCGTCGTTGTGCGCGCCACCGGTAGCCGCACCGACCTCACATTTTCACCCCATCACGGAGTTGGCCATGTACGCTGTCGTCACCACAGGCGGTAAGCAATACCGCGTCGAGGCCGGCAGCGAGCTCTTGATCGAGAAGCTGGCCGCCGACCAGGGCGCATTGGTCACGTTCGACCGCGTCCTCCTCATCGGTGACGGCGACGACGTGACGGTGGGGACGCCGCTCGTCGCGGGCGCCAGCGTCACCGGCACCGTCCTCCGCGAGGAGCGTGGGCCGAAGATCATCATCTTCAAGTTCAAGCAGAAGGCCAAGTACCGGCGCCGGACCGGCCACCGCCAGGACCTGATGCGCGTGCGGATCGACGAGATCAGCGCGAGCGGCAAGACCTCGCGGGTCGAGGCGGCCCCCAAGGCTGCGCCGAAGCCGAAGGCCGCAGCGACCGCCAAGGCTGTCGCCGAGCCGAAGCCGAAGGCCGCAGCGACGGCGAAGACCGCCGCCAAGCCGAAGGCCGCCGCCAAGCCCAAGACCGCAGCAAAGGCCAGGACCGCAGCGAAGCCGAAGGCCACTGCCGCCTCCACCTCCGCGGCGGAGAAGCCGAAGCGCGCGACCCGCGCCAAGGCCGCCGACACGACCGAGAAGCCCAAGCGAGCCACGCGCAGCCGGACCACCAAGCCGGCGGCCGACAAGGAGTAATCAGCCATGGCCCACAAGAAGGCTGGCTCGTCCAGCAAGAACGGTCGCGACAGCGCCGGCAAGCGGCTCGGCGTCAAGCGTGGCGACGGGCAGCTGGTCAACGCCGGCACCATCATCGTGCGGCAGCGCGGCAGCACCTTCAACGCAGGCGAGAACGTCGGGATGGGAAGGGATTACACCCTCTTCGCCACTTCCAACGGGACCGTCAAGTTCACCCATCAGACGCGCGACAAGAAGCGCGTCAGCGTGGTCGCCACCCCGGCCTGATCGGCCAGGGCGGCGCTCGCGCAGCACCCCGGAGATTCCAATGAAGACCGAGATCCATCCCCAGTACCACATGGCGCAGGTCCACTGCGTGTGTGGCAACAACTTCACCGTCGGGTCGACCGTAGAGTCGATCAAGGTCGAGGTCTGCAGCAACTGCCACCCGTTCTACACGGGCACGCAGAACATCGTCGACACGGCCGGCCAGGTCGAGCGGTTCCAGAAGCGCATGGAGCGCGCCCTGCGCTGACCGCTCCCGATCCCCGACATGGAGCCCAGCAGATGCGCCGGTCGCCCTCGTGGTGGCCGGCGCGTCTTGCGCCCCACCTGCTCTTCCTGATCCCCGAGCTCATCATGGCCGCAGGCCCGTTCGTGGTCGAGACGGTCGGGTCGACCCAGGGGCGCGCCAGGTTCCGGATGCCGGACTTCTTCTACGGCGGACAGGCCCTCATCGAGGGCGTCATGATGCGCGGCCGCACGACCGTGGCCATGAGCGT
>JBDTQJ010000055.1:0-12941 GCA_039932235.1 Chloroflexota bacterium
AGCATCGCCAGGGCGACGAGCAGGGACATGAGTGGCCGGAAGGTTGAATGTCGCGCCAAGGGGTTGTCCTCCAGTGGACCAGTTGAGCGATATCTCCGATGGGACGGCGTCCGAACCCGCAGCAGCCAGGCAATCCGCTCGACGACGGAGGGTGCGCATCCGGGGATGGCGGTCATCGGGCGAGGGGACGGACCCTCGAAGACGGTCGACGCAGCGCCGACGTGCCAACAAGGATACTTAACAATGTCAAGCATCAGGCGCTTGCTCGCCACCCTGCCGAGCTGGCGCAGTTCCTGCTGATGGGGACGACCATGACCACACGCCTCGACGCCACCTCCGAGGGGACGGCACTCGAGCGCGCCGAGGCGGCCGCGCTCCCCACCATCCGTTCCGAGCTTCCCGACGACATCGACGCCATCGCCGAGCTCCACAGAGCAGCCTTCGGCGGCCCGGCGGAGGCGGAGCTGGTCGACGCGATCCGGCGCAGCGCCTTCTTCGTGCCGGCCCTCTCACTCGTTGCCGACCTCAACGGCCAGCTGGTTGGCCACGTCCTCCTCTCGCGGGTCGACCTCGTCTCGGAGACCGGCCACCGCACCCCGTTCTTTGCCCTCGCTCCTATCGCCGTCGCACCCATGCACCAGGGGAACGGCTTCGGCACGCTCCTCATGCGCGCCGCCGTCGCGCTTGCGCAGGGGCGCGACGAGGAGGCAGGCATTGCCGTGCTCGGCTCCCCCGAGTTCTACCGCCGCTTCGGATTCCAGGACGCCGCGGAGCTCGACATCAGCGGCCCGTGGTCCGCTCCCGGCGGCGTTTTCCAGGTGTTGCCGCTCACCGATGCGGCCGCCGTCCCCGGCGGGATTCTCGACTATCCGGCGGCCTTCAGCAGCATCTAGTCGTCCCCGCTGCCGGACCCGGAGCTGTCGCCGCCTCCACCGCCCGGGCCGGAGTTGTCCGATTCACCGGGACGGGGCGTTTCGGCGCCGTCCTCGCTCTCGGACGGCGAGCCCTCTGCGCTGACCACCGGGGTAGCCGTGGGACTGACCGATGCGGCAGAAGATGGGGTGGGCGTGATCGTCGGGCTCGGAGAAGGCGACGGTGACGGCGTGATGCTCTGCTCGGCGCTCTCGGACGGAGCGGGCGAAGTACCCGCGCCCGGTGTGCGGCGCACGCCGTCGAGGAGCCCTCCGGCCATCAGCGCGGCCGTCACCCCCAGGACGAGGACCAGTGCCAGCGTGGCGCCCTGCCAGGCAGCGCCCGAGCCGGGCGCGAGCCACGCCGCCAACCACCAGCGGCGCGGTGGCTCGGTCCCGTCGACGGCGGCGAGGACGCGGTTGTGGAATCCACGGCTCGGCGTCGAGGCCCCCGCGGCGAGCGCCTCCAGCTCCGCGCCGAGCTGATCCAGCTCGGCGTCGTCGCGGCCCAGCTCACCGCTGGTGAAGGGTCGGCGGGTCACGGCTGTCCCCTCCCGACGGCGACGCGCAGCCGCTCCAGGCCGCGTCGCAGGTGTGTCTTGACGGTGTTGAGCGGGCGGCCGGTGGCTGCGGCGATCTCGTCGAGCGCCAGCTCCCCGAAGAAGCGCAGCGCGACGGTCTCGCGATACGGCTCGGGGAGGGCAGCCACGCCGGCCCGCAGCTCCGTGGCGCGCTCGCTGGCGATCAACGTTCCCAGCGGTTCGGCCGACGACGGGCCGCTTCCGGCTGGCTCGGGGATCGCCGCGAGGTCCACCGCGTTCCTGCGCTGTCCCACCCGGCGATACGCCTGGCGGGTGGCGATTCGCACCAGCCACGCCCCCAGCGGTCCATCGCCGCGGAAGGTCGCCAGCGATCGGTACCCGATCACCATCGACTCCTGGGCGACGTCCTCTGCGTCGGCCGGCTCGCCCAGGATGCGCAGGCAGGCCCGGTACACGGCGGTCGCCTCCCGCTCCACGACGGGGCGGAACGCGTCACGGTCGCCGTCCAGGACGGCGCGGACGAGGGCACGGTCATCCACGCGCCCATCGTGCCACGCGGCGGCCATCGCCCCGCGGTGTCGTGCTGCCGCTCGTCAGTCGTCGCCGCCACCCGAGCCGGAGCTGTCGTCGCCACCGCCGGGGCCGGAGTGGTCGTCGTCCCCGCCACCGGGTCCGGAGTTGTCCTCGACCTCGAGGGCATCGGTCTCGTCGTCCGCGGACGCCCCGGCGCTCGGGGCGGCCTCGTGCGAGGCATCCTCGCCGTCCGGCCCGTCCTCGACCTCGTTCTCGATGCTGTCCTCGCCGGCCTCGTTGGATGCCTGGGCCTCGTTGGATGCCTGGGCCTCGTCGGATGCCTCGGCCTCGTTGGAAGCCTCTGGGCTCTCGCTCGCCTCGGCGACATCGGAGTCCTCGGCGTCGGGGGAGCCATTGGTCAATGCGCTGGCCTCGGCGCTCGCGGCCAGGGCGTCATCGGTCCCGGACGGGCGGTTGCCTGCGGCGAGTCCGACGCCGGCGACCAGGAGAAGCGCGCCGACCGCCAGGGCAGCGGCGCGAATGGGCGAGTGGAACATCGGTATCGAATCCTCTGGTGCGTGTGCGGAGCCCTGTCAGCCCCTTCACCGATACCGAGGCGGGCACGCGCCGAAAGGTTTCAGGTACGATTGCATCCCGATCATCCGTTGCGCGCGTGAGCGCGCCGCCTCGCCCGAGCCGCAGATCGCGAGAGCTCGAGAGCGCCACAAGGAGATCAACGAAGCGATGAGCATGCTCGCCGACCCGGCGACGGCCTCCGTCCCGCTGGGACCGAACGGTACGCCCCTTCCGACCGCGAAATCGGTCCGCTACAACCCCTCCGCGGCTGACCTGCAGGAGCTCACCAGCCGCATGCGCAACGCGCGGCGCACGAGCTTTGGTAACTACAACGTCCAGAGCCGGGTCGTGAGCCGCTCCGCCGGCTCGACGTACATCGTCACCGACGACGCTTCCATGACCGACAAGAAGGTCATCGACCGGGCCGAGTACGACCGCGTGGCGGCGTTGCAGGACGCCTACATCGCCGACCAGGCGATGGTGATCATCGACGGCTACATCGGCAACGATCCGGAGCATCGGTCGCGCGCGCGCCTGTACATCGAGGAGGCCAACGCCAACGTCGCGGGCATGCAGCAGCAGCTCTACTTCACGCCCGACGACTCCGATACACCGGGCGAGGCATGGCAGCCCGAGCTGGTGATGATCTACACCCCCAACCTCCCGATGCCCGACTACCCCGAGCAGCGGCTGATTGCCGTCGACCTAGACGCCGGGATCAGCCGCGTCTTCAACTCCGACTACTTCGGTGAGTCGAAGAAGGGCGGCCTGCGGATGTGGAACCAGCGCATCCAGGCCAAGGGCGGCCTCGCGATGCATGCCGGCTGCAAGGTCATCCCGACCGACGCCGGCGAGCGGACCGTCCTCATCATCGGTCTGTCCGGGACCGGCAAGACGACCACCACCTTCACCCGCCAGAACGGGTCGCAGCCGGTGCAGGACGACTTCATCGCCCTCTTCCCGGGCGGCCGCGTGGTGGGCACCGAGAACGGCTGCTTCGCCAAGACCTTTGGCCTGGACCCGGCCAACGAGCCGGCCATCCATGGCGCGGTGGTCAAGCCGGACGCCTACCTGGAGAACGTCTCACAGGCCGATCTCGACGGGCCGGTCGACTTCTTCGACACCTCGTACACCAAGAACGGGCGCGCCACCTTCCCCATGAGCTCGCTCGGCATCTGGCGCGACCCGCGCGAGATGGGCCCGGTCTCGCACCTCCTCATCCTCAACCGCAACGACAACATCATCCCGGGTGTCGCACGCCTGACCCGCGAGCAGGCCGCCGCCTACTTCATGCTCGGCGAGACGCAGGGCACCTCGGCCGGCGGCGCCGCCGAAGAGGGCAAGGCACTTCGGGTCCCGGGCACCAACCCCTTCTTCCCGCTCCGCGACGAGGAGCAGGCGAACCGCTTCCACGACCTCATGGCCTCGAGCGACTTCGACGTCTATCTCCTCAACACCGGGCGCATCGGCGGCGGTGACGATGACGCCGAGTCGAAGAAGATGGCCATCCACGACTCGTCCGCCTTCGTGGAGGCCATCGTCGAGGAGAGCATCACCTGGCAGACGGATCCTGACTTCGGGTACGAGGTCGCCACCGCGGTGCCGGGCATCGACGACACCGAGAAGCTCCAGCCACGCCGCCTCTACGAGCGGCTCGGCCGGATGGACGACTACGCCGCGATCGTCGAGCGCCTGAAGCGCGAGCGGATCGAGTTCCTGGCCACGTTCCCCGGGCTCAAGCCGGAGATCGCCGCCGCCGTCGGCTAGCTGCTAGTGGTCGTGCTCCTCCTCCAGGGTCGCGGCCACGGAGAGCGCCACGTTGCCGGCCAGGGCTCGGGAGATGGGGCAGCCGTCCTTGGTCGCCTCCGCGATCTCGTCGAAGGTCGCCGAGCTCATTCCCGGCACCACCCCGACCACGTCGAGCTGCGAGGCGGTGACGCTCCAGCCATCGCCGACCTTGTCGAAGGTGACGGTCGCGCCCACGTGCAGGTGGTCCGGCGGGGAGCCGGCGCGGCCGAGCGCCCCGGAGAGGGCCATCGCGTAGCAGGAGGCGTGCGCTGCGGCCAGCAGCTCCTCCGGCGACGTGCGGCCGTCGACCCCCTCGGTGCGCGAGCTCCAGGACACCGGGAGGTCGGTGAACAGCTCGCTCGAGCCCGCTGAGACGCTGCCGTCTCCGCGGGCGAGGGATCCGTTCCAGGTGACGGTGGCGGTTCGGGTTGCAGCCATGCGCGCAGCACTCCTTGTATATGCTTCGATCATCTGATGACCGAGCCTACCGCAGGACCGATACCGCCCGCCGGCGACGCCCCTTCCGCGCGTCCCGTGCCGACGCTGCGCGCCGCCCGTGTCTACCTCCGGCCCGCCGAGAAGGACGATCTCGAGCGCTTCGTCCGCTGGTTCGCGGATGGACAGGTGACCCGCTACCTCGCCCTGCGGGCGCCGTTCTCGCTGGCCGCCGAGGAACGCTGGTTCGAGCAGATGCTCGGCTCGCAGGGCAAGCGCGACTACCACTTCGTGATCTGCCTCCTCGAGGAGGGCACGCCCATCGGGACGGCTGGCCTCCACGGCATCAACGGCATGGAGGGCAACGCCGAGTTCGGCATCTCCATCGGTGAGAAGGCGTACTGGAACCAGGGCTACGGGACGGAGGCCCTGCACGCGATCTGCGACTTCGGTTTCGGCGCCCTGCGCCTGGAGCGCATCTACCTGCAGGTCTACGCCCCCAACAAGCGGGCGCAGCGCAGCTACCAGAAGGCGGGCTTCGTGCACGAAGGCACGCAGCGGCACGCACTCTTCGCCGAGGGCGGCTTCTGGGACGTGGACGTCATGAGCCTGCTCCGCGACGAGTGGCTGGCACAGGAGCGCCCCAGGAGCTGGGACGGGCTCACATCGCAGGCCCCGACCACCTGACCGATGCGCCTGCGGGCGCGCCGGCGATCGCGCGGCTCCCGGAGCTCGTTGCGCAGCTTCCCGACGCGGCGCGAGCCCGCTTCGATCGGCTCTTCGAGCTGCGTGTCGACACCGCGCGGACCAATCCGCCACCCGAGATGGACCGCTGGCTGACCGAGTACTTCGGCTCCGTCGACGCGGTGCGCGAGCAGACGGTCGTCCGGCTCACCGACCGGGTGATGCTGGAGGGCACCGTCTTCGCCCCGCTGCGCGCGCTGCGCCCGGTCGACGGTGACGGCCGCACGCCAGATGATGCGCGAGTGGCGGGCGAGATCGACACGACCCGCGACGACCCCTTCTGCGATCCGCTGCACGGCACCCCGGCCGCGGCCTGGGGCCGCGTGCGCGGCCACGCCGCGGTGAGCGGCGCCAACGCGGCGGCGTACGACGCCGAGCACGGCATCCTCGTCTTCGACGATCACGACCCGCTGGCGTTCGACGTGGAGGACGTGGCAGATCTCCTGGCACTCGGCCGCCGCTGGGCGGATGCCGCGCGCGCCACCGACCCTGCCGCGGATCGTTACCTCTTCCTGTGGAACTGCCTCTGGCGCGCGGGAGGCTCGATCATCCACGGCCATGCCCAGACGCTGCTCGGCCACGGCCGCCACCACGCCCGGCTGGAGCGCTGGCGACGCGATGCAGCCGCGTACGCGGCCGCCAGCGGCCACCACTACCTCGACGACCTGCTGGCCGCCCATCGCGACCTGGGGCTGGCGGTGCCGCTCCCGGGCGCCACCCTGATCTCGTCGCTGACTCCGGTGAAGGAGCGCGAGCTGTGGCTGGTCGCCGATTCCGCGGTCGACGATGCCAGCACGGCGTTCCGCACCTCGGTCGGGCGAGTCGTGACCGCCTACCGCGACGTGCTCGGCGTGCGCGCCTTCAACCTCGCGCTGTGGCGTGCCCCGCTCGACGCCACCTGGCCGGAGCTGCGCCCACTGGTGCGCATCGTCGACCGCGGCGCGCCATTCGTGCGGCCGTCGGACATCGGCGCCATGGAGCTGTTCGCCACCCCCGTCGTGGGATCCGATCCGTTCGAGGTGATCGCCGACCTGCGGGAGGCGCTCGCGGGGCCGCCGTCCGGCGCGTAGTACGATCCGCGGCGTGTTCGAGCTGCGTCGCGACCCGGTCACCGGCTGGTGGTCGGCCGTGGTCACCGACCGCAATTTCGAGCACAGCTCGTTCGCCGTCCAGGCGCAGCCGGTCGAGGGCACCCACTGCCGCCATTGCGACGATGCACCGGCCGAGGAGACTGAGACCACCGTCCGTCGCGTGACCCTGCGAGGCAACGCGTTCCACCGCATCGACTCGAGCAAGGAGAGCGCCGCACAGATGTCGCTCTCCGAGGTGGAGGCGTCGCGCGGCTCGTGGGAGATCCTCGTCGGGCCGCGTGGCCACCACGAGCGTCTCGCCGACGCCAGCCCGCAGCTGGCGGTGGCCATGCTGCGCACCCTGCGCGACACGATGCGGGAGCTCGGCGCGCAGCCACGCCCCCTCGGCGACGACGGCCAGCCGGAGGCACTGACCATCCAGGTCGTGCAGAGCTACGGACGCCAGGCCGGGTCGCGCAGCCAGCACCTCAACCTGGAGCTGTATGCCATCCCGCAGGTGCCGCACTGGCTCGCCGAGGAGATCGGCGGCGGGGCGCGCCATTTCATCAAACAGCGCGGCTGCGTGTGGTGCGGTCTAGCCAGGGCTGAGGAGGAGGACGGCGAGCGCCTGGTGCTGCCCGACGAGCACGCCATCGTCTTCGCCCCGGCGGCGAGCCGCAGCGCGTTCGAGCTCATGATCGTCCCGCGCCGTCACGCCGCCGACTTCACCACGCTCGACGACGAGTCGCTGGCCGGTGCCGCGGCCACCCTGCAGCGCGCGCTCCATGCGCTCGACGCGCTGGGCGACCCGCCGTACAACCTGTTCCTGCACACCTCGCCGGTCGGAGAGCGCCATGACGGCACGTTCCACTGGCACTGGGAGATCCATCCCCGCCTGCGGGTGATCGCCGGCCTCGAGCGCGCAACGGCCCTTGCGGTCAACCCCGCCGCCCCCGAGTACGCGGCCGAGGTCCTGCGCGGCGCCCTGCGGGCGTAGCGCGTAACAGATGCATCGGTCCGTGCGTCGCAACGAGCACCCGGGGGAGGTTCGACCCATTCGGAGGACAACGTGCTCATGGCCTGGACGCGCCACCTGGTGGACACCCCACCGGTGAGCGCCCGCGACACGGCCGGCGATCGGGAGGCGACGTTCGCGCGCCTCTTCGAGGAGTACGCGACTCCGATCTACAACTACGCGCTGCGCATGGTGGGCGATCCCGACCGCGCCGCCGACATCAGCCAGGACACGTTCATCAAGGCCTACCGCAAGCTCGACGGGCTGACCGATGAAGCATCCGCCAAGTCGTGGATCTATCGCATCGCGACCAACACGGCGATCGACGACATGCGCCGCCGCAAGTTCACCGTGCCGATGGGCGACGAGTCGCGGCACCACGACCGGCCCGACGGGCGGCCGGGTCCCGAGGCGCAGGTGCTGGGGGGCATGGTGGATGAGCGGATCCAGCGCGCCCTGCTGCGGCTGCGTCCCAACCACCGCCAGTGCCTGCTGCTCAGCGACGTGGAGGACATGAGCGCCCAGCAGATCGGCGAGGTGATGGAGATGAGCTATGGCGCGGTCCGCACCCTCCTGTGCCGCGCCCGCGGCGAGATGCGCGACGCACTAGCCGCAGAGGGAATGACCCGATGACCGGACCGCGCCGCCTCTCCCATGCCGCCGCCGAAGAGCTCATCAGCGCCTCGCTGACGGGGGACCTGGCGGATCCCGAGGCCGCCGACCTCGCCACCCACCTGGCGGGCTGCGACCGATGCACCGCCACCGCAGCGGCGTGGGCCGACTCGCGGCGCCTCCTCTCCGGCGTGCGTCACGTGGCCGCTCCCCGAGACCTGGGGGCGCGGGTGCGGACCGGCATCGAGCGCGGCCGCCTCGTGCCGGTCCCGTGGTGGCGCCGTCCGTCGGTCGGCCTCGCGTCCGCCGGGGCGCTGGCGGCCGCCGCGCTGGTGATGGCCATCATCATCGGTCTGCCGAACGACGGCCCGCCGGTGGCCAGCTCGTCGCCGCTGCCGACGGGGGTGAGCCCAACCCCATCGAACTCGGAGACCCCGGTCGCCACCCTCAGCCCTGTCCCGACCGGTCCCGTCTCCGCGTCGCCCGAGCCTTCGCTCGCGCCGGCCCCTCCCGACTACCGCATCGAGTACGCGTTCGACGTGCCGGGCAACATCAGCCAGGGGCTCAGCCTGCGGGTGGTCGAGCAGGCCAGCGGCGCAGTGCTGCGCACGCTCGTTCCCGGCGACGGCATCCTCGCCGGGGTACCGACGGAGGCGAAGCTCTCGCCCGATGGTGCATGGCTGGCGATCCGCCTCTTCCAGGACGGGAAGGGCACCGACATCATCTACGCGGTCCAGCTCGTCGGGGGCGATCAGGTGGTCTTCATCGGCGAGTCACGGCCCGACCCGTTCGCGGGCCGCCTCCTGTGGTCCCCCGACGGTCGATTCCTGGTCGCCACGCTTGTCGACTTCGAATCGGGAGCGGCGGACGTCACCGCCTTCGAGCCTGCGACCGCTGCCGCGGTGCGACTCACCGGCACCGGTACCGCCTACGCCGGGAGCTGGCAGACCGACACCATCCTGTGGATGAGCCTGGCCGGAGCTGACCCGGTCTCGTATCCGTTCGACCTGTCCGGCGGCCTGCCTGCTCGGGACGGCGAGCTCGGCTCGACGGGCGACCCGGTCGACGCGTTCCTGCCGCTCTTCAGCCCGGACGGCGAGACGGTCATCTTCTGGCGGGGGCAGATGGGGCGCGACAGCGGCGCCTGGGCGTTCAGCAACGGTGGTGTCCTCAACCTGGCGGCAACGGCCTACCTCGAGGGCACGAGTCCGGATGTCGCACCCCTCTTCGCCGACGCGCCAGGTCCCATCGCGGCAGCGGAGGTGGCGTGGGCCGCCGACTCGGACGCGTATGCCGTCTGGGGCCTCGGCTACGTCGAGAGCGAGGGCGATCCGCGGAGCGTGTACCTCGGCCACCTCTCGCGCGATGGCGGGCAGGTGTCGCAGCGCCAGCGGCTCGACGACGCGGACGTGCCGGATGGGGCGACCGTGCGAAACGTGGCCCTCGCCCCCGACGGCCGGCACCTGGCCATCACGGCCTCGTTCCCAATGCCCGGTGACCTGGCGCAGCCCGTGGCGGAGCTCGTGCTCGTGACCCGCAACTATGACGATCGACCGGACGAAACGCAGACGCTCGGGCCATCCGACGTGTGGGTCGGGCCGGGGATCTACGCGCCCTAAATTTCGCCCGCTGTTGCTGCGTGGGCAACGTCCGGTGCCGGAATCCCGGAAACGCACCGTCTCCAGGGCCCAACGTTGTGGCGCTGGACAAGAATCGGTCAGCGAATGGCGATCCAGGCGCCGCGCGTTGCCGGCCGCGCAACGCCCGCGGCACGACAACCATGCGCGGCCCATCGGTATACTCGAACGCACCACCTTTAACGCGGTCCGGTGAGGCCGCCAAGGAGCCGATTTGTCCGAACGACGCATCCTGGACGCAGACGGCGTCCGTCGCGCCCTGACGCGCATCGCGCACGAGATCGTGGAGCGCAACGGGGGCACCGAGGCGCTCGTCCTGGTCGGGATCCGCAGCCGTGGTGTGCCGCTGGCGCGGCGCCTGGCGGAGCTGATCGAGGCGCACGAGGGTGCATCGGTCCCGGTCGGCTCGCTGGACATCACCTTCTACCGCGACGACCTGACCAAGATCGCGCATGCGCCCATCGTCAAGCGTTCCGAGGCCCTGCCTGAGGTCGGCAACCGCACCGTGGTGCTGGTGGACGACGTCCTCTTCACCGGACGTACCGTTCGCGCCGCGCTGGATGCCATCACCGACCAGGGTCGACCGATGGCGGTGCGCCTTGCCGTCCTCGTCGACCGGGGCCACCGCGAGCTCCCCATCCGGCCCGATCACGTCGGTAAGAACCTGCCCACCAGTCGCGACGAGATCGTCCACGTGCGCCTTTCGGAGACCGATACCGGGACCGATGACGACGAGGTGGTCATCGCTCGTCCCGACGACGCGTGATCGCCACCACGCCGATGCGCCACCTGCTCGACGTGGCGGGCATGGACCGCCCGGCGGCCGAGCGGATCCTGGACCTTGCCGACGAGATGCGCGACGCGCGGGCGACGCACAGCCGGGGCGACCTGCTGGCGCGAGAGATCGTCGCCACCGCCTTCTACGAGCCGTCGACCCGCACCCGGGTGAGCTTCGAGCTGGCGGCGAAGGCACTCGGCGCCACCACGGTGGACCTGTCGGTGGCGGGAAGCAGTGTCGGCAAGGGCGAGTCACTGGTCGACACGCTGCGGACCCTGGAGCGCACCGGGGTGACGGTGGCCGTCCTGCGACACACGGCCGCCGGGGCGCCGTGGCTGGCTGCCCGCGAGACCGGCCTGCACATTATCAACGGCGGTGACGGGGCGCATGCCCACCCAACCCAGGCGCTGCTGGATGCGCTGACACTGCGCGAGGCGCTCGGCCCGTTGGATGGCCGGCTCGTGACCATCGTGGGCGACGTGGCCCATTCGCGGGTCGCACGCTCCAACCTGCACCTGTTGGCGACGCTCGGGGCGCGGCTGCGCGTGGCGGGTCCGCCGGCCTTCGTCGCCGGCTTCGGGGAGTGGCCCGGGGTCGAGGTGGCGACCACGCTGCACGACGCCCTCGACGGCGCGGACGCGGTGATGACCCTGCGCGTCCAGCTCGAGCGCGACGCGGGCAGCGGCATCGACTCGGTGGCCGCGTACGCGCGTGACTGGGGCATCACCCCGGAACGGCTGGCGTGGGCGCGGCCGGAGGCACCACTGCTCCACCCGGGACCGACCAACGAAGGGGTGGAGCTCTCTGCGGAGGCAGCCAGCGGGCCTCGCAGCCTCATCGGGCGGCAGGTGGAGAACGGCGTCCCGGTGCGCATGGCGGTGCTGGCCCTCGTCTGCGGCGCGGTGGCGTGAGCACGGCGACGTTCCTGCTCGCCGGCGCGCGGGTCATCGATCCGGGAAGCGGCGAGGACGAGGTGCGCGACGTGGCGGTCCTCGAGGGCCGGCTGGTCGAGGTGGAGCGGCTTCCCGAGGTGGCGCCCCGCGTCGCGGCCGAGGGGCTCATCGTGGCGCCGGGCTTCGTCGACCTGCACGCCCACCTCCGCGAGCCGGGTGACGAGGGGTCGGAGACCATCGCGTCCGCCACCGCGGCAGCCGCCCACGGCGGATTCACCACCATCTGCGCCATGCCCAACACGTCCCCCGCCCTCGACGATCCGGCGCTGCTGCGGGAGCTGGACGGACGAGCGGCTGGCATGCCGGCTCGGGTCCGCTGGATCGGCACGGTGACGCGCAACCGCGGCGGCGAGGAGCTGGCCGACCTCGATGCCCTGGCCGCCGCCGGGGCAGTCGCCTTCTCCGACGACGGGGCTGCGGTCACCGACGCCCTGGGCCGCGCCGCCCTCGAGCGCTGCGCCGCCCTCGACCTGCCGCTCATCGAACATGCGGAGGACGCGGCACTGGGCGCCGGATCGGTGATGCGCGCCGGCCCGACGGCCCTGCGACTGGGTCTCCGCGGCTGGCCCCCGGAAGCGGAGCTGGCGTGCGTGGAACGCGATCTCGCCCTGGCCGAGCAGACGGGGGCGCGCCTGCATCTCACCCATCTCTCGACCGCGGCCGCGCTCGACGCGGTGCGCGTGGCGCGGTTCCGTGGCGTCCGCGTGACCTGCGACGTCACGCCGCACCATCTCGCCCTGACCGATGCCTGGGTCGCCGGCGACCGCTCGTTCTCGTGGGAGGAGGCTGGTGAGGTGGACGACGCGCTCGCCTACGACGGGCGCTGCAGGGTCAACTCGCCACTCCCCGCCCGTGACGACGCGCTGGCACTCCTCGCCGGGCTCGCCGACGGGACGGTCGATGCCATTGCGACCGACCATGCGCCACATTCAGCGCAGCGCAAGCTCGTCCCGTTCGACGAGGCCGCGCCAGGGCTGATCGGCCTCGAGACGGCCCTGTCGCTGGGCCTCGCGGCGGTTGCCGCGGGCCGGGTGCCACTTCCCGTGCTGCTGGCCGCACTGTCGAGCGGGCCGGCGCGGATCATCGGTGAGCGGCGCGGCCTCGCCGTCGGGGCGGTGGCGGACCTCGTGGTGTTCGATCCCGCTGCGACGTGGATCGTGGCCGCCGAGGGGTTGGCGTCGCGCAGCTCCAACACGCCGGTGCTCGGCCGACAACTTCCCGGGGTGGTGCGGCTGACCGTCGCCGGCGGGCGGGTCACCTGGGACGACGGCACCGTCTTCCCGCGCTCGATGCACGCGGCCGGCTGACCGGCGCGCGTTCGGGGGCGGGTGGCCCTCGGGTGCTCCCTCGCGCAGTCCCGGCCGACA
>JBDTQJ010000056.1:0-12632 GCA_039932235.1 Chloroflexota bacterium
TCCGCGTTGAAGGGCGCCCACTTCGTCGAGCTCTGCAGCCAGCGGCGTATCCCGCTCGTCTTCCTGCAGAACATCACCGGCTTCATGGTCGGGCGCGAGTACGAGGCCGGCGGGATCGCCAAGGACGGCGCCAAGCTGGTGACCGCGGTGGCCACCACGAGCGTGCCGAAGTTCACGGTGGTCATCGGTGGCTCCTTCGGGGCGGGCAACTACGGGATGGCGGGGCGCGCCTACTCACCGCGCCAGCTGTGGATGTGGCCGAACGCCCGCATCTCGGTGATGGGCGGGGTCCAGGCGGCCCGCGTCCTGTCGACCGTGCGCGGCGGCTTCGAGACCGATGCCGACCGCGACGCCTTCGAGGCACCGATCCTCGCCGAGTACGACCGCCAGGGCTCGCCGTACTACTCCACCGCGCGCCTCTGGGATGACGGGGTCATCGACCCGCTCGATACCCGCCGCGTGCTGGCCATGGGCATCAGCGCGGCGCTGAACGCCGAGATCGGGGAGACCCGCTTCGGCGTCTTCCGGATGTGAGGCTAGCCGGCCACCCCGGCCGGCGACGCAACCCGGGCGACGTCGAATCGCAGCCCGAAGAGGTCGGCGGTGAGCGGCGCCCCCACCTCGGCATCCAGGGTCACGACCGCCGGATGGCTCATCTCACGCCGCGGAACCAGGCGAATCACGTGCGACCCGAGCTCGACGACCGCGAGGTCCGCAACCGCCCAGAACTCCACGTCCAGCTGGGCGGCGTGGTCCGCCGCACGCGACACCGGGTCCGCGGTCGCAACGTCGAGCCGCGCCAGCCGCACCGGCGACCCGATGGGGTGGCGCTGCGCGCGGCGTGCCGCGATCCCCGCCGCATCCCACTCGCTTCCGGTCGCCTGATGCTCGATCAGGAACGGAAGGCCCTCCGGCCCGAGGCGCGAAGGGACCGCGATCGCCCACGCGACCAGCTCGCCGTCAGGGGTGGTGCGCGATCCGGGACTCGGTTCGCCGATGGCACTCCCGTTGACGCGCAGGCGCGCAACGGCGTCGGAAAGGTCGTCGACCAGCAGCGCGTAGGCGGCGAGGCCGGCACCGTGCTCATCGAGGGTCCGCACCGCCGCCGCGCCGATGGGAGTGCGCTCGGCGAGGGAACGGTCGTCGACGCCGATCAGCTCCAGATAGGCGCCATCGGCGAGCCAGGCGATGCGGTTGAAGGTGCCGCCGCCGGTGTGGCGCCCACCTGCGGTGCAGGCAACGCCCAGGGTGGATTCGAGCTCATCGGCCGCGGCGTCCGGGTCGGGCACCGCGATCACGAGGTGATCGATGCCGCGGATCATGCCGATGATCGTAGCACCGCGATTCGGCTAGGCTGCTCCGGAGACCGATGACGAACCGATGACCACCGACCAGCAGCGCCCCGCTCCCGGCTCCCATGACCGCTCGCAGCCGAGCGGCTCGCTGGAGCTCAGCGCCGCCAACCTGTTCGAGGCGATGCGCGCCGCCCGCGAGGCGGAGGAGAAGGACGGGGGCAACGGCGCCCTCCACGCCTTCTACCGGACCCTCATGAACGGAATGCTGCTGCTGCCGGTGCCGCCCGACCACGGCGAGGAGGCGAAGGCCGCGCTGGCCGCCGCCGTCAACGACAGCGACGAGGTCGAGATCAGCGTGATGCTCGCCCGGGACGGCAACGGGGACGCGGTCAGCGTCTGCTTCGCGTCGAACGGGGCGATGGCCGCCTGGGCGCCGCGTGGCACCGCGTCGCTGCCGCTCCCGGCGCGGGTGGCGGTCGCGAACCTGGCCGCGGCGGGCATGCCGGCCGTGATGGACCCCTCCGGACCGATTCCTTACCGATTCGAGATCTCCGAGCTGGCGGCGCTGGCCGACGGACGTCTGCCGGGGACCGACGAGCCGATCTTCGTCGACGGCGCCCGCTCGTCCGTTCGGCTCCGGGTGGCCGGGCCCGACGCCCTGCCCCTCGAGCGCAGCCTCGCGGCCGAGCTCCTGGGCTCGCGAGTCAGCGAGGCGTATCTCGTCGAATCGGAGACCGATGGACGGTCCCGCCTCCTGCTGGGCCTGGTCGGCGAGGCGGGAGCCGCGGTGACGGTGGACGTTCCGGATGGCAGCGACGTGGTGTGGCTGGAGGAGCCCCTCCTCGGCTCAGTGCGTGCCGTGACCGATCCCTTCTTCCGCGGTCCGGGCCGCCCCGGACACACCCCCCGGTGAGCGAGCTGCTGCGGGTCGAGCGCGAGGGCGTCGTGGCGCGCGTCACGCTGACCCGGCCCGAGGTGCGCAACGCATTCAACGCTGCCCTCATCGGGGAGCTGCGCGCAACGTTCGAGGCCTTTGCCGCCGAGCCCGCGGAAGCGCTGCGCGCCGTCGTGCTGGCGGGCGAGGGCACCACCTTCTGCGCCGGGGCCGACGTGGAGTGGATGCGCGCCAGCATCGGCCTGTCGGTAGAGGCCAACGAGCGCGATGCGACCGCCATGGCCGAGATGTTCGCCACCGTCGACTCGTGCCCCGTCCCGGTGATCGCCCGCGTGCAGGGTGCCGCGCTCGGCGGTGGGATGGGCCTCTGCGCGGTGGCCGACGTGGTGCTGGCCACGGCGGATGCCGCGTTCGGCTTCACCGAGACGCGGCTCGGCATCGTGCCGGCCGTCATCTCGCCGTTCGTGCTGGCCAAGATCGGGGTGTCGGCGGCACGCGCGCTCTTTCCGACCGGCGAACGATTCGACGCCGAGCGAGCCCGCCGCATCGCGCTCGTGCACGAGGTGCTGCCCGACGAGACGGCCCTCGACGCCCGCCTCGAGGCGGTGCTCAACGGCCTGCGCTCCGCCGGCCCGATCGCGGTGCGGGGCGCCAAGGCGCTGATCCACGACCAGCGAGATCTCTCGCCCGACGAGGTGCGCGCGCTGACGGTGCAGGCGATCGCCCGGCATCGGGCGAGTGCGGAGGGCCAGGAGGGCCTGAGCGCGTTCATCGAGAAGCGGCCGCCGGCCTGGGGCAGCTGACCTGCGACAATCGCGACATGCCTGACGCCTCTCTCACGCCGCGCGAGGTCGCCGACGAGCTCGGCGTGACGGTGCGGACCGTCCAGCGCTGGATCGCGGACGGCCGGCTGCAAGCCGAACGGGTCGGGGATCGGGTACGCGTGTCGCGATCGTCGCTTGCCGCCGTCCACGCCGGCTCCACTCCCGCCTCGGTGAGGATCAGCTCGCTGCTGATCGCCAACCGCGGCGAGATCGCGGTCCGTGTCGCACGCACCGCGCGGCAGCTGGGGATCCGCACCATCGGCGTCCATGCTCCCGATGACCGACCTCCGGACGGCATGGACGAGACACACGCCATCCCCTCCTACCTCGACGGGGGAGCGATCATCGCCGCCGCGCAGCGATCCGCCGCCACCGCGATCCATCCCGGATACGGCTTCCTGGCTGAGAACGCGGGCTTCGCCACCGCAGTGACCGATGCCGGCCTCGTCTGGGTCGGCCCACCACCGGCGGCCATTGCCGCGATGGGCGATAAGGCGGCAGCGCGCCAACGGGTGTCGTCGCAGGGCGTGCCGGTCGCCCCCGGCTACGACGGTGACGCGCAGGACGACGCGACGCTCACCGCCGAGGCCGACAGGATCGGATTCCCGCTGCTCGTCAAGCCGAGCGCCGGTGGCGGCGGCAAGGGCATGCGCGTCGTCCGTGCCGCGGCCGAGCTGTCCGACGCGCTCATTGGGGCGCGCCGTGAGGCGCATCGGTCCTTCGGGGACGACCGGCTGATCCTGGAGCGCTACATCGAGCATGCGCGGCACGTCGAGATCCAGGTCCTCTTCGACGCCCACGGCACCGGGATCCACCTCGGCGAGCGCGACTGCTCCGCCCAGCGTCGCAACCAGAAGGTGATCGAGGAGGCACCGGGACCGGCGGTGAGCATCGAGCTGCGCGAGCGGATGGGCGCGGCTGCGGTTGCGGCGGCCGCATCGGTCGGATACGTCAACGCCGGGACGGTGGAGTTCCTGCTCGCCGACGACGGCAGCTTCTACTTCCTGGAGATGAACACCCGTCTGCAGGTCGAGCATCCGGTGACCGAGGCGGTGACCGGCCGCGACCTCGTGGCCGAGCAGCTGCGCATCGCCGGCGGAGAACGGATCGCGGCGCGGCCACCCCGCCTGCGCGGTCACGCCATCGAGGTCCGCCTCTACGCCGAGGATCCGGAGGCCGGCTTCCTGCCCGCCACCGGCCGCGTCGTCGAGGTGCGCTGGCCGGAGGGCGTGCGGGTCGACACCGGGCTGCGGGCCGGCGACACGGTCAGCGACCGCTACGACCCGATGCTGGCCAAGCTCATCGTGCACGCGTCGACGCGCGCCCAGGCGATTGCCCAGATGCGCGAGGCGCTCGACGCGACCGTGCTGCTGGGCGTGACGACGAACCTGCGCTACCTGCGCTGGCTGCTCGCCAGTGATGCGATGCGTGCCGGCGAGATCCGCACCGATACGCTCGGGGCGCTCGGGGTCCCCGAACCGCCGCCACTGACCGATGCGCACTGGGCCGCCGCCGCGGCAACCCTCGCACCGCAGGAGGCCGATCCGTGGTCGGGCGGGTGGCGACTCAACGACGCGCCGGCGATCCGGCTGCGCAGCGGCGACGAGGACCGACGCGTCACCCTGCGCGGCAGCGAGCCGGCGGTTCGCGATGGCGCGTCGGCCTTCGTCGACGTCGAGGGCCGCTCGGTGGCATTCACCGTGGCGCCGGCACCGACCGTCGAGGAGGCGGTCCGCCACGCCGCGGCCTCGAGCGCAGATCACGCCACGCTGACCGCACCGATGCCCGGACGGGTGATCGCCCTCCGCGCCGCGGAGGGTGCATCGGTCGAGGCGGGTGCGCCGCTGGTGGTCATCGAGGCGATGAAGATGGAGCATGCCGTCGTGTCGCCGATCGCCGGCACCATGACCCGCCTGGCCGTGGCCGAGGGGCAGCAGGTGCAGCGGGGCGACCTGCTGGCGGAGGTATCGGCCTAGCATGGGCCGCACATGAGCCAGCCCGAGGTGCGCATCTACGAGGTCGGCCCCCGCGATGGGCTGCAGGCCGAGGCCACGCTCGTGCCGCTGGACGCCAAGCTGCGGTTCGTCGAGCTGCTGGGGGAGGCGGGGCTGCGTGACATCGAGGCCACCTCGCTCGTGCGACCCGACGCCATCCCGCAGCTCGCCGACGCCGATGAGCTCCTCACCCGGCTCGTGCGTCGCCCCGGCGTGCGGTACCCCGTCCTGGTGCCCAACGAACGGGGGCTGGCGCGCGCGATTGCGTCCGGCGTCGACGCCATCTGCCTCTTCACCGCCGCGACGGAGAGCTACGCGCAGCACAACATCCGGATGAGCATTGCCGAATCGTTGGCTGCCTTCACCCCGGTCGCCGAGGAAGCGCGACGCCGCGGCTGGTGGATCCGGGGCTATGTCTCCACCGCGTTCGGCTGCCCGTATGAGGGGGAGGTGGACGCCGGCGCCGTGGTACGCGTCGCCGAGGCGCTGCTGGACCTGGGAGTCGACGAGCTGGCGATCTCCGACACCGCGGGCGTGGCCGCGCCGGTCGACGTGGCGCGAGTGATGGACGCGCTGGATCGGTCAGGGATCGCGATGGATGCGCTCGCGTTCCACTTCCACGACACGCGCGGCACCGCCCTGGCCAACGTGCTGGCCGCCATGGAGCGCGGAGCCCGCACCTTCGACGCCGCGACCGGCGGGACGGGCGGCTCCCCGTATGCGCCCGGCGCGGCCGGCAACCTCGCCACCGAGGATCTCGTCTATCTCCTCGACCGCCAGGGCGTCCGGACCGACGTGGACCTCGTGGCCGTGGTCGCCGCCTCGCGCTTCATCTCCGAACAGCTGGGCCATACCCCGGCCAGCAAGGTCGGCCGCGCCGGCCCATGGCCCTGACCAGTGTGCAAGTCACTTGCACAGTTGCCAGGCCGTGCAGTGTGCAAGTCACTTGCACAGTTGCGGGGCGATGCCCGTGGATCCCGCGGCGTTCCAGGCGACAGCGTTCCATTTCGGGCGGTGGCCCGGTCTGCGCCGTTCGCACCCCAGAGGCGCCATCGATCTTGAGCGCCCGCGTACCATGAGCGACCGATGAGCCCGCCGCATCCCGACGCACTGCCGCTGATCATGGACGTCGACACCGGGATCGACGACATGATTGCCCTCCTGATCGCGGCGACCAGTCCCGAGCTCAACCTGCGCGGCGTCACCTGCGTGGCGGGCAACGTCGAGATCCAGCACGTCGCCCGCAACACCGGCAAGATCCTGCGGATGGCCGGCCGCGGCGACGTCCCGGTGAGCATCGGGGCCAGCCGGCCGCTCCAGCGCCGGCTGCGGACAGCGCAGGACACCCACGGCCCCACCGGTACCGGCTACGTCGAGCTGCGCGGCGAGGACCGGAGGCTGGGGACCACCGAGTACACCGCCATCCCCGCGTCCCGCTACCTGGCGGCGCACGTCAACCGTCACCCGGGCGAGATGACCGTGCTGGCCCTGGGGCCGCTCACCAACCTGGCGAGCGCCGCGCTCAACGGCACCGACCTGGCGGGTGGCCTGAAGGACTGCATCTGGATGGGCGGCACGCTCGAGGAGCGCGGCAACACCACCGAGACCGGGGAGTGGAATGCGTGCGTCGACCCCGAGGCGGTGGAGGCCTGCCTCTCGCGCGACGTCCTGCGCCGCATCTTCCCGCTGGATGCCACGCAGGACATCATCTTCACGATGGGTGACCTGGAGGTGCTGCCGGAGACATACCTGGCGGGGGTCGTTCGCGACGCCGTGCACTACTACGTCGGCTTCCACCAGAAGGCGGACGGGATTGACGGTGCGTATCTCCATGACCCGGTGGCGCTCATCGGTTCGCTGCTGCGTCCGGACCTGGTGACCGATGCGGTGGACCTGTCGCTGGCATGCGACACAGGCTCGGACCCGCGCTCTGCCGGCTCGCTGGTGCGGACCGATGGACGACGACCGGTCACCGCGGCGGTGGCCATCGATGCGGACGGGATGAAGGCGGAGCTGCTCGAGCGGCTGGCGATCGCGGTCGCTGCGGGCCGCTCCTAGACTGAAGCGTACGGAGGCTCGAAAGACATGATCATGCGTTGGATCGTCGCCGTGGTGGCATTCCTGGTGGTGGCGGGGATCGGCCTGGTCGGGTTCGGGAACTTCGGGACGGGCATCGATCCACAGAGCTACTTCGACAGCGAGGGGGCCAACTCGTTCGCCCTCATCCTGGCGATCGCGCTGGTCGCCGCCTTCGCCGCCTACGCGGTGACGGAGTACCTGCAGACCGGCGGCTTCGGGTCCATCTCGCGGCAGTTCGACACGCGGACGATCGTCCTCATGCCGCTGGCCATCGCCTTCAACATCATCCTCGGCCAGGCGGTCGGCGCCGCGCTCAAGATCCCGATCTACCTCGACTCGATCGGCACCATCCTGGTCGGCGCCCTGGCCGGACCGATCCCCGGCGCGCTCACCGGATTCCTCTCCAACATCCTGTGGACCTACGTGGTGCCGCCGCCCTTCAACTCGGGAATCGCCGGCGCCTTCGCGGTGGTCGCCGCGGTGATCGGTGTCCTCGCCGGGCTCTTCGGCCGCGCCGGCTGGCTCCGGCCGCGCCCGGACCGCCCCGTGGGCCAGCTGTTCGGCGGCGGCGTGGTGGCGCTGGCGATCGTCGGCTTCCTCGCCTTCTACGCCTACACCCGCTTCTACGGCGCCGACTTCTCGTTCTTCAACCCGGACAACCAGGACCTGCTCTTCACGATCCTCGGCTGGGGCATCGCGCTGCTCTTCGTGGTGTTCGTGGTCGGCTTCCTCGCCCTCCTCTTCCTCCGCCGCGACCTGGCGGTCGCCTACGTGGTGGTGGCAGGCGTGCTGACCGGCGGCGTGGCCGCGCTCATCAGCGCGCCGATCGCCGCCAACGTCTTCAGCGGCGTGACCGGCGCGGGCACCGACTTCCTGGTCGCGGCGTTCCGCCAGGCCGGCTCCGACATCCAGACCGCGACCCTGCAGCAGGGCCTGCTGTCGGATCCGGTCGACAAGATGGTCACCTTCTTCACCGTGTACCTGATCCTCAATGCCATGGCGCGGCGGACGAAGGCGCGCTTCCCGCAGGGTGAGCGGCTCATCGATTCGGAGGGGGACGAGTCCCTGGACGACGATCTCGACACCGCGCCTCCCCCGCAGGGAGCACCCGCCTGACCCATCCGCAGCTGCCGCCCGGCCTCGACCGTCCGGGTGGATCGGCCTGGCATCGGCTGAACCCGCTCACCAAGCTGCTGGCCGCGACCGGGACGGCCGTCGCCGCGGTGGTGGTCGGCGGGTTCGTGGGGCCGCTGCTGCTGGTGGCGTTCGCCGTCCTCCTGCCATCCGCCCTCGCCGGTGTCCTCGGCCGGCTGGTGCGTCTCTCCCTGCTCCTCAGCCTGCCGATCGCCATCAGCGCCGTCCTCGTCAACCTCTTCTTCTTCCCGGGCGGCGAGACGGTCCTGCTGCGCCTCGGTCCGATCACGGCGACCGCGGAGGGGCTCGTCTTCGCCCTCGAGATCCTGATCCGCATCCTCGCCATCTCCGGGGCGATCACCCTCTTCTACCTGACCACCCGGCCCGCGGAGCTGGTCATCGATCTCGAACGGCGTGGCGTGTCGCCGAGGATCGCGTTCGTGGCCAGCGCATCGGTCCAGACGGTGCCCGCGATGGTCGAGCGCGCCGCGCAGATCACCGCCGCCCAACGCGCGCGCGGTCTCGACACGGAGGGGAGCGTGTGGCGGCGGGCGCGCGGGATCGTGCCGATCGTGGGGCCCGTGATCCTCGGCGCGCTGGGCGAGGTTGAGGAGCGCACCATGGCCCTCGAGGCGCGCGGCTTCACGCGGCCGGGACGCCGCACCCTGCTGTGGTGGCCGCGCGACAGCGGCGGCGAACGGATCGTCCGCTGGCTGATCGTGGCCGCCATCCCGCTGCTCATCGTCGTCCGCGCCAGCGGCTGGCTTGACCGGCTGCCGTAGATGCTGACCCTCGAGTCGGTCAGCTACCGCTACGCCGGTGCGCGGCGCGCCTCGTTGCGCGAGGTGTCGCTCGAGTTCGGGGACGGGGAAGTGCTCGGCATCGTCGGGGCGTCGGAGGCTGGCAAGACGACGCTCGCACTGGTGGCTTCGGGGCTGGCGCCGCGGGCCATCGGCGGAACGATGCGCGGCCGCCTGCTGATCGACGGCCAGGACGTCGCCGCGGCCCGCATGCACGAGCTCGCGGCGCGGGTGGGAATCGGCTTCCAGAATCCAGCGACACAGCTCTCCGGGGTGACGGAGACGGTCTTCGAGGAGGCCGCCTTCGGACCGATGAACCTGGGCATGCCACGCAACGAGGTGATCGCCCGCACCTGGGAGGCGCTCGCCGCGCTGCGGATCGAGGAGCTTGCCGATCGCGACCCGGCGCGCCTCTCCGGCGGGCAGCAGCAGCTGGTCGCGATCGCCGGCCTGCTGGCACTGCGACCCGCGCACCTGGTCCTGGACGAGCCCACGGCGCAGCTCGATCCCGCCGGGACGCGGCTCGTCGCCGATGCGCTGGCCGCCCTGGCAGCCGCCGGCACCAGCATCTGCGTGGTCGAGCAGAAGACCGATCTGCTGGCCCGGCTCGCGGACCGGGTGGCCGTCATCGACGGCGGCGCCGTCGCGTTCGTGGGCGCCTGCGCCGATGTGCTGGCCGATCCTCGGCTCGCCGACCTGGGGATCAGCCCGCCGTCGGCGGTCCGGCTCGGCCGCGCGGCGGATGCCGCCGGCCTGGGGGCGACGCAGCGCGACCGTCTCGACGCCGCAATCGCCGAGCTGGCCCCATGACCGAGCTGGCGCTCGAGCAGCTCGTCCACGTCTACGCGGAGGGCGGTGTGCGGGCCGTCGACGGCGTGTCGCTGCGCGTCGGCAGCGGGGAGCGAGTCGCCCTCATCGGTCAGAACGGCTCCGGCAAGACCACGCTGGTGCGCCACCTCAACGGGCTGCTGCGCCCGACCTCGGGCCGCGTGCTGGTCGACGGAACGGATGCCGGGACGCGCACCGTCGCGACCCTGGCTCGGTCGGTGGGGCTCGTCTTCCAGGACCCGGACCGCCAGATCTTCTCGCCCAGCGTGCGTGGCGAGGTCGAATTCGGGGCGCGCAACATCGGCCTGCGCGGTGCCGCCCTCGAAGCGGCGGTGGCGGCCGCCCTCGGCGACACGGGGCTCAGCGAGGTCGTGGCCAGCAACCCGTACGACCTCGGTGGGTCGCGCCGCAAGCTGCTGGCGCTGGCATCGGTCCTCGCCATGGGGACCCCGGTCCTCGTGCTCGACGAGCCGACCACCGGCCAGGATGCGCGGGGCGTGGAGCGGGTTCGTCAGGTCATCGCGGCGGCGGCAGCAGCCGGGCGGACCGTGATCGCGGTCAGCCACGACATGCCCTTCGTCGCCGAATGCTTCGAGCGGGTCATCGTCATGCGCGCCGGCCGGGTGATCCTCGACGGACCACCGGACGCCGTCTTCGCGGCCGATGCCTGGGACGCACTGCGCTCGACGTTCGTGGAGCCGCCACTGCCCGCGCTCGCCGGTGAGCGGCTCGGCATCGGCTCGACGCCGACCGACGCGGAGCTGCTCCGCGCGCTGGCCGCGGGCGAGGCCTAGTAGCCGGTGTAGGTGCCGGGTGGGCCGGGCAGCGGGTTGCCGAACTGGTCGACCCGCTCGTCCGCTGCCAGGTCATCGCGATGCTCGCGCTCCCCGGTCGGACCCGGAATCGGCTCGGCCATGACGCTGTGCGAGACCTCGTCCAGGCGCTGGCCGATGCCACGCAGCCCGAGCTGGCGCAGCGCCGGCGCGAAGCGGTCGACGAAGCCGGGGTCGCGCAGCAGCCCGAACGTGATGCCGGGGTGGGCGCGGTTGAGGAGCTCGATCGCCCGCGACGCCTCGGTGACGCCGACCCGGTTGAGGCCGACCTGGCCCTCGAGCACGTCGACCGCGCGGTTCGCCTCCTTGCGGGCGCCGCGCGTGAGGTGCGGCGTACGATTCACCAGGATTCGCACGCGCTTCAGGGCCTCGCGGACCTGCGTGTCGCGAGTCGCGACGGGAGCGGCAGGCAGCCCGCGCTGCGGGGAACGGGAGGTCATGATCGGCATAGTATCCGCTCCGACGGGCTGGCAGGAAGCGGTCGCCGACGCGCTCGGCGCCGCGTCGCGGCCGATCGCCATCGACCCGCGCTTCGACCCGCGGATCGCCACCCGTCCCGAGGACGCACCTCCCACGCCCACCCGATCCGCCGCCCCCGCGGCGCGTCCGGCGGCGACCCTGCTGCTCCTGTATCCGGCCGCCGACGGCTCGGGGCTGGTGGTGCCGCTCACCGTGCGCCACGCCGACCTGCGCGCCCATGCCGGTGAGGTGTCGCTGCCCGGCGGAGCCGTCGACCCGACCGATGTCGACCGCCCCGCCACGGCTCTCCGGGAAGCCTCGGAGGAGATCGGTCTGGACGCTGAGCGCGACGGGGTGCGCGTTGCCGGCGTGCTCGACCCGATCTGGATTCCGGTGAGTAACTACCAGCTGCTCCCCGTGGTGGCGACCGCGGCCGCCGCTCCGTCGCTCGTCCTGCAGGCCAGCGAGGTCGAGGCGATCGTCGAGCTGCCGCTGGCGCGACTCCTCGCTGCCGACGCGATCACCGAGGAGCTGTTCGAGGTGCGCCGCTTCCGGCTGCGCGCCGCCACGTACCGCCACGCGGACCTCCGGATCTGGGGCGCCACCGCCCGCTCCCTGGCGATGCTCGTCTCGGTGCTCGGAGAGGCTGATCTCGTCTGAGGCTTGCCGCCGCTCAGCCGGCGGCACGCTCCGGGGCGGGATCGTCGCGCCGCACGGTGGCCTTCATCTTCACCGTCCCGAGCAGCTCCATCAGCGGTCCATGGAGTGCCGGCGCCGCCGCCACGACACTGTGGCGCGCCCCCTTGAGCCGCGGGTTCCACCACGCCCCGCCGGCCACATCGGTGGCCGTCGCACCACCGCGCGCCGCGATCAGCCCCGCCGCCGCCACGTCCCATGCCGACAGCCCGCCGTTCTGGACGAAGGCATCGAACCGGCCGTTGGCCACGTAGGCCAGCGCGAGGGCCGCGCTCCCCATCCGGCGGTGGATGCGGATGCGCGGCGCAATCCGCCGCTCGCGCATCAGCCCACCCTTGCCGATGACCGCCAGGCTGACCACGGCATCCGACAGCTCCTCCTTGGCCGATGTCGTCACCCGCTCCCCGTTGAGGCGCGCCGGGCCGTCATCGGTCGCGTCGTACAGCTCGTTCCGCGCCGGGTCGAGCACGACGCCGACGACCGGCACGTCGTCGGCCACCAGACCGATGGAGACGCAGTAGAACGGGATCCCGTTGGCGTAGTTCACTGTCCCGTCCAGCGGGTCGATGACCCACGTCCGGCCCCCACCCGCGTGCGCGCCCGACTCCTCGGCCAGGATCGCGTCGTCAGGGAAGCGGTCCTTGATGGCGTCGATCACCAGGCGCTCGGATGCGTAGTCCGCGTTCGTGACCACGTCGCGCTTCGACTTGTAGTCGATCCGCTCGAGTCGCTCGTAGTGGGAGAGGAGCAGATCCCCGGCCCGGCGCGCCACGTCGGTCGCAAATGCCAGCTCAT
>JBDTQJ010000057.1:0-12574 GCA_039932235.1 Chloroflexota bacterium
GTCATGCAGGCGGCGGGCGGGGTGCATCGGTTCATGGGCTGGGACGGGCCGATCCTCACCGACTCGGGCGGCTTCCAGGTGTGGAGCCTCATTCGCCAGGACCCGGCGCGCGGCGTCATTCGCGACAACGAGGTGATCTTCCGGGAGCCATCGACCGGCGAGAAGTGGACCCTCACTCCTGAGCGGATCATCCAGCTCCAGCTGCAGCTCGGGTCGGACGTGCTGGTATGCCTCGACGACTGCACCGATGCCGGCGATCCCGAGGCGGAGCAGGAGCGGAGCGTGGCGCGCACCGTGAAGTGGGCGCGCCGCAGCCGCGATGAGTTCGACCGCCTGACCGCGAAGCTCGATCCAGCCGAGCGACCGCTCCTCTTCGCGGTGGTGCAGGGCGGATCATCCGAGCGGTTGCGGCGCCAGTGCGCGGCGGAGCTCCGCGCGATAGGGTTCGACGGCTACGGGTTCGGTGGCTGGCCGCTCGACGCGGAGGGCGCGCTCCTCGTCGAGCCGCTGCGCTGGGTTGCGGAGACGCTTCCCGAGGCCGCGCCCAAGCACGCGCTGGGGATCGGCCGGCCGGATCACGTGGTGGCCGCGTTCGAGCTGGGCTACTCGATCTTCGACTGCGCGCTGCCGACCCGTGACGCGCGCCACGGCAGGCTGTACGCCTTCCGAGATGGATGGGATGCGCGGCGACCGGCCAGCGGCGACCACTTCTACGCCGCCCTGCGGATGCACGATCCCAACTACCGGATCGAGCACGTCCCGGTCGAGGCGGCCTGCGACTGCCCGCTGTGCGGCGGCGGCCTGACGCGGGCCTACCTGCACCATCTCTTCAAGGTCGGGGATGTGGCGGCCGAGCGCTACGCCACGCTCCACAACCTGCGCTTCTACGTGCGGCTCTTCCAGCTCCTCCGCGGCTGAGCGGTCAGGCGTGGGCGGTGGCCTGGGCAGGGTCGTCGCGACCCAGCGTGTCCGGGTTGACGCCGCGCGCGCGGGCCAGCCGCTCCGCCAGGAGCTGCATCGGAATAGCGGCACCCAGCAGTGCCGCCGCCACCGGGTCGAGCAGCCGCGTCTCGGGGACCGCCAGCCGCCCGGCCGAGGTGAGATCGCGCGGGATCTCGTCACCGACGTCCGCGCCGAGCACCGCCGCAGCCGGCATGCCGAGCGCCGCGGCCGCGCGCAGGACGTCGCGCGCCCGGTCGAGGACCACTGGATTGACGCCGGTCAGCACCAGCACCAGGCCGGTCGTCGAACGCGCCGCGGCAAGGTGGCCATGGAGCAGTGTCTCGAGATGCAGCGCCTGTGCTGGCAGGCGGGCGCCCTCTGCCACCTTGAGCGCCAGCTCGCGCGCGGTGACGTAGTCGGCTCCGGACCCGACGGTCACCAGCCGGTCGCACCGCTCCAGGGCCGCGGCGATCGCCTCGGCCCCCGGCTGGTCGTCGGCGACCTGCAGCAGGGCACGCACGGCTGTCGCGTCGAGGGCGGAACTCCCCACGGCGGCACCCACCACGATTGGGGAGAGGTAGCCGACCGTGTGGCACCAGCTCTGGTCCTGCTCGCCGGTGCTGACCACGATCTCGGCGAGCGCGGCCCCGGGTGAGCGGTCGCTGACGGTGACGAGGGCGGTGCGTGCTCCGGCGGCCCTCGACATGCGGAGCGCCTCGTTGGTGAAGCGCGTGCCCCCCTCGTGCGACACACCGATCACGAGACCGCTCGACGCGGGCCGGACCACCAGGTCGAGGGCTTGTGCGTGGCGCGCATCGGCCACGGGGCGCAGGATGGCGGCGATTCCCTCGGCGGCATGCTCGGAGGTGCCGCAGCCGGTCACGATGGTCGGCTGTCCGGCCGCCGTGACCGCGTGGATCGCGTCGCGCAGCAGGCCCACCGCCGGATCCGACGCCAGCCGGCGTGCGAGCCGTTCGGCAACCGCCGGCTCGGCGGCGATCATCTCTGTCATCGCGTATGGCGGACCCGGCCGGATGGCCGGCATCGTCGAGCCGGCCCACGGCTCGGGAGCGCCGGGGAGCGGCTGCTCGGGGTCGAAGGTCATTCGCGTGCCTCCGCCATCGGTACGCGCACGCCACGCTCGGCGGCGACCTCCAGGGCGCGCTCGTAGCCCGCGTCGGCGTGGCGAATGACCCCCATCCCCGGATCGGCGGTGAGGACCCGCTCCAGGCGGGCCGCCGCGGCATCGGTCCCGTCGGCGACGATGACCATCCCCGCGTGCAGGCTGTAGCCGATCCCCACCCCGCCACCGTGGTGGAAGCTGACCCAGGTGGCTCCGGCGGCGGTGTTCACGAGCGCGTTGAGGATCGGCCAGTCGGCGATCGCGTCGGAGCCGTCGCGCATGCCCTCCGTCTCGCGGAAGGGGCTTGCCACACTGCCCGCGTCGAGGTGGTCGCGACCGATCACGATCGGGGCGGCCAGCTCGCCGGAGCGGACCATCTCGTTGATCGCCAGGCCGGCCCGAGCGCGCTCGCCGTAGCCGAGCCAGCAGATGCGAGCCGGCAACCCCTGGAACGGGACCTTCTCCTCGGCCAGCGCCAGCCAGCGATGCAGCGACGCGTCTGCCGGGAAGAGCTCCATCAGCCGCCGGTCGGTGCGCAGGATGTCCTCCGGGTCGCCGGAGAGCGCCGCCCATCGGAACGGCCCCTTTCCCTCGCAGAAGAGCGGCCGGATGAAGGCCGGCACGAAGCCGGGGAAGTCGAACGCATCGGTCACGCCGGCATCCCGGGCGTGCTGGCGGATGTTGTTGCCGTAGTCGAAGACCACCGAGCCGGACCGATGGAATGCCAGCATCGCGCGCACGTGGTCGGCCATCGAGGCCAGCGACGCAGCCACGTACGCGTCCGGGTCGCGCTCGCGCAGCGCCACGGCCTCCGCGAGTGGCATGCCGCCCGGCACGTACCCGCCCAGCGGGTCGTGGGCACTGGTCTGGTCGGTCACCACGTCCGGCCGCCAGCCGCGGGCGACCAGCTCCGGCTCGACCTCGGCGGCGTTGGCGACCAGCGCGACGGACCGGGCAGTGCGGTCGCGCTTCCAGCCGTCGACCAGGGCCAGTGCCGCATCGAGATCGTCCGTCAGCTCGTCCACGTAGCCCACGGCCCGGCGTCGCTCGGCGCGTGCGGGGTCCACCTCGATCGCCAGCACCGCGGCGCCGTTCATGGTGGCAGCCAGCGGCTGCGCGCCTCCCATCCCGCCAAGCCCTGCGGTGAGGACGCTGCGGCCGGCCAGCGAGCCGTCGAAATGCTGGCGCGCGCACTCGGCGAAGGTCTCGTAGGTGCCCTGGATGATCCCCTGGGTCGCGATGTAGATCCACGATCCGGCGGTCATCTGGCCGTACATCGTCAGGCCCGCGCGCTCCAGCTCGCGGAACTGCTCCCAGGTCGCCCAGTGCGGGACCAGGTTGGCGTTGGCGATGAGGACCCGCGGCGCATCGGTCGTGGTACGGAACACGCCCACCGGCTTGCCGCTCGCCACCAGCAGCGTCTCGTCATCCTCGAGCCGGCGCAGCTCGGCGACGATGGCGTCGAACGCCTCCCAGCTGCGCGCCGCGCGCCCGGTGCCACCGTAGACGATGAGGTGGTCGGGGTCCTCGGCCACGTCCGGATCGAGATTGTTCATCAGCATCCGCAGCGCTGCTTCCTGCTGCCAGCCCTTGCAGGACAGCTGGGTGCCACGGGGGGCGCTGACGGGGCGTGGGCCGGAGGTCATGGCGCGGATGATACGGCCCGCGGGTCAGGTCCTCGACAGCAGGAACGCGGTCGCGAAGCCGAGCGCCGTGGCGAGACCGGCCGTCTCGCCTCCGTCGCGGAATGCCTCGGGAAACATCGTGTCCGCCAGCATGGTGATGATCGCGCCGGCGGCCAACGCCTGGATGAAGGCCAGAAGCCCGGGAGCCATCGCGGAGAGGCCGGCATTGCCGATCGCGGCGACGATCCCCGAGGCAATTGCCACGGCGACCCACAGACCGATGACGAAGCGCTTCGGATGTCCCTCCTCCGACAGGTCGCGTCCGCCCGCGAGGCCCTCCGGCAGGTTGGAGACGAGCACCGCCGCCAGGAAGGATGGGCTGACCCCGGCGCCACCGATCAGCGTGGCCCCGAGCACGAGCGACTCGGGCAGGCCGTCGAGCAGGGCGCCGAGCACGATGGCAGGACCACCCGTCGTGCGACGCACGCCCTTGCCCGGGCTGAGCCGGTCGATGAGGCGGTCGCCTGCGTAGTAGGCCAGCGCCCCGACGGCCAGGCCGGCACCGAAGACGAGCGTCCCGCCAACGCGGAACGCCTCCTCGGCAAGGTCGAAGGAAAGCGCGCTCACGAGCGCGCCGGCACCGAAGGCGAGCACCAGGGCAACCGTCTTGCGCGGAACCGGGACGAACAGCGCGATGAGCGCGCCAAGCGGCAGGGCGCCGGCAGCGACCAGCCCCCACAGGCCGGCCTGCAGCGGCTCGGGCATCGGTCAGTCCTCGCCGAACGGGTTGGGCCGCTTCGGTTTCTCTGTCGGGAGGCGGAAGAAATCCTCCTCGCGTGGACCCGACGGAGCACGGAGTGGCCATTCGTCCTCGTCGTCGGGCGGGCGGGCACGCTCCAGCAGGTCGCCCCAGCCGACGTCGGCGCCGCTGCCGGCCAGCTCGCGCCGGTAGACCGGGTAGCGATCGTCACCCGCGGCGCGCTCGAAGCCGGCGTCGAGGTAGGACACGGCGGGGCCGGGTGACGGCTCCCAGGGTTCGGGGGCGCGCTCGGGATAGGCCTCCACGGCCGTGATGCCGCGTCGGTCGAGCTCATCGCACACCGCGTTGAGCAGGGCTGCGGCCGTCGCGCGTCGTGCTTCCGGGTCACCGGCGCTGCCGTCGATCTGCAGGCACGTGACGACCCAGGGTGCCGGGCTCTCGGGCAGCTGCGGATAGCGGTCACGGATGACCTGCGCCCGCGGGTAGGCCGAGAGCGGGCCGAACTGGCACCAGCCGATGGCGCGGCGCTCAACGGTATCGATCCGATAGGCCAGCATGCCGTATGCGCCGGCGAGCTCACGACCGGCCAGCAGGCGACCGCGCTTGCCCGCGGCGAGTGCGCGTTGGCCCGCCGCATCCGTCGGGTCGGGCGCCTCGCGTCCGCCGTCCAGGCGCTCCCAGTAGTCGCAGGTCTGGCACCGGGCGCCCGGGCGGGCGGGCTCCGGGATGTCGTCGAAGGTCGCCTCGTCGAGGAGGACGAACTCGAGGTCGCGCGAGGCTGGTGCCTCAGCCACCGGCCGCCTCCAGGAGCGTGCCGCTGGCGATCAGCTCGGCGACCGCCGCGATGTCCGGCGCCGGGCTTCGATCACCGGTCAGCGGCGCGACCCGGTCGCGAATCGCCGCCTGCGCCGCCGCCAGGCGGGGCCCCGGGTGCAGCGGCAGCCGCAGGTCGAGGCCGCGCGCGGCGCACAGCGCCTCGATGGCGAGCACCGAGGTGGCGCGATCGAGGACCTCGCGCAGGTGCAGGGCCGCGGTGGCGCCCATGCTGACGTGGTCTTCCTGGTTGGCACTCGTGGGAATGGTATCGATCGATGCCGGATGGGCCAGCGTCTGGAGCTCGTTGACCAGGGCGGCCGCCGTGTACTGCGCGATCATCAGACCGCTCTCGATGCCGGGCCGCTCGGCGAGGAAGGGCGGCAGGCCGGATAGGTGCGCGTCCACGAGCCGCGCGGCGCGTCGCTCGGAGATGGACGCTACCTCGGTCACCGCGATCTTGGCGAGGTCGAGCGCGATGGCCACCGGCTCGCCGTGGAAGTTGCCACCCGAGATGACGCGCCCCTCCGGATGCTCGACGTCGGCTGGGAAGACGAGCGGGTTGTCGGTGGCGGCATTGATCTCCACGGCCAGCACGCCCGCGAGGTGGTCGAGCGCGTCGCGCACGGCACCGTGGACCTGGGGCATGCAGCGCAGGCTGTAGGCGTCCTGCACCCGGTGGAGGCTGTCGGCCGCGTGTGAGGCCCAGATCCCGCTGCCGTGGAGCATGGCGCGCAGGTGTGCCGCGGCGGCGACCTGGCCGGGGTGCGGCCGCGCCGCCACGAGCCCCTCGTCGAAGGCCGCCCCGGTGCCGAGCATCGCCTCCAGGCTCATGACCCCCACCACGTCGGCAGTCAGGACCAGCCGTTGCGCATCCGCCAGAGCCAGGCAGCCGATACCGGCCATGAGCTGCGTGCCGTTCAGGAGCGCAAGGCCCTCCTTCGCCTCCAGTACCAGTGGCTGCAGTCCGGCTCTCGCCAGCGCCTCGCCACCGCCCGCCGGGCCCGCACCGTCGACGGTCGCCTCGCCCTCCCCGATGAGCACCAGCGCCAGGTGTGCCAGCGGGGCGAGGTCGCCCGACGCGCCAACACTGCCGCGTGACGGGATGACCGGGTGCACCGCGGCGTTGAGCATGTCGATGAGCAGCTCGGCGACCGCGACGCGCACGCCGGAGAGGCCGACGGCCAGGGTGTTGGCGCGGAGCAGCAGCATCGCGCGCACCACCTCGTCGGGGAGTGGCGTGCCGACGCCGGCCGCGTGGCTGCGCACCAGGTTGCGCTGCAGCTCGGCGGTCTGGGGCGGCTCGATGCGCACGTCGGCCAGGTCGCCGAAGCCGGTGGTCACCCCGTACGCCGTGGTGCCGGCCGCGACGATGCCGTCGATCACCGCCCGCGACGCACGCATGCGCTTCGCCGCCTCTGGCGCCAGCGCCACTGGGCGCCGCTCGCGGGCGACCAGCACCACGTCGTCGAGGGTCAGGTCCCGGCCGGAGAGGGGGAGAGGCGGCATGGGTCCGTATACTACGCACCGTGCGACGCCTCCCGGATCCCACCCGCCGCCTGGTCGTCGGAGACGACGCCGCGCATCGCCTCGGCGGGGCAGTCCCGAGCCCGGCCGCCGCGTTCCTGCTGGCCCTGATCGCGCTGCCGACCCTCTTCTGGCTGGTCACCCTGAAGCGCACGACCACCTACCTCGTCCCCGAGGAGTGGCTGATGGCCAACATCGTCGCGCCGTTCCACGCCTGGGTCGAGTCGACGTTGCCGCCGCTGGATGCCGTGCTGGTCGGGATCAGCGGCCTCGGCTCGGGGTGGTTCGTCGCCATCGGCTTCGCCGTCCTCGGCCTGGTCGCGATGTCCAAGGGCCGGCGCGACCTGGCCGTCATCCTCGCCGCCGGCACCTTGGCATTCCCGATCGAGTGGGCACTCAAGTTCATGACCGCCATCCCGCAGCTCAGCCTGGGCGAGCTGTTCAACGCCATCTTCAACGCCGGGGGCGTTGGCCTCGACGACCTCGCCGACTTCCCCGCCGGCCACGCCCTGCGGGCGACCGTCTTCTACGGCCTCGCCGCCTTCTGCGTGGCTCGTCTCAGCCACGACCGGCGGCAGGGAATGAGCGCCTACGCCATCGCGCTTGCGCTCATCGGTGCCATCAGCCTGACGCGCATCTATCTGCTGGCCCACTACCCCATGGATGTGCTGGGCGGCTGGATCGCCGGGAGCGCGCTGCTGGCCATCATCGTCGCCGTGCACGTGGTGCGCGTCGACGAGAAGCTGCGGGCGCGGGCGCTGCCGGTGCCGGCCGTCACCCGCCGCCGCGTCGCCGTCGAGCTGGCCCCGGCGGACCATCGAACACGGGGTGGACCTGCCGCTCCGGGCGCGGGCAGGGACCCCTAGCGGGTGCTCGACTTCATCGACACCCAGGTCATCCCCCTCTTCCTGTCCATGTACGACGCGGTCGGCTACGTGGGGGTGGCCGTCGCGATCGCGCTCGAGACGTTCGTGCCCATCATCCCGTCGGAGATCATCGTGCCGATGGCGGGCTGGAAGGTGAGCCAGTCGGCGCTGGATCCTTCAGTGCTCGAGCCCCTCACCGGCGCACCGTGGAGCTTCCTGCTGGCGCTGGTGGTGGCCACGATCGGCGCCCTGGCGGGATCGCTGGCGGGCTATCTCATCGGTGCCTGGGGTGGCCGCCCCCTGCTCGATCGCTGGGGCCGCTACGTGCACATCCATCCGGCCGACCTCGACCGCGCCGATGCGTGGTTCGTGCGGCACGGCGACTGGGCGGTGCTCATCGGACGCCTCATCCCGCTCGTGCGGGCGTTGATCAACTATCCGGCCGGCGTGGCGCGCATGCCGCTCGGCAGGTTCCTCCTCTTCTCCGCCCTCGGCTCGTTGCCGTGGAACGCCGCGCTCCTCTTCGCCGGCTACCTGCTCGGCGCGAACTACCGCCACCTGTACGACGCCATCCGTCCGTTCGAGTACGTCATCTACGTGCTCGTCCTGCTCGGCATCGCCTACCTGGTGTACCGATGGTGGCGCTCCGGCAGCCCTACCGCGTCAACCGAGGACGGGGCGCTCGACTAGCCCGCCCAGCCATCGCTCCGCCCACGCGCTGAACGATGGGGCGGTCTCTTGCGCGCCCGCCGCGCGCAGCTGCGCCTCCGAGGTGGCGAATCCGGCGATCCCGATGGCCCGCACGCCCGCGGCGAGCGCCATCAGCATGTCCGCCGGCGTGTCGCCCGCATAGACCACGGGTGCCGTTCCGCCGCCGATGCGCTGCAGCGCCATTTGCAGTGGGGCAGCGGCCGGCCGCGGTGCGTCGGCCTCGCCGCCGGCCACGATGGCGGCCAGCCAGCCGACGCCGGTGGCGGCCAGCTGTGCCTCCACCTGCTCGCGCGGCGCGGCGGTCACGACGTGGACCGGGACGCGCGCATCGCGGATCCGCTCGAGCGCCTCGCGGCTCCCGGCGATGAGGCGCGGCGTCGCCTGTCGCACGAGGACGCGCCATGCGTCGCTCGCCGCGTCGATCTCGTCGTCGGGCACGCCGAGCCGCGCGTACAGGACGCGGTAGTCCGGGTCGTAGGCGGCGCGATACATCGGTACGTCGAGCCGGATGCCGCGGTCGGCGAGCACGTGGCGCAAGGCGCCGAAGAACGTGCCCGCGGCATCGTGCAGGGTGTTGTCCCAGTCGACGAGCAGGGTGCCCGGCGTCACGGTGGTCATGGACGAATCTCGCGTTGCCTCGTAGAATAGTTGCAGCAAATTCTTGCGAGCCCTGTTGCCGGCGAGCGCCTCGGCCCACCAGCGAGGAAGGAATGGTATGACCACGACAGCCGCCCCGACCGCCGATCCCGCCAGCACTGCCGCACCCGCGCCCGACGCGACGATGCGCGTCGGCGTGATGACCGGCCCGCACGCCATCGAGATCCGCGAGGTCCCAGTGCCGCGGCCCGGCGTCAACGAGGTCCTCGTCCGCATCCGGGCGACCGCCATCTGCACCTGGGAGCAGCGCAGCTACTCGGGCCAGCAGAGCAACAAGTTTCCGTTCATCGGCGGCCACGAGATCGCCGGCGAGGTCGTCGAGGTCGGCCCGGGGGTGAGCGACCAGATCCCCGTCGGCGCGCGAGTGACCATCGGCTCGTCGGCGTGCGGGCAGTGCCACTGGTGTCGCAGCGGGCGGGATCGGATGTGCGCCCAGCATTACGCCGGCGTGGCCAGCTACGGCGACGCCTGGGGCCCCGGCGGCTTCGCCGAGTACAAGGTCCATCCCGCCTCGGGCATCTACCCCATCCCCGGCGATGCCTCCTGGGAGGCGATCTCGCTGGCCGAGCCGCTCTCGTGCGCCCTGCACGCGGTGGCGCAGCTCAACGTGCGAGTGGCGGACGATGCCGTCGTCCTGGGTGCGGGGGTGATGGGCCTGATGAACGTCGTCGCCCTCAAGAAGCATGGGGCGCGGGTGATCGTCAGCGAGATCGACCCGGATCGCCTCGCCAAGGCCCGCGAGCTGGGCGCGGACATCACCATCGACGCGACCGTGGAGGATCCCGTGGCGCGAGTCCGCGAGCTGACCGAAGGCCGTGGCGCCGAGCACGTCATCGTCGCCATCGGGAGCGGTCGCGCCAACGACCAGGCGATGCAGATGCTCGCCGACCGCGGCCGGCTGGTGCTCTTCGCATCGGCCCATCCGATGACCCCGCTCGAGATCGAGCCCAACCAGATGCACAACCGCGAAACCGGCGTCATCGGCTCGCTGTCAAGCGAGCAGGCGGACTTCCAGGCCGCGGCCCGTCTCATCGGCCTCGGCCAGGTCGACCTAGCACCCCTCATCCAGCGCAGCTTTCCACTGACCGATCTCGCCGCCGCGCTCGACGCGTCGATCGAGCCCGGCACCTACCGAATGATCGTCACCCCCTGAAGGACCACCTGAGGAGCTTGAGAAGACCGATGAAGCGACGAATGCGCCGGCTGTTGCCGGCTGACGGGCGCCTGTTCATCGTGGCCATGGACCACACCAGCTTCATGGACACCCCGATCCCGGCGCTGGCCGCGTACGGCGACACGTGCGCCACCGCGGTCGCCAACGGCGCCGATGCCTTCCTGGCTCCCCTCGGTTCGGCGTCCCTGTACGCCGAGCAGATCGGGCGGGCCGCGCTGATTGCCAGCGTCCCCACCGCATCGCCTTTTGCGGAGCACGTCATCGAGCGGGCGCTCGCCCTGGGCGCCGACGCGATCAAGACGATGGTCTACCCCTTCGGCGACGACAACAGCGTCGCCGAGAACGGCGCGCTCGGGGCGGAGGCGGCGCGCTACGGCATCCCGTTCATCGCCGAGACGATCCCCGGCGGCTTCGGGCGTCGCGACCTCCACACCCCGGAGAAGATCGCGGCGGGCGCGCGCATCGGCGTCGAGCTGGGCGCGGACATGATCAAGACCTTCTACACCGGCGACCCCGAGTCGATGCGCGCCGTGATCGAGAACGCCGGCGTACCGGTGGTGGTGCTCGGCGGCCCGAAGATGGACTCCGCGCGCGACGTCCTGCAGGTCGTCCATGACGCGGTGATCGTGGCGGGGGCGGCGGGCGTCGCGTTCGGCACCAACATCTGGACCCACCAGCGTCCCGGCGACATGACCGCGGCCATTGCGGCCGTCATCCACCACGGCGCATCGGTCGACGAGGCGCTCGCGCTGGTCGAGCAGCCCGCCGCCGTCTAGGAGGAATCGCATGGCCGCCACCGCCCCACCCCACACCGACCGCTTCGCCGACGACCCGCGCTGGCAGCTCGTCAGCGCGGATCCCTACCCCCTGCTGATCGGGGGTGAGCTGCGTCCCGCAGCCGACGGAGCCACCTTCGACGCCGTCTCGCCGCGTGACGATCGCGTCGTGGCGCGGGTCGCGCTGGCGGGTGCCGACGACGTGGCGGCGGCGGTGCGTGCGGCCCGCGCTGCTGTCGACGCCGGCAGCTGGGGACGCTCCACGGGACGCGAGCGAGGCAAGGTGCTGCACGCCATCGCCACGACCCTGGAGTCGCACGCCGACGAGCTCGCATTCCTGGAATCGATCGACTCGGGCAAGCCGATCGGCAGCGTCCATTACTCGGACATCAGCATCAGCCTTGACGCGCTCGACTTCTTTGCCGGGCGCGCGCAGGCGGTGACCGGTCGAGCGGCGAGTCTGCCCGACGCATCGGTCCTGCACCACGAGCTGCTGGAGCCGATGGGGGTCGTCGCCGAGATCCTTCCGTGGAACGGCCCGCTGTGGACCGGCGTGCAGCGCATGGCCGCGATCCTGGCTGCCGGCAATGCGGCGATCATGAAGCCGGCCCAGATGGCCTCGCTGAGCTTCGCGCGGCTGGCGCAGCTGATGGCCGAGCTGGACCTGCCGCCGGGCGTGGTCAACGTGGTCACCGGTCCGGGCGGCGTGGTCGGCGAGGCGCTGGTCACGCATCCGGGCGTCGACCTGGTCAGCTTCACCGGCGGCATCGAGGCCGGCTCGCGGGTCCTGGAGCTCGCGGCGCCGCAGGTCAAGCGCATCAGCCTCGAGCTGGGTGGCAAGAACCCCAACATCGTCTGCGACGACGCCGATCTCGAGCGCGCCGTGTGGTGGAGCCGCCTCGGCGCCTTCGGCAACACCGGCCAGATCTGCGTCTGCGGCTCGCGGATCCTGGTGCAGCGCGGCATCTACGACGAGTTCGTCGACAGGCTCGGGGCGTCGGCGGCCGAGATGAAGGTGGGCGACCCGCTGGACCCCGAGACCGAGCTCGGCCCGGTGGTCAGCAGCGGCCACGCCGACAAGATATGGGGCTACATCGAGGTCGGCAAGACGGAGGGCCGCCTGGTCACCGGTGGCACGCCGTACGACGACGCAGAGCGGTCCGGGCGGACCTACATCCCACCCACCGTCTTCGCCGACACGGATCCGAGCTGCCGGATCATGCGCGAGGAGATCTTCGGACCGGTCGTGGCACTCCAGCCGTTCGACACGCTCGACGAGGCGCTCGCCATCGCCAACGACACCAGCTACGGGCTGGCGTCGGGCCTGTTCACCTCGGACCTGGACCGCGCGGCATACCTGTCGCGCGGCCTGAAGGCCGGGCAGGTGTACATCAACCAGTGGTTCAGCTCCGTGCTGGAAGCCCCGTCGCACGGCTACAAGCAGTCGGGCTACGGCGGGGTCGGGATGGAGAAGTACCAGCAGACGAAGAACGTCTTCACCCGCGTCAACCCGCCGGCATAGGCCGATGCGGACCCATGTCGAGTTCTTCGTCAGCGACATGGACCGCTCGCTGGCCTTCTATCGGTCCCTGGGGTTCGA
>JBDTQJ010000058.1:0-12470 GCA_039932235.1 Chloroflexota bacterium
ACGGGCAGCCGGCCCTTCTCCTCCACCTCGGCCAGCGCCGCGAAGTACGCGCCACCCGCCCGGTTCGACTTGGGCGCCGATGCCACGTACGCCGCCGCCTGCGCGAGCGCGTACTGCGCCTCCGGCAGACCGATCATCTCGACCGCCTGCATCGCCGCCACCGCGATCTGCAGCGCCCGCGGATCCGCATTGCCGACGTCCTCCGAGGCGGCGATCACGATCCGCCGGGCGATGAAGGTGGGGTCCTCCCCCGCCGCCACCATGCTCGCGCACCAGTACAGCGCCGCATCCGGGTCGTTCCCGCGCATCGACTTGATGAAGGCCGATGCCGCCTCGTAATGCTCGTCGCCGACCCGGTCGTAGGCCAGCAGCCGTTGCTGGGCTGCCTCCGCGACCGAGTCCGCGGAGACCGCCGCGCCATCCGCCGTGACCGATGCCGCGGCGTCCAGGATGTTGAGCGCCGAGCGCGCGTCACCGCCCGCGATGTCGAGCAGTGCGACACGTGCCGCATCGGCGAGGGTGACGCGACCGGCGAGGCCGCGATCGGCATCGGTCAGCGCGCGGTCGACGATGGCGCCGATCGCGTCCGCGTCGAGCGGCTCCAATCGGTACACCCGCATCCGCGAGAGGAGCGGCGAGTTGATCTCGTAGTACGGATTCTCGGTGGTGGCGCCGATGAGGGTGATCGTCCCGTCCTCGACGTGCGGCAGCAGCGCGTCCTGCTGGCTCTTGTTGAACCGATGCAGCTCGTCGATGAAGGCCACGGTGCGCCCGCCGGCCTCGCGCAGCGCCTTCGCCTCCGCGACCAGCGCGCGGATGTCCGCGACTCCGCTGCTCACCGCCGAGAGCTGCCGCCACGTGCCGCTGGCGCGGTCGGCGAGCAGGCGGGCGAGGGTCGTCTTGCCGCTGCCCGGCGGCCCCCATAGGACGACGCTCGGCAGGAAGCCCGGCTTGACGACCTTGCTCAACGCCCCCTCGTCACCGATGAGATGGCCCTGGCCCATAAACTCATCGAGCGTCCGCGGTCGCATCCGCGCGGCAAGCGGCGCATCGGCCGCCAGCTCGTTCGAGAAGAGCTGGTCGGAGGCGGAGATCCCGGTCGGTCGGCGCGGCATGCCGCCGATTATGATGCCCGGCATGGAACAGAACCTCCGCATCCCCGGGCCGACCCCCCTCCCGCTGGAGGTGCGCGAGGCCCAGGCGCGACCGATGATCGACCACCGCGGCGCGGAGTTCGAGGCGATGCAACGCGCCATCCGCGATGGGATCGGGCCGCTGATCGGCAGCACCGGCGAGATC
This sequence comes from Chloroflexota bacterium, assembly GCA_039932235.1. Taxonomy (GTDB): domain Bacteria; phylum Chloroflexota; class Limnocylindria; order QHBO01; family QHBO01; genus JAICQM01. The sequence continues at coordinate 1,300 of JBDTQJ010000058.1, forward strand.
CTGCTGCTCACCGGGTCCGGGTCGGGTGCGCTGGAGGCGGCGGTCGTCAACACCCTCTCCCCCGGCGACCGGGTATTGGCCGTGACCATCGGCGCGTTCGGGGATCGGTTCGCCAGGATCGCACAGGCGTTCGGCGCCCAGGTGGAGCGCCTGGCCGTCGAATGGGGCGACGCAGCCGACCCGGAGGCACTGCGCGAGCACCTCACGTCGGCCGAGGCGTATCGCGCCGTGCTGATCACCCACAACGAGACCTCGACCGGCGTCACCAACCCACTGCGTGACATGGCCGCCGTCGTGCGCTCCGCACCTGGCGACCCGCTACTCCTCGTCGACGGCATCAGCGGTCTGGGCGCCATCCCGTTCGAGATGGACGGGTGGGGCATCGACCTGGTTGTCAGCGCCAGCCAGAAGGCCTGGATGGCCTCGCCGGGCATCGCCATCGCCGTGCTCGGGCCCCGCGCCGTGGCGGCGGGCGAGACGGCCCGCATGCCGCGCTTCTACTGGGACTTCGCGGAGGCGCGTACCTGGGCCGCCAAGGGACAGACGCCGTGGACACCGGCCGTCAGCGTGCTGTACGGCCTGGAGGTGGGCGTCCGACGCCTGACCGATGAGGGTCGCCAGCGTACCTGGGCGCGCCACGCGGCCGTGGCCGCCGGGGTGCAGGCCGGGCTCGAGACGCTCGGCTTCGCGCTCGTCGCGCCGGAGGCACATCGGTCTCACACGGTGACCGCCGCGTGGGTACCGGACAACCTCGAGTGGGCGCCGTTCAACGCCGCCATGCGCGAGCGTGGCCTGATCGTCGCCGGCGGGCAGGGACAGTGGGCCGGCAAGGTCCTGCGCTTCGGCCACATGGGCGAGGTGGGCTACGACGAGATGGCCGATGCGTTCGCGGTGATGGGCGAGGTGCTCGGCCGCGACGGGGGCGCCGCTGCCGAGGCTGGCCGCGCTGCGTTCGGGTCCGTCCGGGGCGCCGCCGCGATCCCGTGAGCGCCGCACGGCTGCTGCTCGTTCGCCACGGCATCACCGACTGGAACCGGGCCGGTCGCTTCCAGGGCCACCTCGACCCGCCGCTGGCGGACGAGGGGCGGGCCGAGGCGCGCCAGCTCGGGGAGCGGCTGCGCTCACTGCCCGCGGATGAGCGCCCTCGCCGAGTGATCGCCTCCTCGCTGGCGCGTGCCAGCGAGACCGGATCGATCGTCGCGGCTGCCCTGGGGGTAGCACTGCGGACCGACCCCCGGCTCATGGAGATCGGCCAGGGCGAGTGGGAGGGTCGCTCCCACGACGAGCTGGAACGCGAGGACGCCGATCGCTACGCGGCGTGGCGTGCGGACCCCGCAGCCCGCCCACCGGGCGCGGAGGACCTGGCGCTGGTGGATGCCCGCACCACGGCCGCCATTGCGGACGCGGTCGCCGCGCCGGGCGCGACGTGCCTCGTGACGCACGGCGGCGTGCTGCGGGTGATCGCCGCGCAGTTGCTGGAGCTATCCGTGCGCGGCTGGGACCTGGACGCCGACAATTGCTCGCTCGGCGTGGTCACGCGCGAAGCCGACGCGCCGTGGCAGCTCGAGCGCTGGAACGACGTGCATCACCTGCTCGGCACCGTGACGACCCACGTCGACGAGGACGAGGGCCGCCCCCGGGCACTGTGACCTAGCCGCGCCGCCGGGGATTCAGGCTCCGCAGCCGACGCCGCACGGCGAGCCACACGAGTGGCAGGCGCAGCCGCTGCCATGCCGCCTCGATGCGCTGGACCATGGTCGCGGTCATCGCGCGGCCCGAATAGGCCTGCCACACCTTGCCGTCGGCGATCTCCCGGATCTCGGTCCGGCGATCCGGCAGCTGACCCTCCAGCCAGCCCGCGTATTCGTAGAACGTCTCCTCGGGACGCTGCGCGACGCCCGCCCGGTTCCCCGCCCAGGCGAGCCGCATCCACTGCCGATCACCAGGGCTCAGCACGCGCATCCGCCGGCCGCGCTTCCGCATCCGGCTCCAGACGACCGCCGCCGCGATGCCCAGCAGGGCGACGATGATCAGGAGGTTGCCGCCGCGGGCCTCGCTCGGCGGCGCAATCGTGTTGCCATTCTCATCGACGATCCCGCCGCCGGGAAGCGGCGCGAAGGAGGCACCCGGCACGACCTCGCCGGTCCCCTCGTCGATCCCGCCACCATCCACGCCACCCACCGGGTCGTTCAGCGGCGGCGCGACGCCGGCACCACGCGGCCGGACGGGCGCGCTGATCGACTTGGTCGACTCGAAGACCTGCCAGCCGTAGCCGGGGAAGTAGAGCTCGGCCCAGGCGTGCGCATTCTCGTTGCGGTACTGGTACACCCCTTCCTCGATCGCCTCGCCGGGCGCGTAGCCCTCGGCGAGGCGCGCCGGGATACCGAGCGAGCGCGCCATCACGACCATGGCGCTCGCGTAGTACTCGCAGAAGCCGACGCGCGCGTTCGGCCCGAAGAGAAACTCGTCGACCAGGTCGCGGTCCGGGTTGGGCACCGGCACGTTGGTCTCGTAGGTGAACGAGTCGTCGGTGCGCAGGAAGTCGGCCAGGGCATCGGCCAGCTGGTACGGCGTGGTGCCGTTGGCCCCGGCGGCGATGTCGGCGGCGAGCGCGCGCACCGCATCGGTCAGCCCGGGCGTCGCGAGGTAGGCATCCAGGATCTCGGGCGGATAGCCCGTGCCCGCCCCGATGAGCTGCGCCTCCGTGACGCGGCTGACCAGCGCCGTGACCTGGTAGCCGCTGCCCGGGGCGATGGCGCTCGTCGCGTCGATGCCGCCGAGGAATGGCTGCCCGGCCGACTCGTAGACCACGGCCGGGGTATGGATGATGGTCGGGTAGCCGGGCACGAAGAGATTGCGGTTCGACGCTCCCTGCAGGGTGACCGCGATCGTCACCCGGTCGAAGCCGACATCGGGATCGGCCGGCCGCTCGGGCGTGTAGCCGGGGAAGACGCGGCCCTCGGCAGGCACCTGGCGCGGCACGGCGTCGGAGCGCACCCACCCGTGGCCGGTATAGGCGTCGTACGTCACCGTGCGCATGTAGTAGGCCCGATCGCTGTGCACCTGCATGACCGGCTCGTCGTTGCTGAACCACGCGCCGCCGACGGTCATGTTCGGACCAAAGGTCGGGCCTGAGAAGCGCGAGCCCCCGGTCGTGATGCCGGCGAAGATCCCCTCCAGCCGGCCGCGGGCGTCGTTCCACACCACGTCCATGCCGCGCCACGCGTCGGTGAGCGGCGCGGCCACCGCCACTGTCGTCAGGATCCAGGCCATCGCCACCGAGGCGGCGATGAAGGTGAGCCCCGAGCGCATGATCGAGATTGGGACCTCGACGTTCTCATTCACCCGCCGTGCCTGCCAGCCCTCCTCGCGCGTGGTCAGCGCCGCACGCAACCACAGCAGCAGCGCGGCAATGCTGAACAGCACCAGGTAGCCGAACAGGTCGTTGATGGTGGCCGACAGGTTGACGATGAGCGCCGCCCCGACCAGCAGAATCGCGTCGAGGGCCCGATGGTGCCGGTACAGCGTGTAGGCCGCGCTGAAGGCGATCGTCCACATCAGGACCCCGAGGCCAATCGCGTATGGCGTCAGCTCGGCCGCGATGCCGCCGTTCGCGACCACCCGAAGCCACTGCAGACCATCGTCGCGCAGGGCGAGCAGGCGGCCGACCTGGCCAAGCTCCACGAAGTACTCGCCGCCCACGGTCCACAGGACGACCAGCGCCCCGGCGAGCGCACCGATCGGCAGGGTCAGCGTCACGCTGAGCGGCAGCAGGGCCAGCAGCGCGCCGGCGAGCATGCCCCACAGCGCGACCGGGACGAGGAAGTCCGCGTCTGCGAGCCACCGCGCGGACTGCACCGACCAGCCGACGCTGAGCAGCATGACGAAGAGGAGGAAGAGCGCCAGCCACCCTTCCCGCGGTCGGATCATGCGGTGCAGCCAGTCAGGCACGCGCGCGCTCCCGTCCACCGAGCCGTTCGGCCAGGTCGTCGCCGCTCTTGAGGAGCCGATACCCGATGTCGTACTCGGCCAGCGCGTGCCGCACGGCGGCGAGCTCGGCGCGGCTCTCATCGTCGTCGCGCCCCACGAAGCTGGCGCGCTCCAGCAGGACGACCAGCACCCCGACCCCGCGCCGGCGGAGCGTGGCCAGGGCCCGGATCCACTCCCGATCCGTCGAGCCGGTGACGAGGCACAGGGTCATCCCTCGGCGCAGCTGGGGCATGGTGGCGAGGACCACCTCGGCGAGCGGATGTGCACCATCGGCCTGCACGTTGGCGAGCAGGTGCAGGATCTTCTGCTCGACCCGCTGGCCGCGGTCGGGGTTCAGGATGTGGACGCGGCGCGCAGAGGCGGTGAGGCCGACGGCACGGTTGGCGGAGAGGGTCTGGATGGCGATCGAGGCGGCCGCGGTGACGGCCGTCTCGACCGAGGCACCGTCGCCCACGCCGGCGTGCGCGGCGCGCTCGAGGTCGAGCAGCAGCCACAGGTCGGCGGTCTGCTCGAGGTCGAACTCCTTCACCTGCAGCTCCCCGTGGCGGACGCTCGAGAGCCAGTGAATGCGGTTGATGGCGTCACCGTGGTTGTACGGACGGATGCCGGTGATGAGCGGCGAGGATGCCTCGAAGCGCCGCCGGGTGGGCGTGCTGCCGTCGACCGGCGAGGCCGGCAGCCGCCAGTTGGGAATGGCGACGACCTTCGGGAAGACGACCACGCTGGTCGGCTGCCCGACGGTCATCTCGGAGGTGAAGAGGCCGAACGGGTCCCCGGTGCGCACCTTCAGCGGACCGAGACGGTACGAGCCACGCCGCAGCAGGGTGACCTTGGCCAGCCACTGCCGCGAGCCTTCGGGGATGACGCCGATGACCCGGCCCGGCAGAGAGGCCGGCAGGTTCGACTCGTTCCACAGCTCCACCCACGGCTTCGTCCAGCGGGTCTGGTTGTCGACGCGGTAGACGGCCTGCAGCACCTCCCCGACCTGTGCGCGCGGGTTGAGCACGTGGTAGCCGGCGCGCACCCCGCGCAGACCACGCCGCGCGTACCACCATGAGCCGATGAAGAGGGCGGCGAGCAGGTACACCAGGAAGAAGAGGAAGTTGATCCCGGTGCTGAAGGCGGCGACGACCAGCACCGTCCCGAGGAAGACGAAGCGGAGCTGGCGAGCCAGGTTGCCCATGGGGGTCGGACGCTCCCGGCAGCTAGACGGTTGCCCCTGACGGGTCGGCGACCGGCACCTGGGCGAGCACCTCTCGCACGATCGCGTCGGGGTCAACCTCACGCAGGCTGGCCTGGCTCTTCACGATCAGCCGATGCGCCAGGATCGGGACCGCGAGGTGCTTCACGTCGTCCGGGATCGCGTAGTCACGGCCGTCGAGCGCGGCTGTCGCCTGAACGGCGCGGTAGAGGTTGATGCTGCCGCGCGGTGACGCGCCAAGGTACACGTCACCGTGCTCGCGCGTGGCACCGGTGAGCCGCACGATGTACTCCGCGATCGCCTGGTCGACGTAGATCTCCTTGGTCGCCATCTGCATCTGGTGCAGCTCCTCGGCGTCGATGACCTGGCGCAGCTCGTCGATCGGGTGGCGCCGCTTCTGCTCGTCCAGGATCACGATCTCCTCGACCGCCTTGGGGTACCCCATCCGCAGACGGAGCATGAAGCGGTCGAGCTGGGCCTCTGGGAGCGCGAAGGTGCCCTCGTACTCGATCGGGTTCTGGGTCGCCATCACCAGGAACGGGGTCGGCATCTCATGCGTGACGCCGTCGATCGTGGCCTGCTTCTCCTCCATGCATTCGAGGAGCGCGGACTGCGTTTTCGGGGTCGCGCGGTTGATCTCGTCGGCGAGCACCACCTGCGCCATGATCGGTCCCGGACGGAACTCGAACTCCTGCGTCTTCTGGTTGAAGATGGACAGCCCGGTCACGTCGCTGGGGAGCAGGTCCGGCGTGAACTGGATGCGACGGAAGGTGCAGCCGATGGACCGTGAGATGGCCTTGGCCAGCATGGTCTTGCCGACCCCGGGCACGTCCTCGATGAGAATGTGGCCCTCGCACAGGAGCGCCACCATCGCCAGCCGCACCTCCGCGTGCTTGCCGACGATCACCCGCTCGACGTTCGCCACGATGCGCTCGGCGGGCTCCTGGACGTTCTTCAGCATGCAGCATCCTTCAGTTGTGCTCGGGCGACGCCGGAGTCGTCGCTCCCCTTGTGCGAGACAATACCCCACGCGGTTACGAACCGGTTCATCTCGAGCCTGGCTGCGCGGACCTAGCCGCCACCCGTCGATGCGGAGATGCGCAGCCACTCGGCCATGACCTGTCCGGCGATGGGTGCGGCACGGCCGGATCCCGAGCCGCCGCCCTCGACGAGGACCGCCACGGCGATGGTCGCCGCGGTGCCTTCCTGGCCCGGGGCGAAGCCGATGAACCACGAGTGCGGTGCCTGCCCCTCGCCGCGCTGCGCGGTGCCGGTCTTGCCCGCCGTCTGCGTGCCTCCGATCCCGTACAGGCTCACCGCCGCCTGTCCGGCGTAGAGCTTGCCCAGCTCACCCTCGACCGCGTCGACCATGGCGCTGCGCACCTGCTGCGCGGTGGTGGCGGAGATGACGCGCCCGCCGCCCGCGCCGCCGGGGCGTTCCAGCACCTGGTCCGTCGGACCGGTCGCGGGGTCCGCCGCGTGGCTGCGCACGTCGCGAACCACCTGCAGCTCCGGCATCACGCCATCGTTGGCAATGGTCGCGGCGAGCAGCGCCATCTGGACGGGGGTGACGTTCACCTGTGCCTGGCCGAACGCGGCGCTGGCCAGCTCGACATCGTCGCCGAACGGACCGCAGTCGGCGTCGACCGGTGCCGTGACGTAGCTCGCCGACACCGGCAGGCCGCGCACGCCGGCCCCGATCTGGCGTGGCTGGCAGAACCCGAAGCGGTGGGCGTACGCCAGGAACTGCTCGGCTCCCAGCTCCAGCCCGACGTGGGCGAAGAAGATGTTGCTCGACACCTGGAGCGCCGGTGACAGCGGCCACAGCGCGGGCTGCAGCGCGCCGAGGTCGTGCTCCCGGATCGTGAAGCCCTGCACCGGGAAGCCGGACGCCTCCTGGGCTGGCTGGTCGGGATAGGTCGTCTGGGGCGTGATCGTCCCCGAGTCGAGCGCCGCGGCAGCGGTGAGGACCTTCATGATCGAGCCGGGCACGTACCGCCCCTGCCGGGATCGGTCCACCAGCGGATTCCCCTCGCGGGCCGTGATCGCCTCCATGGCCGGACCGGCGTCCGCCGGCACGCCGGAGATGGGGGTGGCGTCGAAGGTCGGGGTCGAGGTCATCGCCAGGATGGCGCCGCTGCGCGGGTCGATGGCGACGATCGCGCCCGCCGCGTCGCCGAGCTGCGCGGCAGCGAAGTCCTGCAGGCGGCGATCGATGGTGAGGATCACGTCCTTGGGCTCGGTCGGGCGCGCGAGGATGTCGTTGAACAGGTCGCGCAGCGGGTTCGGATCGGCCCGCCCGGTGAGGATGTCGTCGTAGGCACGCTCGACCCCGGTCGTCCCGAATCGCAGGCTGGCATAGCCGATGAGGTGGCTGAAGGCCGTATCGGCATACGTCCGCCGGCTGATGCCGTCGATCACCTGGCTCGACGCCAGCACCTGCCCGCTGGCGTCGAAGATCGTCCCGCGCAGGGCGCTGCGCCGTGCGGCGATGACCTGTGGATTCTCGATGCGGCCGTTGAGGGCCTGCGCCTCGACCACCTGCCACCAGCCGAGCCCGCCACTGACGACCGCGAAGGCGAGCAGCAGATAGAGGGCGAGGCGACGGACGTTGGTGGCGATCATCGGTCAGGACTCGCCGGATCGGTCACGTTCGGCAGCCACAGCGGTCCGATGCGAGATGGACAGGAGCACGCCGACCATGACGAAGCTGGCCAGGATGCTGGAGCCGCCGTAGCTGACGAAGGGGAGGGTGATGCCGGTGAGCGGAATGAGCTTCAGATTGCCGGCCACGATGATCAGGGTCTGGAGGCCCAGGCTGGTCGTGATGCCCACCGCCAGCAGGGCGCTGAACTCGTCGCGGGCGACCATCGTGATCCGCAGGCCGCGGAACACGAAGGTCACGAACAGCGCCAGCAGGGCAAATGCTCCGACCAGCCCCAGCTCCTCGGCGACCGCAGCGAAGATGAAGTCGGTGTGCACGAATGGAATCGAGGCGGGAAGCCCCTGGCCCAGTCCCTCGCCGAAGAGCCCACCGCGCGCCAGGGCGAAGAGGCCGCGGACCGGCTGGAAGCCCGCATTCTGCGGATCGGCGAAGGGATCCAGCCAGATGTCGACCCGCGCCGCAACGTGCGGAAAGAGCTCGTAGGCGGCAAACGAGCCGGCGACGAACAGGATCAGGCCGATGAGGACGTAGCTTCGACGCCCCGTCGCCGCGAACAGCATGGTCAGGAAGGTGCCGAACAGGAGGAGCGCCTGGCCCAGATCGTTCTGTCGCACCACCACCAGCATCACCACGGCGAACAGGCCGAGCATCGGGAGCAGGTACGGCAACGGTGGCACGCGAATCGGTCCGAGACGCACGGTGGCCTCGCTGAGCAGGGCGCGGTTGTCCGCCAGGTAGCCGGCGATGAAGACGACGAGGATGATCTTGATGAACTCGCCGGGCTGGATGCCGACCGGCCCGAGGTCGATCCACAGCCGCGCGCCGTTCACCACGCGACCGAACAGTGCCGTGAAGCCCAGCAGACCGATGCCGAGCGCGGCCCAGCTGTACTTGTAGTGGCGCAGCAGGCCGTCGTCGCGGAGGCCGATGGCGACGGCCAGCATGGCCACGATCCCGACGCCGAACCAGACGAGCTGCGTCTGAGCGACATCAAGCTGCAGCCCGAACGCCTGCGTGGTCTCGACCTCCGGAGCGAGGCGGTTGAGGACGACCAGCCCGACGCCCCCGATGGTGCCGACCAGCGGCAGCAACAGCTGGTCGCCGCGGTGCCCGCTCAGGACGAGGGCCGCATGGGCGAGCAGCAGGAGCGCCAGGTAGCCGAGCGCCAGGGTCAGCGGCCCCGGAGCAAAGGTCCCGCTGGTGGCGATGTTGGTGACCACGAAGCCGAGCGGCACCAGCAGGGCGATGGGCAGCAGCATCCGCAGCTCCGCCCAGCGCCACATCAGGGTGAGGCGCACCGTCAGCGCTCCAGTCGCAGGCGGACACGCCCGATCATGATCTCGTCACCGAAGCTGAGCGCCACCGGCCGGTCGATGCGATGGCCGTTGACGTACGTGCCGTTGGTGCTGCCCTGGTCCTCGACGAACCAGCTGCGGCCGCGGAAGGTGAGCATCGCATGGCTCGCGCTGGCGAAGTCGTCCTCCACGTAGATCGTGTTGTTGACGTTGCGACCGATCGAGTTGATCGGGCCGAGAGAGATGGTGGTGCCGGCCTGCGGCTCGTCCTCGGGTGATTCGACGACCGCCAGGCGACCGATGCCGGTGCGGCTCGCCAGCTGCTGTGCCTCTGCGCTGCGCAGGTCGCGCATCAGGGAGCGGGCGAAGCCGAACAGGATCACGTACAGCAGCGCCACGAACCCGAGCTGCAGCACCAGCAGCAGGATGCGCAGGATCTCGCCGGTCATCCGCGGACCTGGAACTCGATGTCGGTCGAGCCGATGCGGATGACGTCGCCGGGGCCGAGGGCGATCTCACTCACCGCCTGCCCGTTGACGAACGAGCCGTTGCGGCTCCCGAGGTCGGCGAACCCGTAGGCACCGTGCTGCAGCTTGAGCTGGCAGTGATGGCGGCTGACGAGCGGGTCATCCACGATCACGTCGTTATCGCTGGCTCGCCCCACGCCGATGAGCGCTCCTCCGAGGTCGAACTGCACGGCCGGCTGGCCATCGGTGCTGACCAGGAGGTAGGCGCGTCGCGCCGAGTCGGGCGCGGCGTCCTGCGCGGCCCGCTGGAAGATCATCGTGTCGGAGCTGGCCGGCATCGGTCGATCCTCCTTGAGCCGATCGCCTCGCTCGTCGACCACGTTGGCGGCCACTCGGACGTCGCCGCGCGGCACGCCGGCGTCGGGGATCAGCGTTACACGCGGACGAGCGACAAGGGTGTACCGCTCATGGCGGGCGTGCGCCAGCGCGCCATGCGCCAGGTCGTCCTCGAGCGAGGAACGGTACGAGTCGAAGGCCTGTGAGTCGCTCGGGTTGAGGTGGAGGTCGTAGTGGTTCGGAACCAGGATTCCCCGGTCGCGGAAGGACTTGTTGGTGTCCATCGCACGCTCGATCCGCTTGGCGAGGGTGACCGGCTGGATCCGAGCCCCGAGCCTGCCCGCCGGCGCCTCGAACAGGCGCTGCAGGAAGGCCTCGACCCGCGAGAAGATGCCCATCGGGCTCGGATGCTAGCAGGTGCGCGCTCCGATGGCCGTCGTCGACAGCCCGCAACCGAACGAGCGGGGCGCGGTACGAACGGCCGCCCCGAAGGTACCAAGGCGGCACTGGGAGGGGGTTGGGGGGCCGGCATATACTGTGCGACCCCGACGCTGCCTATGGCGGGGGGAGACGTGGTACGTGGATGCCGGAAGCACTGACTGAATCCTTTTGCGAACGCTGCGGTACGCGCTATGAGTTCACGGCGCCGACGCGGCTGAACCCGCTGCGCCGCGGACGCGGCCTTGTGACCGGGCTCAAGAACTACATCATGAGCCAGGACGCACTGTCGGACACCGTGGGCGACGCGATGCGTTCCGAGGCCGACACCCTCGCCGCGACGCAGCTCGACGCCTTCCATTCGGCGTTCAACTTCTGCATCGACTGTCGCCAGTACACCTGCACCAACTGCTGGAACGACGGAGCCGGGCGCTGCCGCTCGTGCGCACCCATCGCCGGCACCGATGACCTGATTGACCGCTTCGAGGCGTCGTTCGCGGCGCAGCATCCTGTCTCCACCGAGCCACTTCCCGAGCTGGCCGAATCCGACATCGGCCGCCGGCTGGGGCTCGATGCATGGCCGACATCCGACGTCGCCGATGCCCGCGCCAATGGCGATGCGGCCATGGACTGGCCGGCCGACGCGCTGGCCGCCGAGCGGGCCAGGGCCTTCGACCCGCAGGGCGAGCCGGTGGCGGCCGAGTTCGAGGCCATGCCGGAGCCTGAGCCGGTGGCGGCCGAGTTCGAGGCCATGCCGGAGCCTGAGCCGGTGGCGGCCG
>JBDTQJ010000059.1:0-12428 GCA_039932235.1 Chloroflexota bacterium
GCGACGGCGACAGCTGGTCCTCGACGATGATCTACTGCGGCGAGCGCGCGCTGCTTGGCACGCTGACCTCCGCCGACGGCGATCAGTGGAACTACTGCGGCGGGAGCGCCAACAACGACGGCATCACCCCCGCCCCCGGCTTCGCCATGATCTACGCCCACGCCTGCTATACGGCGGGTGCGGGAGAACCGGGCGAGGCGACCCAGACGGAGGCCACCTACCTCGCACGAGCCAAGAACTTCTCGACCCCGCCGCTGCGCCTCGGTGCCGGCGCCTACTTCGCCACCACCAGCGACGAGGCCCACCTGGTCACCAGCATCCTGACGAACCCCGGGTCATCCTATGGGGAGATCTTCCGGTCAAGTCGCAACTTCTCCGCCTCCGCCCTGCGCTCCTTCGCGCACGCCGATGTCGCCGGCAATACCATCTGGCTCCAGAACAATGGATACCACTATGCCTTTGCCGGCGACCCCAACCGGACCCCCTCCGGCGCGCTAGCACCGCGCGTTGTGGCACGCTATCCCGGCGCGGGCAGTACCAATGCCGCCACGACCAGCGCGATCACCGCGACGTTCGACCAGTCGGTCAGCGGAGTGAGCGAGTCGACATTCGCCCTCCGGACCTCAATGGGTCAGGCGGTCGCCGCGAACGTCACCTATAACGCGTACTGGAAGCGCGCGGAGCTGCGCCCGGTGGCGGAGCTGCTCCCCGGCACGTCGTACGTCGCTTCCATCGGCACTGGCATCAGCGGATCTACGGGGCAGGTCAACCCGCTCAGCTGGTCGTTCACCACCGCCGGCAGCCCGCCGGTGGCCGCGGGCGAGGCGAACTACGCTCCCGCCGCACGGCTCGTGTTCCGGCAGGGGACGCACACCGGCTACCGATTCAGCTCGACTGGCGTCCCGACCGCCACCCGCACGGTCACCCTAGCCTGGGACAGCGGCGCGAGTACGTCGATGCTGCGCTACCTGCCGAACCAGGCGGGGAGCTGGTTCTACATCGTCAACGGTGCTTGGGCCGGCTACTGGATGCGCCAGTCCTCGGCCGTCGACCTGCCGGGTGCGACCACGGTCGCCGGTGGCGAGGACACGACCTACAGCCCGGCGGTTCGACTCGTCTTTAAGATTGGCACGCATACCGGCTATCGGTTCTCGAGCAGCGGGACATTGATCGCATCCCGGACCACCACCCTCGGCACGGACAGCGGGGCCAACGCCTCGTCGCGCGTCAGCCTGACCAACCAGTTCGGGAGTTGGTTCTCGATCACCAACGGTGCCTGGGCGGGCTACTGGATGCGCCAGTCGGACGTCGTGCATCTCCCCTGATCCGAATGGCCCATCGGTACTATGCCGCCGCCCGCGGGCGGTTGCGTAGGGTTGGGTCCGCTGCGGTGACGAGACTCTCCATCCGCGGCTCCGCGACCCATCCCCGTACAGGTGCCGTCCCCGTGCTCCGCCGACTCGCTTCCACCCTGGTACTCCTCCTCTCCGTTCTGACCGTACTGCCGGTGGGCAGCGCCTGGGCGGCGGATCCCTCGACCACGGCAGCGTCCACCGCGAGCCCGACCGCGAGCGAGCCCTCCGCACCGAGCCCCAGCGCGACCCCGAGCGGGACCGCGAGCCCATTCCCCATGACGACGACCTCCCCCGTGGTGAGCCCGAGCGCTGCCATCGAGGACATCGTCGATGAGCTGCCCCTGCCCCCGCCCGGCATGTTCGACGAGCCGTCAACGCATGCTGAGATGCTCGCGGAGCATGCCGGCGATCCGGTGACCTTCACCACCGGCGGTGATCCGGCGATCACTCTGGACAAGACGGGCGCGCCCGTCATCGAGGGGGTGGGGACGATCTCCGGCCTCGCCGCCACGGTCGAGCCGGCGGGCGGCGTCAGCGCACTGCCGAACGGGCTCCGCAAGCAGGTCATCGGCTTCCTCCCCTACTGGCTGCTCAACAGCGTCGACCTGGCCGACATGAACTATCAGCTTGTCTCGACGATCGCCTACTTCAGCGTCGGCGCACAGACCGATGGCAACCTTGCCAAGGGAACCGCCTCTGCTCCGTCCAGCGGCTGGTCGGGATGGAACTCCTCCCAGATGACCGATGTCCTGAACCGTGCTCACAGCAACGGGGTGAAGGTCGTTCTGACGGTGACGATGATGGCCTGGGAGACCGCAGGCTATGACCGGATGCGCACCTTCCTCGGCAGCTCCACGGCCCGCGCCCGCCTCACAGCTCAGATCGTCGACGCGGTCCGCACGCGGCACGCGGATGGAGTGAACCTCGATTTCGAGATGGTTCCCAGCGACATGAAGTCGGCGTACACCGCGTTCGTGCGCCAGGTGAAGGCTGGGCTGGTCGCTGGTGGCGTCGGCAGCGCGCTGACGGTCTGCGTGACCGCCGGCGCGGCGACGTGGGCGACGGGCTATGACGTCGCAGCCCTGACCGCGAGCGGTGCCGCCGACGCGCTGTTCGTCATGGGATACGACTTCAACTGGTCCGGCTCGGCGCGCGCTGGCGGCGTGGCGCCCATCGACAGCCCGTACGTGCTAGACACCGCAACCGCCATGAGCGACTTCGCCGCTCGCACGTCGCCATCCAACCTCGTCTGGGGGGTGCCGTATTACGGGCGTGGCTGGAACACCACGTCGAGCCTTCTCAATGCGACCACCACTGGCGGATCCTGGAGCTACTACTACACCGGTCACCGCAGCCAGGCGGCGACGTACGGCCGCCGGTGGGATCCGGTCGGCAAGGTGCCCTGGTACACGTACTACAACAGCGGCACCGGCAAGTGGGTCCAGAACTACTACGACGACGCGGTCTCGCTCGGCTACAAGTACGACCTCGTCAACCAGCGCGGGCTCGCCGGCGCGGGCATCTGGCATCTCCTGATGGACAACGGGCGTGACGAGCTGTGGCGTCTGCTCGCCGACAAGTTCGTCACCGACGTGCATCCGCCGAACGGCGGCGTTCGCACGCTTCCTCTGGTCACCGACACGCTCGCAGTTCCGGTGAACTGGTTCGCCCAGGACTACCAGTCGGGTATGGATAGCTACAACGTGCAGGCACGGTCGTGGGATTCGAGCAACTGGACAAGCTGGCTGCGTGGGACCACCGCGACGAGCGCCATATGGATTGGTCAGGCTGATACCGTCTACGAGTTCCGTGTCCAGGGCATCGACCGCAAGGGCAACGCACAGCCGTGGCTCTCCGCGCCGGCGAAGCCGACATCGGTCAGACCCGGCACGTTCGCCAGCGTCACGACCGGGGTACTCAACGTGCGATCCGGCCCAGGTACGGGATATGGGATCGCATCGACCGTGACGCGCGGTGACCGTCTCAACGTCATCTCCGGCCCGGTGAGTGCCAACGGCTACCGGTGGTTCCAGATCGAGTATGACTTTGCCGAATGGCCCTCATCGGACTACCCGCACATCGGTTGGGCGGTCGACGGGGCCTCTGGGGTCAGCTACCTGACACCGGCGTACGCGCCGAGCGTCACGCGGGTGGCCCCGTTCGTGGGCGATTACCGGACATCGCGTCGCTTCTTCAGCCCGAACGGTGATGGAGTGGCTGATGGCGTATCCGTCTCGTTCAGCCTTCGAGCCGCAGTCAGCAGTGCCCGCCTCGACGTTGTCACTCCGGCCAACGCCGTGATTCGCACCGTCTCCCTCGGCGTGCCTGGTGCGGGAGCCCATGTCGCCACCTGGGACGGTCGCCTGGCCGGTGGGGACTGGGCCCCGGCGGGGAGCTACCTCCTGCGCATCACCGCCACGGAGTCGTCGGGCGCCACCCATGTTGCTCCCGCCACATCAGCTGGCGCGGCCGTCCGTGCCGCCTGGGGCGTCACCGCCGAACTCGATCCTCCGGGCATGGTCAGCGCGACTCCCGCCGCCGGCTCCGTGATGGTCGCTGCCAGCACCTCGGTGACGGTGCGCTTCGACGAGCCCTTGAGTGGGCTGAGCGTTTCGGTGCTCGGGCTGCGCGACGCCGGTGGCGCATCGATCCCGGCGACGCTCGTCATCCCCACCGCCGGCGTCGCGACTCTGCAGCCGCTTCAGCCGCTGCCAACCGGAAGTCTGGTTACCGTCGAGGTGCGCGCCGGTGCTACCGACGCCGCCGGCAATCCCGTCGCGCCATCTAGCTGGACGTTCGAAGTCGCGCCCGGCACCGCATACGCAACGTGGCGCACCGTCGTGGTGAGCGGCGTCCAGCGCGGCTTCCGCATCGGAGCGGGCGGTGATCTGCTGTCGGTCCGCCAGGTCGCCTTCGCGGGCAGCTCAGGGGCTCTCGTCAGCCAGAGGGCCAGCATACCCAACCTGCCGGGCCGCTGGCTGTACGTCGAGAACGGCACCTTCGCCGGGATGTGGCTTTCCGAGTCACCGTCGGCCCGTCTCCCCGGTGAGACGGAGCGCGTGGCGTGGCCAACCGGCACTCGGGTCGCCCTCGCCGCGGGGACGCGGGTCGGGTATACGTTCGATGCCGGCGGGACGGTGCTGAGTAGCCGCCGCGTCACGCTGGACGCCGCCACCTCAGCGAGTGCGAGTGCTCGAGCCATCGTCAACGGAGCCCCGTACTGGCTCATCACCAACGGAATGCTACGAGGGACGTGGGCTCCCGAGTCGATTGCCATCCGCCGCGTCGGGTTCGTCGGCCAGCAGACCTTCACCGCGACGCCCCGGGTGAGCTTCACTGCCGGGACATACAGCGGTTATCGGTTCGATGCGGCGGGTCGGCGGACGGGAACGGTCACCGCGACCCTCACCCGCCCGTCGGGAGCACCCATCGGCGGAGCAGCCGTGATCAACGGTCGCTCGTACTGGCTCGTTAGCGCCGGGATCTGGAGTGGCACTTGGCTTCCCGTGGAGGCGCGGATCCAGCTGGTCCCCTGATGGAGCCGGGCGCGGTACCGGACGTCAGTACCCCTCCGATGGGGCCATAGCCGGCATCGGTCGGGGCCGCGACGATGAGTCCGACCCACCCACCCGAAGGAGACAGCGCCCCATGGGGCCACTCACCGCACACCACCGAGCGCGCCGACTTGGCGTGCTGCTCATGGCCCCGGCCCTCCTGCTGACAAGCCTCGCCTCCGCGACGCCCGCCGCCGCCGAAACCCCCGCCCCAGGCGTGGAGTTCGTCGCAGCCGCCAACGTCTATCGGATGGGCGACAACCTGCGCCCCGTGGCCAACCTCGCCGCCCTCTCCTCGATCGCCACCGAGCGCGCGAACCAGATGGCCCACGCTGACAAGATGGCCCATGACCTCGACTACGTCATGCTCCGGCTCAACAAGGCCGGCGTGTGCTGGACCGGCGTCGGCGAAATCATCGCCTTCGAGCGGGGCTACCCGGATCACTCGTATCTTCGGACGGTCGATCAGTGGTGGGCGAGCCAGGGTCATCACGACATCATCGTGGGCAACTACAACGGTGCGATCGGCGCCTATGCGCTCAGCGCTTCCGAGGCGACTTATTCAGTGATGGTATTCGTCAACCTGTGTGGTGCCGCTGCGCCATCGATCGTCGCACCGTCGCTCGGTTCCCGCAGTCCGGCGGTCGAGGCAATCGGCGTCGCCAGTGGGGCCGCCGTCCAGGCGAACTTCAGCGAAGCGGTTACGGGCGTGAATCGCTACACCTTCCTGCTCCGCGATCCAGCGGGCACGAAGGTGCCGGCATCGGTCAGCTATGACACCGGCTCGCGGACAGCCACCCTCGTGCCCGGACAGCGCCTCGCCGACGGCCGGTATCGCGCGACCCTGAGCTCGCGCATCTATGACGCCACCGGCATTCCGCTCCCGTGGACCTCCTGGTCGTTCACGGTCGGCGATGCGACCATCAGCACCGCCGTCGTCACCACGGCGACCCGCGCCACCTTCACCGCGGGCACCCACACCGGCTACCGCTTCCGCAGCGGCGCGGTCGCGTATTCGAAGAGTGCCCGTCTCTACAGTGCATCCGGCGCGCCGACTTCCGAGCGCCGCTCTATCAACGGCCGCGTCTACCTGTTTGTCACTTCTGGAATCTGGGCAGGCTACTGGGTTCCGGAATCGCGATACGCGTATATTCCCGGCGTCGTGGCCAAGATCACTTACGCCACCGCACGGCGGCTCGCGTTCACCGCAAGCACGATCACCGGCTATCGGTACGACAGCGGCGGCCGCGTGATTGGGTCACGCAAGGTCACCCTGGCCCATCCGTCGGGGGCAAGCGCCTCCGCGCGCGCCATCATCAACGGACGCCCCCACTTCTACGTCATTGATGGCGTGTGGGCCGGCTATTGGGTGCCCGACACGGCGCAGGTGAGCCAGGCATAGAGGCCACGGACCGGGCGACGGCGGCGCACCCATCGTGAAGCGCCGCTAGAATCCCGGTCTCATGACAAGCATCGCCGCCGCGCGTCGTCCGGACGGTCGCGCCACCAACCAGCTCCGCCCGGTGAAGATCGTGCCGGACTACATCAAGTTCGCCGAGGGCTCGGTGCTCATTCGCGTCGGCGACACGCGGGTGATCTGCGCCGCGACCATCGAGGACCGCGTGCCGGGCTGGATGCGCGGCAAAGGAGCCGGCTGGGTGACCGCGGAGTACAGCATGCTGCCGCGCGCCGGCACCGAGCGAAGCCAGCGGGAGGCGGCCCGCGGCCAGATCGGGGGGCGGACGCACGAGATTCAGCGGCTCATCGGTCGCAGCCTGCGCGGGGTGGTAGCCCTCGACCGGCTCGGCGAACGGACCATCACCCTCGACTGCGACGTCATCCAGGCCGATGGGGGAACCCGCACGGCGAGCATCACCGGCGCCTACGTGGCGCTGGCCCGGGCGATGAACAAGTACGGCATGGGCCACCTCCTCACCGCCCAGGTGGCTGCGGTCAGCGTCGGGATGCTGGCCGGCACGCCGCACCTCGACCTCAACTACGTGGAGGACTCGAGCGCCGACGTCGACTTCAACGTCGTGATGCTCAGCGACGATCGGTTCGTCGAGATCCAGGGCACGGCCGAGCACCGTGCCTTCGACCGCGGGCAGATGAATGCCATGACCGATCTGGCGGCTGCGGGCATCCGGCAGCTGTTCGAGCTGCAGAAGGCCGCCGTCGCCGCCGACGCCCCCGAGTGATCGACCTTCTCCTCGCGACCACCAATCCCGGCAAGCGTCGCGAGTTCTCACGCCTGCTGGCCCATCTCCCGGCGCACATCGTGACCCCCGACGAGCTCGGCATCCAGATGGATGTCGACGAACCCTTCGACACCTACGCGGAGAACGCCCGCGCCAAGGCAGAGGCCTACGTCCGTGCCTCGGGCCTCCTCACCCTGGCCGATGATTCAGGCATCGAGGTCGCGGCGCTGGACTGGGGCCCCGGCGTGCACACCGCGCATTTCGGCAAGAGTGACGGTCGTGATCCAGAGCGATTGGCGGAGGCAGTCGGCGACAACCCGGATCGGCGGGCGCGGATGGTCTGCGTGCTGGCGCTGGCGATCCCGGGCGGCGACTCGCCGCGCATCGAGGTGTTCAGCGGCGTGTTGCAGGGCCTCGTGGCCACCCGGCCGCGCGGGAGCGGCGGCTTCGGCTACGACCCCGTCTTCCTCCTGCCGTCGGGGATCACCACCGCCGAGCTGCCGGAGGCCGAAAAGGACCGGATCAGTCATCGCGGGCGTGCGGTCCAAGCTGCCACGCCGCGCCTCGTGGAGCTGCTGAGTGGTGCCCCTGGCGCGCGAACCTGAACCTCGGTCCCTGGGACTTTCGTCGCCTGTGGACCAGGGCGTTTGTCGGATAGCCTCAGAGCCGCTGCCGTCTTCGCTGGCCGGGCACGGGCACGATCACGCCAGCGACAGCTACTCGGAGTCTGCATTCTCGTGACCCGCTCCCGCTTGCTCGTCGCCCTCGTCATCGTGGCCGTCGCGACCCTCTCGATACTCCCCGCCGCCGCCACCGCATCCATCGCGGGATTCGCCATCTCCGCGGCACCAGCGGCGCCCGGCGCGACCGCCCCCGACCGAGTGGTGGTGCGCTTCCGTGATCCCGGTGCTGCCGCTGAACGAGCTCGAGCCCACGCCGCCGGCGTCATCAACGGCGCAGGGGCGGCAAATGGCAGCGAGCGATCCAAGAGCGGACAGCGCGGCGCGAGCGTGCTTCGGACCACGGGCCAGAGCGTCGCCAGCCTGCTCGCCGAGCTGCGGGCCGATCCAGCGGTCCTGTGGGCCGAACCCGACTACCTCATCGGGTTGCCGGACGACACGGTCGACACCGAACCGGTTCCCACAGGCGGCGGAGGCGGCGGGACAGCGGCAGTCGGAACGGACGATCCCCGCCTCGACGAGCAGTATTCGCTGGCGCGCATGCGAATCCAAGATGCCTGGTCGATCGCCCGCGGGGGCAACGCACTGGTGGCGGTCCTCGACACCGGTATCCAGTGGACGCATCCGGATCTGTCCGGCCGCAACGCAATCAACCCCGGCGAGTACGGATCCGGGAAGCAATCGAACGGCCGTGACGACGACAACAATGGTCTGATCGACGACTGGCGCGGATGGGACTTCGTGTCCCACGACAACGACCCGCGCGACGACAACGGCCACGGAACATGGGTGTCCGGCATCATCGCCGCGGCGGCAGACAACGGTGTCGGCATCGCCGGTATCAGCTGGACGAACCCGGTGCTGCCGGTGAAGGTGATGAACGCCGGCGGCACGGGCTACTCGAGTGATCTCGCGTTCGGGATCGATTACGCTGTCGAGCGGGGCGCCAGGGTGATCAACCTTTCGGTCGGCGGCTTCGGCTACTCCCAGCTGATGAGCGAAGCCGTGCTCCACGCGTGGCAGCGCGGCGCGGTGATCGTGGCCGCGGCCGGCAACGAGCGCACCTCGGCGCCCTCGTTTCCAGCGGCCTACGACCACGTAGTCGGCGTCAGCGCAACCCAGGCCGACGACGAGTTCACCAACTGGAGCAACTACGGCGCCACGGTCGATGTCTCCGCGCCTGGGGCGGCGGTCACGACCACCGATTGCGGCGGCTGCTCGCTGTCGTCGGCCGGGACGCCTGGATATGCCGCGATCAGCGGGACGAGCTTCGCGACGCCCAATACGGCCGGAGTCGTCGCCCTCCTGATGGCGCGCTTCCCGTCGGACACCAACCAGCAGACCATCAATCGGCTCATCGCCTCGGCCGATGACCTCGGCTTCCCTGGCTGGGATAGCCGCTATGGCCACGGCCGCGTCAACGCCTTCCGCGCATTGGGCGGCTCCCCGCCCGCGGTGGAGGTGCCCGCTCGCGATTACTTCGAGCCCAATGACGTGCTATCGGGCGCGCGGCGCATGACGAGCGGTCTGCGCTATGCCCCGACGATCTATCCGGCCGGCGACGCCGACCTGTTCGCGCTAGATGCCCCGCGCGCCGGCTTGGTGCAGTTCGCCGTCACGCCGGTGATTGACGGGTTGCGCATGCCGAAAAGCGCGCTGCCAGTCGATCCCATCGTGGAGGTTTTCAATGCGGCGGGGACGCGCTTGGTGCGCATGGATCACGCAGATCCGGAGGTGACCGAGGTCGTTCGTGTCCGAGCGACCGGTGCCGCGCGCTTCTTCGTTCGGATCACCAATTGGTATCCGAACGGCTCCACGACCCCGTACGCCATCACCGGAACATTCATCGACGACATTGCGCCCGCCGTGACGGCCCTTTCCCCGGCACCGGGAGCCGGGCTGGTGACGGCCTATGAGCGCTTCACGTTCAGCTTCACCGAGCCCGTTACCGGGTTCGACGGCACCAGCGTGCAGCTCACCGACGGTGCAGGCACCGTGCATCCGAGCAGCGTCAGCTACGATGCCGCTCGGCGCGCCGCGGTGGTCACGCCGACTGCTCCATTGCCCGCGTCGTCGCGGGTATACCTCCAGCTGAGTGCTGCGGTCGTCGACCTCGGCGGGAACCCGCTCACCACCCGCGCCTGGTCCATGACGACGGCCAACGGGCTCGTGTTCGCGCCGGCCCGGCGCGTCTGGCTGTCAGCGGGCTCGCATACCGGCTATGCGGTCACCGGCAGCGGCGCCATCCGCGCATCCAAGACGGTGGTGCTGCTGCGTGAGTCGGGCGCCCACGTCGGGCAGCGCTCCACGCTCCCGGGGCTACCCGGATACTGGCTGCACGTCGAGGACGGGATCTGGGCCGGCATGTGGGTCGCTGAGAGCCCGACGCGGCGTGTGCTTGGCGGCATGCCAGATCGCGACCTGGCGACGACCGTATCCACCGTGCCCGGCAGCCATCGCATCGTGCGCCTGGACGCCGACGCTGCGGTGATCCAGCGACGGAACGTCACCCTGGCGTCCGCGACGCGCAGCGTGGACCGCCGCGCGATCATCGACGGCCGGCCGTACCTGCGCCTGGCCGGCGGTTCGTATGACGGCTACTGGCTCGCGGAGACCGCCATCGCCTACCGGCCGGGGATCGTCGACCGCTTCGACTTTGGGCGGCAGCGACGCGTGATCATCGCAATCGGCACGCATACCGGGACGATTCGCGCCGCGAACGGGACCGTGACCGGCACGAAGACCGACACCCTCAGGACTGCCTCCGGCGCGACCGCGACGGCGTACGCCGTGATCAATGGGCGGCCCCACCTCTGGATCGTCAATGGCACCTGGACCAACACCTGGCTGCCCGCCGACGTGGTCGAGCGCTTCGAATGGTGATCGCGCACCGCTAGAATCCGGCCAGTGAACGAGCGGCCGGATCGCGGGACGGCGCCCGTGCGGTCGCGTGCCGCGCGTGGCGGGCTGCGTGGCCTCCTTCGCGGCTCGATGCTCTACACGCTGGGCAACTTCCTGCCACGCGTCGGGGCGTTCCTGATGCTGCCGGTCTACACCGCCAACCTCGACGCTGCCGACTTCGGCGTCTTCAGCCTCATGCTCAGCCTGTCGGGCCTGCTGGCGATCGTCTATCGGCTCGGCCTCGATGGTGCGCTCATGCGCTTCCACTTTGACGTCCGGGAGCGGCAGCGGCCATCGCTGTATCTGACCCTCGCCGCCGCCACCCTGCTGGCGGGTGTGGTCATGACCCTCCTGCTGGGCTTGGCTGCGGGACCGCTCTTCGAGCGCCTGTTCGCCGGGGTCGCGTTCTGGCCCATCGGTGTGCTCACGCTGCTGCTTACCTTCCTCATGGCGTTCCAGTACGTGCCGGCCTCGTTCTTCCGTGCCACCGAACAGCCCGGGCGGTTCGTGGCGCTCACCGCCGGCATCTTCGTGCTGGGTGTCGCCGGCACGCTGTTCTTCCTCTTCGGGCTGCACCTCGGCGCGGCTGGTGCGCTGCTGGGGCAGGTGATGGGGGCGCTGGGCATCATCCTGGTGACCGTCGCGGTCCTGGTGCGCCTGGGCCCCACCCGGCTCGACGCCGATCTGCTGCGTCGGTCGCTCGGTTTCGGGCTGCCGCTCGTCCCGCACGCCCTGTCAGCATGGGTCCTCAACCTGTCGGACCGATTCCTGATCAGCCTGGTCATCGGCCTCAGTGCCGTGCAGGCGCAGACCGCGATCGGCATCTACTCGTTCGGCTATCAACTTGGGCAGGTCGTCAGCCTGGTGGCGCTCTCGTTCAACGCCGCCTGGGTGCCGTACTTCTACGCCAACGGCGATAAGCCCGGGGGACCGGCCGTGCTGCGCGAGATGACGACGCTGGCGACCGGCGCGCTGGCCGTGCTGGCGGTCGGCATGGCCGCCATCGCCCCCGAGGCGACCACGCTGCTTGCATCCGGTCGCTGGGGGAGCGCCGCGGACGAAGCGGCGACGGTCGTCCCGCTGGTGGCGCTCGCGTCGCTCGCCTACGGCGTCTACTTCATGGTCGTCAGCGCCGTGTTCCTCGTTCGCCGGACGCGGCTGCTGCCTCTGCTGACGCTGGGTGCCGGGCTGGCCAACGTCGCCGCCAACCTACTGCTCATCCCGCGCTTCGGCATCCTGGGCGCCGCCGTCGCCACACTCCTCGGCTACGCGGTGCTGACCGTGGCAACCACGGTCTACGCGCGGCGCGGCTACCCACTGCAGCTCGATGGGACCCGTCTGGCGCTGCTCTTCGCTGGGGCCGTGGCGGCGATGGGCGTTGCCCGCCTGCTGATCCTCCCGGCGCTCGGCCTGGCGGTCAACGGACTGGTGCATCTCGGGGTGGCGCTCGCGTTCGCGGCCGGGGCGCTTCTGGTGGTACGCGGACCAGTCACGCGCCTGCGCCAGCTCATGGGCGGGAGTGGCGGCGCGAGCCAGGTCGGCGGTGACGGTACAATTGCGCCCGCCAAGGAGAATCCATGACCGAGCGCACGGCAGTGCGGATCCATCCGACCGCGGACGTCTCGGCCGAGGCGGAGATCGGTCCCGGCACCAGCATCTGGAACCAGGCCCAGGTTCGCGAGCGCGCCCGCATCGGGGCCGCCTCCATCATCGGCAAGAACGTGTACGTCGATACCGGCG
>JBDTQJ010000060.1:0-12377 GCA_039932235.1 Chloroflexota bacterium
CGAGGACGGTGACCAGCTTCGTCCCGGGGCTTGCCTCGGTGCCGACGCCCGAGAAGGCGTCCGCCGAGTGATTCATGATCCACGCCGCGTGGGCCAGCGTCTCCCCGTTCTGCACCACCGTCGGCTGGCCGTTGAGGCCGCGTTCGGTGGGGTAGGGCGGACGGATGACCGGCATGCCGCGGTCGCCCTCGATGGCGGCCAGCAGCGCCGTCTCCTCGCCGTGGACGAGCGCCGTGGAACCCTCCCAGACGGAGAGCTGCACGCTGAAGTCGGTGCCCAGCACGAGGTAGCCGGCGAGGCGCTGGGCAGTCGCCTCGGCGACCGCGCGGCGCAGGCGCTCGATGGCCAGCGGCCAGTCGCGACGCACCGCGATCACACCTTCCGACGCGCCGGTGGCAAAGGCCGCGATCACCAGGCCCTCGACGACCAGGTGCGGATTTCCCTCGGCCAGGGCGCGATCGCCCAGTGCGGTGGGGTCGCTGCTCATCAGGTTGGCGACCACGATCCGCCGGTCGCCCGGTGCCTCGCGGGCGGCGCGCCACTTGTCGGCGGTCGGGTAGCCGGCGCCGCCGCGGCCGCGCAGCCGTGCACGGGTGATCTCGTCGATGGTGCCCTCGGCGCCGAGCTGCTCCACGGCGCGCGTCAGCCCCGCGTACCCGCCGTGCTCGGTGTAGCTGGCGATGGTGGTCGGGTCCACGCGCCCGATCTCGGTGAGCAGGCGCTTCTCCCCGCCCGGCAGGATGCGGATCTGGGGCGAGAGGTCGTTGCCGCCGTTGCGCGGCGCGGTCATGCGCTCACCGGCGCGCGCCGCCGCTCGTCGACGAGGTGGCCGGCGTGCTCGGCGGAGGTGGGGCCGTAGACGAGCGTGTCGATGCGCACCGCGGGCGCCAGTGCGCCGGCGCCGACATCGGTCGCGGTGGCCAGCGAGAAGGTGCCGTCCGCGGTCGTCTCGCCGGGGCGGATGCCGAGCTCGCGCTCGAAGGCGGCCAGCAGCTCGTCACCGCCGGCGAAGTGGCAGGCGGCGCACGTGCAGACGGTCACCAGGTGGCCCTCCGCGGGGAGGAGCCGGAAGCCGCCCATCCCGGCGGCGCCGAAGACCTGCGCCCAGTGGATGCTCATCCGGTCGCTGACGATGCGCAGTGCACGCTCCGGGAGGTAGCCGTGGCGCTCCTGGATGGCGCCGAAGATGGCGACCAGCGCCTCGGGACGTCCGCCGAAGCCGTCGATGAGCGCCTCGATCCCCGGACCGTCGACCGGCTCGTCCCAGCGGACCGCGTTGCGCATCGGTCGGGCCGGCAGCCCCGCGCGCCGGAACGCGTTGGGGTCACGGCGCTCGTCGTAGATCTCCGGCATGCCGTAGCGAATGCGATTGCCCTGCGAGTCGAAGCCGGACATGTCGATCGCCTCGACCGGGCAGACCTGGGCGCACTGGAAGCAGACCTCGCACTTGTGCTCGCCGAGGGGGTCGTAGATCAGGTCGAGCCGGCCACGCCATCGCTCGGGGATGTGGGGTCGCTCCTCCGGGTACTGGCGCGTGACCTTGGCCGCGAAGAAGTTGCGCAGCGTGGTCGCCATGCCCTTTGCGATGCCGGAGCCCGGGATTGCCATGCGCGCGTCGATCCTCAGCCCGTTACAGGTTCAGCCAGACGACCGCGAGGGCCGTCACGAACAGATTCACCAGTGCCAGCGGGAGGAGCACCTTCCAGGCCATCCCCATCAGCTGGTCGATCCGGACGCGCGGCAGGGTGGCGCGCATCCAGATGGCGACGAAGACGAAGAAGTAGGTCTTCAGGAAGAACCAGAAGATGCCGTACAGGGTGCCCAGGAACCCGCCGAGCTCGGCGGGGAACGGCCACGGCGCCAGCCAGCCACCGAAGAAGAGGCTGACCATGATGGTGCTCATGATGAACAGCGCCACGTACTCGGCGAAGAAGAAGAAGCCGAAGCGCATCCCGGAGTACTCGGTGAATGGCCCGGCCACGATCTCCGAGTCCGCCTCCACCATGTCGAACGGGGTGCGGTTGATCTCCGCCAGCGAGGCGATGTAGAAGATGCCCCAGCCGACCACCTGCCACAGCACCAGCCAGCCGTGGTCGCGCTGCCAGTGGATCAGCTCGGTGAAGTTGAGGGTCCCGGCGAGCACCACCGCGCCGACCACCGAGAGGGTCAGCGGAATCTCGTAGCTGACCATCTGGGCCGCGCTGCGCAGCCCGCCGAGGAGCGAGTACTTGTTGTAGCTCGCCCAGCCGGCGACGAGCAGGCCGACCACCGAAAGACCGATGATGGCGAAGAAGTAGATGATCCCGATGTTGAAGTCGGCGGCGATGGCGCCGGGCGCGAACGGGATGACGAGCATGCTCATGGCCGCCGCCATGAAGACCATCCACGGCGCGATGGTGAAGGTCGCCCGATCCGCCTTGTCGGGAATCTGGTCCTCCTTGGCGAGCACCTTGAAGCCGTGGATGGTGCTCTGGAACATGCCGCTCGGCCCGATCCGGTTGGGGCCGACGCGCAGGTTCATGCTCGCGATGACCTTGAGCTCCATCTGGATGATGATGAAGGCGGTCGGCACGGTCAGCAGCAGGATCAGGGTCGTCGACAGCACGAAGCGCCCGATCCCCAGCAGCAGCTCCCAGTCCATCTACTTGTCCACCCCGCCCATCACCGGGTCGAAGCTGGCCATCACGGCCATCGTGTCGGCCAGCAGCTTGCCGGGCATGAGCTTCGGGACGGCCTGCAGGGTGATGAAGCTCGGGTCGCGCATGCGGAACCGATACGGGGTCGGTCCGCCGTCGCTGATCGCATACACGCTGTACAGGCCGCGCGGGCTCTCGATGGCGGCATAGGCGCGTCCCGGCCGGGGCCGGATGATGCCGGGCACCTGCGCCTGGACCGGCCCGTGCGGCATCTTGTCCATGATCTGCTCGATCAGGTGCATCGACTGCTTGATCTCGTCAATCCGCTGGATGTAGCGGGCGTAGACATCGCCTCCGGACTGGGTGATCACCTTGAACTCGAGCTCCCGGTACGGGGCGTACGGGTGCGCGCTGCGCACGTCGAACGGCACGCCCGACGCTCGCAGGTTGGGTCCGGTGACGCCCAGCTGGATCGCCTGCTCGGCCGAGAGGACCCCCATTCCCTTGGTGCGCGCCTTGAAGATCTCGTTCTCGGTGATGAGCGCCTCGTTGTCCCTGAGGTTCTCGAGCTGCTTGCTGTGCCACGTGCCCAGGCGCGAGAGGAACTCGTCGTTGGTGTCCCAGTTCACGCCGCCGACGCGGAAGAAGTTGAAGAGCATTCGCTGCCCGGAGATCGCCGCCAGCATGTCCACGATCTCGTCGCGGTTGATGAAGCTGTAGAGGATCGGCGTGATGCCACCCATGTCGAGCGCAAGGAAGCCCATCATCAGGCCGTGGCTGAAGATCCGGTTCAGCTCCACGACGAGGGCGCGGATGTAGTTGGCGCGGGGAGGCGGCTGCACGTCGTACAGCTTCTCGAAGGCCAGCGCCGGGGCGTGCTCGTTGTGCATCGTCGACAGGTAGTCCATCGGGTCGACGTAGGTGAGGACCGTGGTGTAGGTCGCGTTCTCGCACAGCTTCTCGATGCCGCGATGCAGGTAGCCGAGCACCGGGTCGAGGTCAGTGACCACCTCGCCGCGAACCTTCACGACCAACCGCATGACGCCGTGGGTCGACGGGTGCTGCGGCCCCATGTTGAAGAGCATCTCGCCCTCTTCGAGGGTGTACATCTCGCGCTCGCGCTCGGTCTGCGGCGGGCGATCCGGGATGCCGACCATCTCAAAGCCCGCGTACTCCGCGCCCGGGCGCGGAGCCTGGACGGCAGCTCCGGCGGCCGCGCGGAGGCGCGACTCCTCGGCGGCGTCGAGGTCGATGGGATCCGGGATGCGGGGCTCGGTGGCGGTCATCGCGGTCGGCTCTTGTCGGCGTCGGTGCGGCCGGCGTGCACCGCATCGGGCTCCGGCTGCTGCCCCGCCGGGTCGGCCACGACCGCGGTGGCATCCGTGGGAGCCCCCGAGTCCTTGAGCGGATTCAGGGGGCCGAGCTGGGCGAAGCGAGCCAGGTCCCATGTCTCCGGGCGCTCCAGCGGGTTGACCCCGTGCGCGCCGGAGTCCGCGGCGTCGTCCGGCAGCACGAAGTCGCGGCGCTGCGGGAAGGACTTGTAGTCCGGCGACATGTAGATGCGTCGCAGGTCGCGGTTGCCGTCGAAGACGATGCCCATCATGTCGAACATCTCGCGCTCGTGGAACATCGCGCCCTCCCACAGGTCGGTGACGGTGGGCAGGTGCGGATCGTCGCGATCCACGGTGGCCCGAACGCGCAGCCATGCCGGGTGGCGGTCCGAGAAGAGGTGGTACACGACCTCGAAGCGCACGCCGGGGCCGTAGTCGACGGCGGCCGCATCTGCGAGCATCCAGAACGCGAGGTCCGGGTCGTCGCGCAGCACGCGCAGGACGTCCACGTTCTGCGCACCGGGGATCGTGAACTCGACCGTGTCCTCATCGGTCCAGATCGACGGTGCGGCGTCGGCGAAGCGCTCGCCGATGAGGCGCAGCAGGGCGCCCGCCGCGGCGGGGGCGGTCAGCGGACGTCCCCTTCCCAGTTCAGGCGCTGCGGGCCGCGGTCGACGTACGTCCGCCAGTGGCCACGCCGCTGCTTGACCAGCTCCTGGAGCTTCATCATCCCGTAGATGAGGCCTTCCGGGCGGGGCGGGCAGCCCGGCACGTAGACATCCACCGGCATGAGACGGTCGATGCCCTGCACGACGCTGTACGAGCGCTTGAAGCGGCCGCCGGACGTCGTGCACGTGCCCATCGCGACGCACCACTTCGGCTCGGGCATCTGCTCCCACAGGCGCACCAGCGGGCCGGCCATCTTGGTCGTCAGCGTCCCCGCCACGATGAGCACGTCTGCCTGGCGCGGCGAGGCGCGGAACGGGAACATGCCGAATCGGTCGATGTCGTTCTTGCTGGTTGCCGTGCTCATCATCTCGATGGCGCAGCAGGAGAGGCCCGAGAGCAGCGGCCACAGCGAGTTGGCACGGATCAGGTCGAGGACGTAGTCCGCCTTGGTGGGAATGACCTCCAGCAGACCGTGGAATCCGCCCTGCGGGTGCTCCTCCATCTCGAATGGCGCCAGCAGCGCCTGGTCGTTCGACGTGTCCGGGATGACGATCGGGTCGGGAGCCGTCCCGGTGCGTTCGTTGTCGGTCACTGCCATCGCAGGTCTCCCTTCCTCCAGGCGTACAGCTCGCCGAACATCAGGATGCCCAGGAAGACGCCCAGGATCACGATGCCCGGGATGCTGACCGCCCGGACCACGACCGCCCACAGGTACACGAAGATGATCTCCACGTCGAAGGCCACGAAGAGGAGCGCGTAGAGGTAGAAGGCAAGGCCGAATCGGCTCCACGTGTCGCCGATCGTGTCGATGCCGCACTCGTACGGCAGGCCCTTCTGCGGGCGCCTCCGCCGATGGGAGAGCACCCAGGCCGCCAGGATCGTGCCGAAGACGAAGGTCGAGGCGGCGAAGGCGAAGCCGATGACGTAGATCAGCCCGGTCTGGTCCATCTCCACTTCCTGTGGGGCGAGGTCGCTGATGTACCGATGCGTCCCGCACCGGTTGATGGTCGAAGTAGCCGTTTCAGTCTAGCAGGGGACCCGTGCGCGGTTCGTGCTCGCGTCCGGCGCATCAGCGCCCCGCCCAGGCGGCACCCACCAGGATGCGCATGCCGTCGCTGACCAGGGCGTGGCCACCGAGCAGCACCGGGACCGATGCCTCGGCGGCCGCCCGCGTCAGCTCGGCCAGCCACGGCGTCGCGACACGCGCGTGGTCGCCGAAATCGGATGCGAAGCGCTCCTCTTCCGGCGGCCAGGCGGCCGCGTCGGCGGAGCCTCCGACCGCGGCCATCACGACCCGCGAGTCGAGCACGACGGCGTCTCCCAGCGTGGCCAGCTCCGCCACGAGGTCGGCCGGAGAGCTGCGCCCCATGAGCGCTGCCAGCAGCGAGCGTGGTCGCCCGGTGCCGCGCGCCGATCGCATCCCGCGTTCCTCGACGAAGGCGCGAACCCGGCACGCCGTTTCCGTCTCGAGGAAGGCGAGCGTGGCGGCCGGCAGGCGGCCCGCCACCACCAGCTCCGCGCCCCGGTCGCGGATCACGGCGCCCAGCTCATCGAGATGCGGCACGGCGAGGCTCCGGCCGGCCGGAAGCTGGGCCATGGCCAGGAAGCGCGCGACCGCCTCCGCGGGCCGGCGTCCCTCGGGCAGGGCGGCCGCGACGCGCAGGAGTGCCAGGTCGAGCGGGGTGTCGACGTCGAAGCGCGACCACGGCGCCGACGCGAGGTCGCGGACCGCGAAGCCCGCGGACTCGAGCACGCGGACCGCGGCGTTGTCGGTGGGGCAGGCCTCGAGAGCTGCGAGCGCGAGCGGCAGGTCGCCGGCCACCACGAAGGCGTCCGTGCTCCAGCGGTTGTTCGCGACCACTTCCCCGGGCACCGGCGAGAGGAGGTCGTCGAGCACGGTGTCCGCGACCAGTGCCAGCGACCCGGCGCCGGCGTAGCCGACCGTGTCGACGCTGCCGGATCCGATCCCGACGCGGGCGGCGGCTGCGAACCAGCGCCCCCAGTGGAACGCCTGGCCGTCCGGCGGGACGATGGGCAGCAGCGGAGCCACCGCGGCCCCCTGCGCACCCAGGCGTTCGGCCAGCTCCCCGGCGAGGAGGCGCTGACCGGTCGCGGCGACGGCCCGGTACGAGCCGAACGGCGCGTCGGCCGCGGCCTGCGACGGGTCGACGACGAGCACCAGCGGCGCGGGCCGCTCAGCCATGGGCGGCGGCGAGCCGGTGCAGCTGCTCGAGGTGCATCAGGTCGTGGATGCCCACGAAGGCCAGCCACTCCCCGTGGCGGAGGTGCCCGACGAGCGGATGCTTCATGGTGCAGCGCTCCGTCTCGTGGCCGGCGATCGTCTCCGCCGAGCGGGCCATCGAGCGGCGGCTCTTGTCGAGCAGGACGTGCAGCTCCTCGCGGGTCGCATCGGGCGGGCCGGGAATGGATGGCGTGACCCGCGGCTCGGTGCCCGGAAACGGGCCGGCAACGTCCTGTGCCGCCCACGCCACCAGGAAGCGGCGCGCTGCGGTGGTGTGCGCGAACGCCTGTGCAACGTTCCAGTCCTCCTCCTCGCCGGGTGCGCGGAGCGCGGCCTCGGGGAGGGCATCCAGGATCGAGGCCAGCTCATCCGCGACGGCCTCCTGCTGGGCGAGCATGCGCGGCGCGTCGCCGTCGTGGACGCGGGGGCGGAGCTCGCGGCGCAGCGCGACCAGGCCGGCGCGGCTCCAATCGAAGACGCGCCAGCATGCGATCACATCGGGCGCGGCGTGCGCCAGGCGCGCCTGGCAATCGGTCCAGGCGTCAGCCATCGGTCTGGGAACGAGCGCCTAGAGGCGCTCGAAGCGCTCGACGGGGAGGACGAAGACGGTGGCGCCGCCGACCTCGACCTCGACCGGGTAGGGCATGTAGAACTCGCCGGGCTCCATGATCGGTGGCATCGGGTTCACGAACTGCTTTCGGCTGTGGCAGTTGGCGCTGATGATGCCGAGCACGGCCTCCACCTGGTCCTCCTCGACGCCGACCAGGATGGTCGCGTTGCCCTGCTTGAGGAAGCCACCGGAGCTGTGCAGCCGGGTGGCCCGATACTCGCGCTCGAGCAGGGCGTCGACGAGCGTGGCGGCGTCCTCGTTGTGCACGATCGCGGTGACGAGCTTCATGGGAGGTGGGCTCCTTGATCCGAACTGTATCGTGGGATGGTTCGCCGGACGATTATGGCGCAGCGTCGCGGACGCCGGATGGTCCGCGGAGGAGGATCAGCGTCCCGCGGCCCGCGAGATGGCCCGTTGGCCCGCCGCGTCGGGCCGAACGGCACGCGCGACGGCGACCGCGATGGCCTGATCATCGCTATCGACGACAACGTCGCGTGTACGCGCGGTCGTGCACTCGAATCCACAGCAGGGAAGGTTCGCATGCGCGTTCATCGTGGCTACCTGTTCTGGGGGATCTTCTTCCTCTTGCTCGGCGCGATCCCGCTCGCGGACCAGCTCGGCTGGATCGACGTGTCGTCGTTCGGCGATGCCTGGCGGCTCTGGCCGCTGGCGATCATCGCCGCGGGCCTCGCGATCCTGCTGGCCCGCACACAGGCGGCCTTCGTCGGCACCGTGGCGGCCGCGGCGGTGATCGGCCTCATTGCCGGTGGTGCGCTGGCGTACGGGGGCGGCTTCATCGCGAACGTGGGCGACTGCGGCTCGAGCGGGGGCAACCTGCAGCACCTGGCGGCAGACGGTGGATTCGAGTCGGACGCGAGCGTCGACCTCCACCTCAACTGCGGCACCCTCGACGTGACGACCGGGGCCGGGAGCGGCTGGTCGCTCGACGCCGGCTATCGCGAGACCGCGCCGACGGTCGAGCACGGCTCCGACCGCCTCACGGTCCGCGCGCCCGACTCACCGGCCCGCCGCCAGGAGTGGAACGTCACCCTCCCCGCGGATGCACTCCGCGTCCTCGACGTGCAGGCGAATGCCGGGACGGCGAAGCTCGACCTGGGGAACGCCACGCTCGACGAGCTGCGCATCGAGGCGAACGCCGGCGAGGTGCGGCTGGCCACGGCCGGCTCCATCGGCGACCTGCAGGTCTCGATGAACGCCGGGTCCGCGAAGCTGACCATCGACGGATCGGCCGAGGGCCAGCTCACGGTGAATGCGGGCTCGATCGACTTGTGCGTGCCGAACGACGCGGCGCTCGAGTTCGTGGTGAACGAGCAGTTCGCCTTCGGCAACAACCTGAGCGGGTCCGGCCTGGCGCGCGACGGCACCACGTGGCGACGCGCTGGCGACGGTCCGACCATCTCGCTCCGCGTCGAGGGGAACGCGGCGAGCTTCAACCTGAACCCGTCTGGAGGCTGCAGATGAACGATCGGCTCCACCGGTCGCTCGACGACCGGATCATCGCCGGCGTGGCCGGCGGACTCGCCGACTACTGGGGGACCGATCCGTCCTGGATTCGCGTCATCTGGGTGGTGCTGGCGATCATTACCGGTGGGCTGGGACTGCTCGTCTACATCGTGATGGCGATCGTCGTCCCGCAGGAGGACCATGTCATGACCGCAGTTGCGCCGCCACCGATCGACGGTTCGCCCGCCGATCCCACCGTCGCCGGAGCGGCCCCGGTAGCCACGGCGCCAATGACCCGCTCCGACTGGCGGGCCGAGCGTCGTGCACAGCGAGAGGCGCGCCGCGCCGCACGTGGCCCCGGCTCGTTCGGAATCGTGGTGGGCGCCGCGCTCGTGCTCATCGGCATCTGGTACCTGCTCAGGGAATACCTCCCGGGCTTCGATGCCGATCGGGTCTGGCCGTTCGCCCTGGTCGGCCTCGGCGTGGTGCTCCTGATCGCGGGCATCGGCCGGCGTCCGCGCGCGCCGGGTGATGCCGGATGATCCGGCGGGGGATGCACGGCGGCGCGTTCGTCGCCGGCACGTGGCTCATCGGCCTCGGCGTTGTATTCCTCGTCCGTGACTGGGCCAACTGGTCATGGGGCGAGGCGTGGCCGCTGTTCGTGATCCTGGTAGGGATCGGTTCGCTCGTCAGCCAGCTCGTCGGCGTGGAGCGGATGTCGGTCGGGGCATGGTCGCTCGCCTGGCCGCTGGGCTGGATCGCGATCGGAGCCGTGCTGTTGCTGAGCACGACCGGCACGCTCGGCATGGGACCCGGTGAGCTCATCGCGCAGTGGTGGCCGATCGTGCTCATCGCGATCGGCGGCTGGTTCCTGGTCGCGGCGCTCTGGCCCGGCCGCACCCCGCCGGCCGAGACGCTCGAGCTGCCTCTCGGCGCCGCGACCGAGGCGCGCGTGAAGATCGCCTTCGGAGGTGGCGAGCTTGCCGTGGAACGTGCGCCGACCGGGCGCCTGGTGGCCGGCACGTTCGAGGGCGGCGTGGCGCACACCGCCGCGTCGTCGGGAGCCGTCGAGCTGAAGCCCGACACGTCCCGTGGGTTCCCGTGGTGGGATCGCCCGCTCCACTGGCGCGTCGGCGTGACCGGCGAGGTTCCTCTCGACCTCGTGGTCGAGAGCGGAGCGAGCCGCTCGACGCTCGATCTGGGCGAGACGCGCCTGCGTCGGCTCGAACTGCGTACCGGTGCCAGCGATACGCGCGTCCTCCTGCCGCGGGCGGCTGGGGCCAGCACTGTGCGCGTCGAGAGCGGCGCCGCATCGGTGCACCTCGAGGTGCCACCAGGGGTCGCCGCGCGGATCCGCTCGCGGATGGCGCTTGGCAGCTCGGCAATCGACCAGGCGCGCTTCCCGCGTGCCGGGGATGGCTACGCATCGTCCGACTGGGAGACGGCGGCCAACCGGGTCGAGATCGACATCCAGGGCGGGGTGGGAACGGTCGGAGTCAGCTAGCGGAGCGGCACCGCGAACGCTCAGAGGAGCGGCGCCACCACCTCGCGGATCGCCCGATCGGTATCGGCCACCGAACCTGAGCCATCGATGACGCGGAAGCGTTCCGGCTCGCTCGCGGCCAGCGCGTGGTACGTGCGGCGCACCGACTCGAAGAAGGCGATCTCCTCCGTGTCCTCGAAGCGGTTCCACTCACCGCGGCGCCGGGTGCGGTCCAGGCCGATCTCCACCGCCACGTCGACGAGGAGGGTCATGTCCGGCACCAGGCCGCCGGTGGCGAAGTCCTGCAGGCGGCGCATCTCGGCCAGGTCGTTGCCGTACGCGCCGCCCTGGTAGGCGAGCGACGAGTCCGTGTAGCGGGCGCAGACGACCCACTCCCCGCGCTCGAGGGCGGGTCGGATGATGCGCGCCACGTGCTGCGCCCGGCCGGCGGCGAAGAGGAGCGCATCCGCGCGCGGGTCGAGATCATCGGAGACGTCGCGGAGGTGGAGCACCAGGCGCCGCACCTCGTCGCCGAGGGGCGTCCCACCCGGCTCGCGGGTCAGTACGGTGGCGACGCCCTGCCCTCGCAGCCACTCCGCCAGGTGCCGCGCCGCCGTGGTCTTGCCGCTGCCGTCGGGACCCTCGACGGTGACGAAGCGCCCGCGTACCGGTGGGGGTGCGGCGGTCACCGCCAGGCGCGACCGTCTTCGGGAAGCAGCTCCACGCGGCGGTTCGGCTCGCTGCCGCGTGAGCGGCTCATGAGGCTGTTGCGCTCGGCCATCTGGTGCTGCAGGCGGCGGATGTAGGCGTTCTGCGGGGTCAGCTCCATGGGCCGGCCGGAGGCGGCGACCAGGCCGATCGCCTCGGCCGTCTCGCGCAGTGCCGCATCCGACGGATCCGCCTCCAGGTCGAAGAGGGAGGCGAGCATGTTCTCCATCTGCAGCATGGTGTTCGTCTTGAGCACGTAGATCGGTACGCCGTGCGACTCCGCGTCGCGCAGCGCTCCCGGCTTGCGCTTGTAGTAGTTGCGCAGGGTGACCACGGCGTCGGCCTCCTCGAGGTCGCGGGCAACCGTGACCGGCACCGCCAGCTCGCGCACCGCCTGCTCCAGGCGCTTGCGGCTGACGCCGAACGGGAAGACGGCCATGGGCCGATGGCTGCGCGAGGGCGACGATGCCGGCCTGTTGGCGCCGACCGCGCGCCCGATGCCCGCCGACTCTCCGTCCGCGTCGGCGTCGAGGAGCGCCTGCTCGAGCTGGCGCCGCGGGTCCGAGTCGGGTGCCGCGATGTACCGGTCGTCGCCGGCGCCGATGGACGGGTCCGATGCGCTGATCCGCTCGCCGGGGAGCGGCCGGAGGCTGCGACCGCCGCCGCGTCCCGGGAGCGGGCGCAGCGAGGCGCCGCCGCCCCCGCCGGTGGCGAAGCGGCCGGACGCCTGGCCGCCCCCGCCGCTGCGCGAGAAGTGCCCGAACCCGCCGGTCGGCTCGATCGGCGCGAACGCCGGCGTGCCCGCCGACGCGTCGCTGATCCGGTAGTCGTACTTGGTCATCGCCTTGACCGCTCCACCGGCCTCGCGGAAGCGCGCCTCGGGCGGCACCATGTGGCCGCGCAGGATGGCGTCGACCGTCTCCGCCACGTTGCGATGGACGATCACGCTGTCGCGCTCCACGATCTCCACCAGGACATCGAAGGTGGGCGGTGCCTTGCGTTCGAGGACCGTCTTCTGCGTCCCGCGCCGCCGCGCCTCCTCGTCGCCCAGGGTGACGGGCTGGATGCCACCCACCAGGTCGGAGAGGGTCGGGTTGAGCATCAGGTTGTCGAGCGTGTTGCCATGCGCCGTGCCGACGAGCTGGACGCCGCGCTCGGCGATCGTGCGTGCCGCGCCCGCCTCCAGCTCGGTGCCGATCTCGTCGATGACGATCACCTCGGGCATGTGGTTCTC
>JBDTQJ010000061.1:0-12049 GCA_039932235.1 Chloroflexota bacterium
TCGCGCTGGTTGCCACCGCGCTGGACGGCGTCTCGCTGGTTTCCGGTTCTCTGCACGCTATGTCCCTCAACATCGTCGCTATCTGGGCCGAACTCTCCGCCGACTCGCAGGTTGGTCATGTGCTGTTCCGTTCCTTTCTGCTGTTCCGGCCCCTCACGGGCCTCTTGTCTGGTGACGACCTTACGCTGCCGCAGCAACCCCACCCAGCGCGTCGGCGACAGCGGGGGTGTCGTCTGCGCGACACGCGGGCGTCCGGCCAGAGCTCAGCGGTCGGCTCGTCGCTCGAGCGCGTCGACGTCCACGATGACCAGTTGGTCGCGCTCCAGGCGCACCAGGTCCTGTTCCAGGAGGTCGCTCAGCAGCCGGTTCACGCTCTGTCGCGTCCCGCCGATCATCCCGGCCAGGTCGGATTGCGTGAACGGCCAGTCGAGGGTGATCCGGCCCTCGGCGTCCGCCTCTCCGTCGCGAGCAAGGCGAGCGAGGTGCGCCGCCAGGCGGCCCGCGAGGTCGAGGAAGTGGAGCTCCTCCACGTGCCCGGTCAGCCGGCGCAGCTCGAGCGCCAGGTCCGTCAGCAGCGCATCCCGCAGGGCAGGCTGCTCGTCGAGCAGGACGCGCAGCGTCGCGCGGTCGAGGACGAGCGTCTCGGTCGGCTCGATGGCCGAGGCGGTGGCGGAACGCTCTCGCCCGTCGAGCAGCGAGAGCTCGCCGAAGAAGTCGCCCGGCCGCAGCGTCGCGATGATCGCCTCCTCACCGGTGGCCGACGGCAGCACGATCTTGACGCTGCCGGTCGCGATGATGTGCAGCGCGTCGCCGGGGTCACCCTGGTGGAAGATCACGGTGCCGCGCCGGTAGGTGCGTCGCCGCATCCGTTGCGCGACGCTGGTCAGCTCCGGCTCGGGAACGTGTCGGAAGAGCGGGCAGGCGCGGAGCTGCTCCGGACCGATGTCGGTGGTCATGGCAACGGTTCTGCCGGGGCTGCCACGCCAGCCGATGCAGGCCCCGCGACCATCGCGCCGGCACCCCCGTAGCGATCGACGAGGCGGCTCGTCACCGCCGGGGCTGAGACGAGGTCGAGGAACGTGGCGCGGTCGAGCGCCAGGAGGGTCACCGGGGTGACGGCCGTGACCGTCGCGGTGCGGGGTCCGCCGGAGAGGAGGCCGATCTCGCCGAACACCTCGCCGGCGCCCATCCGACGCAGCACCGACGGTGCGCTCGTGGCGGCTTGCTGCGTCACCTCCACCTCACCGGCAGAAATCACGTACGCCAGGTCGGCAGGCTCGCCCTGGCGGATGATCACCGTCGCGGCGGCGGCATCGCGCACCTCGGCGCGGCCGGCCGCCTCTTCCAGGCGCCCCGGTGGGAGGCCGGCGAAGGCGGGCGCGGTGAGCAGCACTGCACGGCGGTCGTCGAGCTTGACCCCCTGCACGGCCGCGTCGCCGAGCAGGCCGACCGCGGCACCCACGGCCACGACGATCGCGCCGCCGGCGATCCCGAATACGAGCGGCAGCCCACCGACGAGGGTGGCGATCGGGATGAGCAGCGAACCAATGGCGTAGGAGCCGACGGTGATGGTGTGGAGGCCCCCGAAGACCCGCCCGCGCACTGCGTCGGGCACGATGCGCTGGATGAGGGTGGTGTTCACGACGTTCAGCAGCAGGTCACCGACCGAGAGGACCGCCATCCCGACCAGCGCGAGCGCCAAAGAGCCGGAGAACCCGACCGCGACCAGCCCGCCGCCGAACAGCAGCGCCCCGAGCAGGAGCGGCGGCCCGAGCCGACGGCGCAGAACCAGCACCCCCGACAGCACGGCCCCGATGAGCCCGCCGAGCCCGATGGCGGCATTCAGGTAGCCGGTCGCCGCCTCCCCGGCCTTCAGGACATCGATGGCGATGACCACGGTCAGCACGCTCAGCCCGCCGAAGATGAACTGGCCGACCACGTTGACGATGCCGATCCCCAGCAGCGCGCGAGACTTGTCGCCCAGGAGCGCACGGATCCCCGGACCGTCGCTCGCCTCGCCGGTTGCCCCGGCACCGCCCGGCGGGCGCTTCGGCAACCGCCACAGGACGAGGGCCACGATGCCGAACGACGCTGCGTTGATGACGAAGGCCAGCGTCAGTCCCCCGACCGCGATGAGCAGCCCGGCGATGGCCGGGCCGACGATGAAGCCCAGGTTGTCGAGGCTCGCCCAGGCGCTGTTGGCCGGACCGATCTCGCTCTCGTCCTTGACCAGCGTCGGCAGATAGGCACCGATCGCAGGCCCGAAGAACGTCGAGAGGCTGGCTGCCAACAGGGTCAGCACCAGGATCGCCCACAGCGGACCCTCGATCGCGACCAGCAGCGCCAGGCCGAGCATCACCACGCCGCGCGCGATATCGGTGACCAGGAGCACGAGGCGACGGTCGACCCTGTCCACCAGGATTCCCGCCGGAACCGAGAGGAAGACGTATGGCGCCACGCGCAGTGCGCCGACGATGCCGAGCACAACAGCGCTGTTCTCGCGTTGATAGACGATGACCAGCAGCGCAACGAGGTACAGCCAATCGCCGATCGACGAAACGAACTCGCCGACGAGGAGCCGCGCCAGATCGGCGTTGGCGAAGACACGGCGATAGGTGTTGAGGACGGCCACGGCGGCTCCGGTGCGAGTGAGAGACCCGGTGCGGCAGCAGGGCAAAGTGTACGGTGCCCCGCCATGGGCGGGCGGGCCGCGACGGCTACACTCCCGGCGTGCAGCTCTGTCCGCGGTGCGGGGAGGAGAATCCCGACCGATTCCGCCTGTGTGGCTACTGTGGCGCAGAACTCGCGCCGCCGCCGCCCGCGCGCGAAGAGCGACGAACCGTCACGATCGTCTTCTCCGATCTGAAGGGTTCGACCAACCTCGGCGAGGCGCTCGACCCGGAGTCGTTGCGCGAGGTGATGAGCCGCTACTTCGAGGATCAGACTCGTGCCCTGCGGCGCCACGGCGGGACGGTCGAGAAGTTCATCGGCGACGCGATCATGGCGGTCTTCGGGCTGCCACGCCTCCACGAGGACGACGCGCTCCGCGCGGTGCGTGCCGCGCACGAGATGCAGCGCAGCCTCGCCGCCCTCAACCAGGAGATCGAGCTGCGCTGGGG
This sequence comes from Chloroflexota bacterium, assembly GCA_039932235.1. GTDB lineage: Bacteria > Chloroflexota > Limnocylindria > QHBO01 > QHBO01 > JAICQM01. The sequence continues at coordinate 3,120 of JBDTQJ010000061.1, forward strand.
GGTGACGCTCACCAACCGCACCGGCGTGAACACCGGCGAGGTGGTGGCCGGAGATGCTGCGACTGGACAGCGCCTCGCGACAGGCGACGCGGTGAATGTCGCGGCCAGGCTCGAGACATCGGCACCGCCCAACGAGATCCTCCTCGGCGACCTCACCTACCAGCTGGTGCGTGATGCGGTGGAGGTCGAGGCGGTCGAGCCCCTGGAGCTAAAGGGGAAGGCCGAGCGCGTGCCGGCGTTCCGGCTCATCTCGGTCCGCGGTGAGGAGGGTGTCCTGCGCCGCCAGGACGCCGCCTTCGTGGGGCGCGAGATTGAGCGCGCGACCCTGCTCGAGCTCTTCGAACGGGCCAGCTCCCAGGGGCGCTGCCTCATCGGCACGGTGGTCGGCGAGGCCGGAGTCGGCAAATCGCGCCTCGTGGCGGAGACGCTCGGCAGCATCGGCTCGCGGGCGCGTCCCCTGCGCGGCCGATGCCTGCCGTACGGCGAGGGCATCACCTTCTGGCCGATCCTCGACATCGTCCGCGAGGCGGCGGGGATCCAGCCGGAGGACCCGGTGGGCACCGCGATGGAGCGCCTGCGCGAGGCGAGCGGCGACGTTCGGGTTGCGGAGCGGGTCGGCGCCGCGATCGGCTTCTCGAGCGAGCCATTCCCGGTCTCGGAGCTGTTCTGGGGGATCCGTGCATTCCTGGAGCGCGTCGCCGCAGACCATCCGCTGGTCCTCGTCATCGACGACATCCATTGGGCCGAGTCAACGCTGCTCGACCTGCTGGAGCACCTGAACACGACCCTCGCGGCACCACTGCTCATTCTCGCCACGGCGCGCCACGACCTCCTCGAGCTGCGCCCGACGTGGGGCGATGGCCCCGACGGCGCACGGCTGGACCTCTACCGGCTGAGCGAGACGGAGGCGGGCCAGGTGATCGACCACCTTCTGGGCGGCACCGGCATCGCGGAGGAGGTGAAGCGGCGCATCGTGACCGCCGCGGAGGGCAACCCCCTTTTCGTCGAGCAGCTGGTCTCGATGCTCGTCGCCGGCGGCCAGCTGCGGATGGAGGAAGGCCGCTGGGTGGCGGCGGGCGACGCGGCCGAGCTCGCGATTCCGCCCACCATCCAGGCGCTGCTGGGCGCGCGCCTCGGCCAGCTGGCGCCCAACGAGCGCAACGTGATGGAGCCTGCGGCAGTCATCGGCCTCGAGTTCAGGCAGGCGGCGGTCACCGAGCTGGCACCCAGCCAGGTGCGCGCCGACGTCCCTCGGCTGCTGGGTGCCATGACGCGCAAGCACCTGCTGCGCGAGAACGCCCCGGAGGAGAGCGAGAACGAGTTCCGCTTCGAGCACATCCTCATTCGGGACGCCGCCTACGGGGCGCTGCTCAAGCGCACCCGCGCGACGCTGCACGAGCAGTTCGTGGAGTGGGCGGACCGCACGAACAGCGAGCGCGAGGCCGTGGAGTACGACGAGATCCTGGCCTACCACCTCGAGCAGGCCTACCGCTACCTCGCGGAGCTGGGTCCCCTCGACGAGCATGGCCTGGAGCTCGGCCGCCGCGCATCGCGCCGACTGGCGGGCGCGGGGCGGCGCGCCTTCGGCCGCGGCGACATGCCGGCCGCGGCTTCCCTCCTGCGCCGAGCCGGCGAGACGCTTGCACCCGGCGACCCCGACCGCGCCAGCCTGCTCCCCGAGCTCGGCGAGACGCTCATGGAGCTCGGCGATCTTGCCGCGGCGGACGCCGTCCTGACCGATGCGCTGAACAGCGCGGCGGCGGCCGGCAACCCGGTGCTGCACGCGCGGGCCAAGATCATCATGCAGCTCGTCACCCTCCATGCCTCCGGGGGCGAGGGATGGGCCGACGAGGCGATCCGCGACGCGGAGGGTGCGGTGGCCACCTTCGAGGCGGCTCGGGATGCAGCGGGGCTCGCGATGGCCAACAGGCTGCTGTGGGCGATCCACAGCACTGCCAACCGCAACGCGTTGGCCCTGCAGGCGGCGGAGCAGGTCATCGAGCACGCCCGCGCCGCGGGCGATCGGCGCCTGGAGGCGCGCGGGGCTGCCGGCTATGCCCTGACCGCGCTGTACGGCCCCACCCCCGTCGACGAGGCGCTCAGCCGCAGCGAGGAGCTGGTGCGCCAGGTCGAGGGCGATCGCCGTACCGAGGGCTTCATCCTGGGCGCGCTGGCTCAGCTGCGCGGCATGCGCGGCGAGGCCGACGAGGCACGCGCGCTCGCCAGGCGGTCGGCGGCGATGCTGGAGGAGATGGGAGTCGGGATCCTGTCAGCGGCAACCTCGATCGACTCGGCGAGGATCGAGCTGCTGGCCGGCGACATGGAGGCGGCGGCGGCGGACCTGCGACGCGACTACGACGCGCTGACCCTCATGGGCGAGCGCTTCCTGCTGTCGACAGTCGGCGGGATGCTGGCGCGCGTCGAGTATCTGCGCGACCGTTTCGGCGACGCGGAGTCATTGGCGCGCGTCGTGCGCGAGCTTTCGGCACCCGATGACATCGACGCGCAGGCCCTGTGGCGCTCGGTCCTGGCGATGGTGCTCGCGCGGGCGGCCGCGATCGACGAGGCCATCACCCTGGCCCAGGAAGCGGTGGCGCTGCGCCGCCAGGCCGACGCGCCCATCCTCCTCGCCGAGGCGCTCGAGGACTTCGGCGAGGTGCTGCGCTTCGCCGGCCGGGACCAGGAGGCGCGCTCGCAGCGCGAGGAAGCGCTCGCGCTCTACGTGCGCAAGGGCGACGAAGTATCGGCGGGCCGCCTGCGAACGCTGCTCAGCTGAGCGACGCCGCGGCGGCCCGTCGTCGAGAATCAGCCGCCGCGCGTGTACCCGTTCCGGTCAAGCCAGAAGATGAACACGTAGTCGTTCTTGTCGTCGGCGCTGGTGGCCTTCGACACGCCGCACGGGGCATTCGTCGGGTAGTCGCCCGCGAACGTGCAGGTGACATCGAATGGCCGCTCGACGGCGAGCGTGTCGGTGACGTGGTAGATCGTCACCTTCTTCGGGGTGCTGACGCTCGCCTTGGCGTTGTCGAGGCGCAGCTCCACCTTGAACGGCGTGCTGGCCTCCGCGCCGCCGAGATACTGGATTTCCGAGGCCTGCCCGAAGCAGGAGGCGCCCGCCGGGCATCCAAAGCCAGGCGTGCCCGCATCGTGCTCCTTGAGGTAGCCGAACGTGCCGGTGGGCGCGTCGGCACCCGGGGCAGCCACGGTAACCCGCGTCCACGCGGGATTGGTGGCGCTGGTGATCATGCCGGCCGTCTCGATGACCGCGCCCATGCTGGATGGGATGAACTCCGCTGCGCCACGCTCCCCGGCCCCATTGAGGAAGAGCGGCACCAGCTCGATCGTTGCGGTCCCCGAGAACGTGTCGCCGCGGCTGTTGCCCGGGTCGCGCGTCGACGCGCCGCTGCCTTTGCCGGTCACCGTGAAGTCGAGGAGCTGGCCGGGGAGGCTGGGCGTGTCGAACACGACGCGCAGGGTCAGCGTGGCGTCCTGTACGAGGTTGCCCAGCGAGCACGAGAAGGCGGGCGCGCTGGCAGGGGCGCAGCTGACCTGGCCGGCCGCGCTGCCGCCGGTGACGATGGTTCCCATGTATGTCGTGCCCGGCAGGGACGTCTCGCTGGTGAGATTGACGCTGGTGAACGTGCTGCCGCTCGTGTTCTGCAGGGCGATGTCGAACGCGGCCAGCTCGCCGGCCGTGACGAAGGCGGGGCCGAGGTTGTCGGCGTTGTGGGGGTACGGGGTGACGGTGAAACCGACGTTGGCCGGGGTGGCCAGGGCGGCGAACGGGACCGCGAGGGTCCACGCACCAGCGGTGAGCGCCGCCACGACGCGGCGACGGAGAGAGCTCGGGGGGGTCACGGTGTGGGCACTGCCTTTCCATGTGCATCGGAATCTGGCGTCAGGCAGTCAGTCCCCTCCGGGCGGCTGCTCGGGCGCGCGCTCCGCGCATGGTAGGACCATTGGTCAAGTGGTGCCAGTACCCGGTGGCGGCTCGTGGCCCAAAGCGCGCGTGAACTCGGAGTGTCCGCCGCGCGGGTAGACGATGAGCAGATCTGCCGGCGCCTCGCCGATGGCCTCCGCGTTGTGGGCAATGGTTCCATCAATAAGGACGTAGTCACCTGGTCCCGCATCGATCACGTGGTCGCCCTGCGTGATCCTGACGCGCCCCGCCAGGACGATGTGGTGCTCATCTCCCGGGTGGGCGTGATATCCGGTGCTATGGCCGGGTGGCATCGAGCCCTGGAAGATGGCGATGTCCCGCGCCAGGCCGCCGTCGACCTGGCTCATCGACCCGCTTCCGCGCGGCAACTTGCGGTGCGGCCGGTCACCGGCACGCACGACCCGGGGGGCGGAAGCCGGGTCCAGGAGGAACCACGTGATCGGCACGTCCAGCGCCTCGGCCAGGGCGGCCAGGGTCTCGAGCGAGGGCGACGCCTTGTCGTTCTCCAGCTGGCTGAGGTAGCCGATGTTGAGCCCGGTCCGTGCCGCGACGGCGGCGAGGGTGAGCGACCGATCGGCACGGCGGCGGCGGATCTGCGTGCCAACCAATGGCCTGCGGCGGGTGACATCGTTCATGCCGGTGAGTATGCCGTAGCCCAACACCTATTGACAACACCCAATGCGTCGGTCATGATGTTTGCCGAGACCAAACATTGATTGGTCCGGAACATCACAACGCACAAGGAGATCGACCATGAAGGTCGCCATCATCGGATCCGGCAACGTCGGCAAGGCCCTGGGAACGTCCCTCACCCGCGCCGGTCACGACGTCACCCTCACCGCCCACGACCCGCAGCACGCGAGTGACGCGGCCGCCCAGATCGGCGCCAGCTCGAACGGCAGCAACGTCGACGCCATGCGCGACGCGGACTTCGTCATCCTCGCCGCCCCGTATGCCGTCGTTCGCGACCAGGTGGCGCCCGAGATCCTCGACGCGGCCCGTGGCCACGTCGTCATCGACGCGACCAACCCGCTCACGGCCGACTACTCGGGCCTGGCCACGGGGGACACCTCCGCCGCCGAGCAGTTCCAGCAGCTGCTGCCCGGATCGCATGTCATCAAGGCCTTCAACACCGTCTTCGCCAGCGTGCAGGCCGACCCGAGCGCGGGAGAAGGGACCGTCGACGGCTTCGTGGCCGGCGATGATGCCACCGCCAAGCAGGCAGTCCTCGAGCTCGTCGCCTCCATCGGTCTCACGCCCCTCGACGTCGGCCCGCTGAGCTCGGCGCGCTACCTGGAAGGGATGGCGTTCATCAATATCGGTCTGAATGCGGCCAACGGCTGGGGCTGGAACACCATCTGGCGCCTCGAGCGCTAGGATCGCCGCCATGAGCATCGTTCGACTCAACCACGCCGTCCTCTTCGTCCGTGACGCGGACGTGGCGGCCGATTTCTACCGGCGTGCCTTCGGCTTCGAGGAGCTGGAGCGACCGGAGGGCATGCGGGCCGCGTTCATGCGCGCGCCCGATGCCGGCAACCACCACGACCTCGGCCTCTTCGAGGTCGGGGCGCAGGCCAGCAAGCCGCCACGCGGGTCGGTGGGGCTCTATCACCTCGCGTGGGAGATCGACACCATCGAGGCGCTGGCCGAGATGGCGACCCGCCTCGGTGAGCTGGGCGCCATGACCGGCGCCTCGGACCACGGGGTCAGCAAGTCGCTCTACGGGCGCGACCCGGACGGCAACGAGTTCGAGGTGATGTGGCAGGTCCCGCGCGCCGCGTGGGGCGAGTACGAGCGCCAGGCGACGGTCATGCCGCTCGACATGGAGGCCGAGCTCAAGCGCTGGGGGGCAAGCGCCGCGGTGCTGTAGCGCTCAGCGGTCCTTCGAGAGCTCCCACCAGCGACCGATCTCCTCGAAGCCCAGGCGCGCGTACAGGTGGCGCGGCCAATCCTCGACGTCCGCCACCAGGAAGACCAGGTCGTGGCCCTCGTTGCGCGCCAGGCGTGCCGCGTGGAGCACCATGGCGCTGGCGAGTCCCCGGTTGCGGTGCGCCTCGAGCGTATTGACCGATTCCACCTGGGCGGTGCGCCCGTCCGAGTACAGGTCCGCGAACGCCCCCGCGACGGCGGGCGGTGCCGGCGCCGCGAGGTGGCGCAGGTGCGTGCCACGCGCCAGCGCCGCGCGGCGATCGGTGAGCTGCCGCGCCACCTCGTCGTCGTCCACCGACGGGTCGCTGCGCCAGTGGGCCAGCACCGCGGGACGCAGCACCTCCCACGGGACGACCGCGGCACTGACCGGCGGGTCGCGCCGCGGCTCGGCGAGCCAGGCCATCGTCACCAGCTCGGTGGCCTCCCAGCCGCGCTCGCGAAGCGGCCCTGCCAGCCGCGCGCCGGCATCGCCATCCTCGATCACGGCCTGCAGATGCCGTCGCTCGATCAGGTCCATGGCGCCGGTCACCGCCGCTTCGACCGCCTCCACCGCGAGGTCTCCCTGCCGGCCCTCGATGCGGAGGAAGTTCATGGAGTAGCTGGCGGGATAGCCGTCGTTGACGATGACGGTGCCGAGCGGATGGGGGATCGCTCGCGAGGCGAGCGCGTCGTCCATGGCACGGGTGAAAGCACGAGTGCGTGCGAAGAGCTCGGATCGGTCGTTCACCCGGCCATTGTGCGGGCGGCGACAGCCGCGCGTGCCGCGGCTAGACTCGGCGCGTGCCAGCGCCGTCCACCACCGTCCCGGTGATCGCCTCGGATGCCCACCTCGCCCACGACGGGCTGGTGGAGCTGGTCGGCGGCCGCGAGGTGCCCTGCTACGAGTCGCCGGCGCGCGCGACGCGCATCCGAGGCGCCCTCGAGGCACGCGGGGGCTACGCGGTCGAGGCCCCGACGGAGCACGGCCTGGAGCCGATCCTGGCGGTCCATGACCACGAGCTGGTCGACCTGCTGGAGCACGCCTGGGCCGACGCCATGGCCGCCGGCGGCGACCCCGGACGCCCTCTCATCCCGGACACGTTCCTGACCCGCGCCTACGACGCCGGAATGGGCCTCTCGACGCTGCCGGACCGGCGGCACGAGGCGCTCGGCGCATTCTGCTTCGACACGGCCACGCCGCTGGTCGCCGGCTCGTACGACGCGGCGCGTGGCGCGGTCGACGTGGCGCTGAGCGCGATGGGACGGGTGCTGGGTGGCGCGCCACTCGCCTACGGCCTCTGCCGCCCCCCGGGCCACCACGCGTCGCGCGGCATGTTCGGCGGCTACTGCCTCTTCAACAACACGGCCATCGTTGCCGAGCGGCTGCTGTCGATGGGCGCCAGCCGGGTCGCGATCCTGGACGTGGACTACCACCACGGGAACGGCAGCCGGTCCATCTTCTGGGAGCGCCCGGAGGTGCTGTACGTCAGCCTCCACGCCCATCCGCGCGATGCGTATCCGTACTTCTCGGGGTCGGCGGACGAGACCGGCGCGGGACGCGGGGCCGGGGCCAACCGCAACCTGCCGCTCCCCCGCGGCACGGACGGCGCGGCCTATGCCACGGCCCTCACCGACGCGCTGGCCATGATCGATGACTTCGACCCGGACGCACCGCTGGTGCTGTCGCTCGGCTTCGACACGTTCGTGGATGACCCCATCGGAGGGTTCGCGCTGCAGACCGATGACTACGGGCGGCTCGGCAGCCTGGTGCGTGGCCTGGGACAAGGCGTAGTGGCGATCCAGGAGGGCGGGTACGCAATCGAGGCCATCGGCGCCAACGCGGTCGCCTTCCTCGATGGGCTGGCCGGCCGGGGGGAATCGGTCTAGGCGTCCGCCCCGCCGAGGATGCGCAGCAGGTGCTCCGGGTCGATGTTGCCGCCCGAGAGGATCACCACCCGCCGGTCGTCGCCTTCGGGACGTGCCGCCGCCCCGGAGAGGTGAGCCGCCATGCTCGCCGCGCCGGAGGGCTCGACAACAAGCCGGGCGCGCGCCGCCAGCTGGCGCATCGCATCCGCCATCTGCGCCTCGCTGACGGTGACGATCTCGTCCATGTAGCGCCGCAGGTGCTCGAACGGGAGCGCGCCGAGATGCCCGACCCGCAGGCCGTCGGCCATGGTGCGCAGCGTCTGCTCGGCCGGCCAGGTGACGATCTCGTCCGCCGCCAGCGACGCCTGGGCGTCGGCCGCCAGCTCCGGCTCGACGCCGATGACCCGCGCCGCCGGCACGAGCGCCTTGATCGCCGTCGAGACGCCCGAGGACAGCCCGCCGCCGCTGACCGGCACCAGGACGCTGGTCACGTCCGGCATGTCCTCCGCGATCTCGAGGCCGCAGGTGCCCTGGCCGGCGATGATCGCCGGGTCGTCGTACGGCTCGACCATCGCGTAGCCGTGCTCGGCCGCGAGCGCCAGCGCCCGCTCGTGGCGCTCCTCGCTGGCCGGGCCGGTGAACACGATCTCGGCCCCATCGCGCTCCACCCCGGCGACCTTCACCCGCGGCGCGTCGTCCGGCATGACGATCACCGCGTGGATGCCGTGGAGGCGCGCGGCGCGCGCCACGGCCTGCGCATGGTTGCCGCTCGAGTAGGTGATGACTCCGCGCTCACGATCCGCGGCGGGGAGCGAGGCGATCCTGTTGTAGGCACCGCGAATCTTGAACGCGCCGATCGGCTGGAGGCTCTCCGGCTTGAGCCAGGTGCGGTCGTCCCAGCGCAGCAGCGGCGTGCGCACCGCCACGCCCCGGATCCGCTCGGCCGCTGCCCTGATGTCGGCGATCGTCACCAGGTCGGGCGTGGTGGGCTGGCGCTCGGAGGTCACCTCGGTAGGGTAGCCGCCCTGCCCCCGTACAATCGACGCCTCGTGAAACGCATCGGCTTCCTCTCGTTCGGCCACTGGTCGGCCTCGCCCCACTCGCAGACCCAGTCGGCATCCGACGCGCTGCTCCAGTCGATCGAGCTCGCGGTGGCGGCCGAGGAGCTCGGCGCGGACGGCGCCTACTTCCGCGTCCACCACTTCGCGCAGCAGCT
>JBDTQJ010000062.1:0-11911 GCA_039932235.1 Chloroflexota bacterium
GCGGCCGCAGCTCCACGAGGTCCGCATCGGTCAGGCGCTCGAGCATCGCGAAGCCGGTGTGCGACGGCTTGCCACGACGGTCGACGCCCATCCGTCCCGAGCCGAACTCGCGCAGCGCGAGATCCACGCTGCCGGCCGGGGGATCGAGGTGCCCGGACACGGCGGCGAGGTACACCTTTTCCACCGCGCGCTCCTCGAAGCGGCCGCTCAGGTACCGATGCGTCTCCGCATCGCGGGCGAAGGCGATCAGCCCGCTCGTCTCGCGGTCCAGGCGGTGCACGATGAACAGCCGCTCGCCCATCTCGGCGGCGAGCGCCTCGTGGATCGAGCCTGGTCCCACGGCCAGCATGCCCGCCGGCTTGTCGGCGATGACGATGTGGTCGTCGCGATGGACGATGGGCGGGGTCGGGGGCATGGGCCATTCTACGGGCGGGGCTTGCGTACACTCCGGAACGTGTTCACCAGCCCCCTGCCGGCGATCCAGATCCCCGAGATCACGCTTCCCGAGCTCGTCCTTGCCCACGCCGCGCGGCTCGGCGACAAGGCTGCCCTCATCGACGGAGCCAGCGGCAGCGTCCTGACCTACGCCGCATTGGCCGACCGGGTCGACCAGGTGGCGGCCAGCCTCGCGACACGTGGACTGCGACACGGCGATGTGGTCGGGCTGCTCGCCCAGAATCAGCCCGAGTACGCGGCGGCATTCGTGGGCATCGCGCGGCTCGGCGCGATCGTGACCCCCATTCCCTCGCTGGCAACGGTGGATGAGATCGCGCGCCAGCTGCGCGACTCCGGCGCGCGGCTGCTGGTCACGGACGCGGGATTCCTGGACCGCGGCGAGGCGGCAGCCAGCGAGGCCGGTCTCATGGGTTGTGTGCGCATAGTCGATCTCGCCACCTCGCCCGCCGCATTCCGCGGCGCCGCCGCGTCACCGCACGATGTCGTGGCACTCCCCTTCTCAAGTGGCACCACCGGGCTGCCGAAGGGGGTCGAGCTGACGCACCGCAACCTCGTCGCGAACGTGCTGCAGATCGGGGCGCAGCTCGAGGTCGGTGAGGACGAGGTCCTGATCGGAGCGTTGCCCTTCTTCCACATCTACGGCCTCACCGTGGTGCTGTCACTCGCCCTCTCGCGCGGGGCGACGATCGTGACCATGCCGCGCTGGGATCTCGACGCCTTCCTGGACCTGGTGGAGCGCCATCGGGTGACGCGGGCGATGCTCGTCCCGCCGATCCTCCTCGCCCTGGCACGTGACCCGCGCGTCGCCGGACGCGACCTCTCGTCCCTGCGCATCGTCAAGTCGGGCGCCGCCCCCCTCGACGCCGCGCTGGCGCGGGCCGCCGCCGAGCGCATCGGTGCCGTGGTCGTGCAGGGCTATGGCATGACGGAGGCGTCACCGGTCACCCACGTCACCGCGGATCGCGATGGGATGCGCGACCCGGGCAGCATCGGTCCATTGGTGCCCAACACCGAGGCGCGCCTGGTGGATGTCTCGAGCGGCACTGACGTCGGCCCGGGCGAGGCCGGCGAGCTGTGGGTGCGCGGCCCGCAGGTGATGCGCGGCTACCTGAACGATCCGGCGGCGACCGCCGCCACGGTCGACGCGGACGGCTGGCTGCATACCGGCGACGTGGCGCGCGCCGACGAGGCCGGCTGGTTCACGATCGTGGACCGCGTCAAGGAGCTCATCAAGGTCCGCGGCCACGCCGTCGCGCCGGCCGAGCTGGAGGCGTTGCTGATCGGCCACCCGGCCGTCGTGGACGCGGCCGTGGTGGGGATGCCGGACGACGAGGCCGGGGAGCGGCCGCACGCCTTCGTCACCCTCCGCACGCCCGTTGGCGCTGACGAGCTGCGCGACTGGGTGGCCGGGCGCGTGGCGCCGTACAAGCGGCTGGCGGCGGTCGTCGTGGTGGACGTCATCCCGCGCTCGGCGTCGGGCAAGGTCCTGCGGCGCGAGCTGCGGGCGCGCTAGGCCTCCGTCCGCAGCTGGTCCAGGTCGATCTCGCGCTGGATGACGTGCAGCACGTCGTCGGCGATGACGCCCCGGTCGCGGAGCTCGATGAGGACCCCGCGCTCCGCCTCCAGGACCGACTGGCGGATCTGCTGGTGCTCGAGGAGCTCGCGATCCGCCTCCTCGTCGCCGACGGCCGGCAGGTGCTCGCCGCGATGGCGGTAGCGTTCCCGCAGCTGCTCGATGAGCGGCCGGTGGTCGGGCAGCTCCTCGTCGAGCTCGTCGAGCCGCCGCAGCGCGGCCTCGGTGGCGGCGACCCGTGCCAGCGCATCCTCGCGACCGTCCTCCCCGGTCGAGCGGATGCCGAGTACCCGGATCACGAACGGCAGGGTGAGCCCCTGCCCCACGAGCGTCGCCAGGATGACCCCGAACGTCGCGAAGAGGATCAGGTCCCGCGCCGGGATGACCCGCTCGTTGATGGCGAGGGCGAGAGCCAGCGAGATGGCGCCCCGCATGCCCGCCCAGCCGACCACGAAGGAGCTGCGCCAGGTCGCATCACGACGCCCGGTGACGAGGTCGCCGACCACCTTCCCGGTGACGAGCACCCAGGCCAGGCGGACCACGATGGCGGTGATTGCCACCGCCGCGGCCACCAGCAACAGCTGGCCGATGGGCCGCTCGGCCTCCGCCAGGACCACCGGCAGCTGCAGCCCGATGAGCACGAAGATCGCCGCGTTGATGAGGAAGATCATCATCTGCCACACCGCCAGGCCCAGGGTCCGCGACGCGGAGGTGAGGACCCGCGGCGACCAGCGGCCGAGCAACAGCCCGGTGGTCACCGCGGCCAGGACACCGGAGGCGCCGATCTCCTCGGCCGGCAGGTACGCCGCGAACGGTGCGATGAGGCTGACCAGCACCTCCACCGGTGCGTCGTCGAGGCGCCCCTCGATCCAGATCACGACGGCACCGACCACTGCACCGATGGCGACCCCGGCGACCGTCACGTAGGCGAGGTCGAGCGCCGCGCCGCCGATGGTGAAGGTCGCCGCCCCCGCCGCCGCAACGGCGATGCCGTAGGCGGTCAGCGCGGTCGCGTCATTGACGAGGCTCTCCCCCTCGAGGATCACCACCAGCCGCCGCGGCAGACCGAGGCGGTTCGCGACCGCCGTGGCGGCCACCGCGTCGGGCGGCGAGACGATGGCCCCCAGCGCGAACGCCGCCGGCCACCCGATGTCGGGCGCCAGGGTATGGGCGACCCAGCCCACCGCGAGGGTGGTCACCACGACCAGTCCCACGGCCAGCAGGCCGATGGGCGCCAGGTTGGCGCGCAGGTCGCGCAGCGATGTGAAGTAGGCGGCCCCCATCAGGATCGGTGGCAGGAAGATCAGCAGCACCAGGTCCGGCGGCATCGCCAGCCGCGGGATCCCGGGGATGAAGCCGAGCACCAGCCCGCCGACCACCATCAGCATCGGGTACGGGACGCGGAGGCGGCGCGAGAGGGTGGCGAAGAGGGCAATCGCGGTCAGCAGCCCCAACAGGGCCGCCATGCCGAGGGCTGTGTCCGATCCTTCCATGCGCAGGCGCAGCCTACCTGAGCGCTGCGCACCGGTCTCCATCGGTCTGGTGAGGTCGAGCGCCGGCCATAGGTCAGGGTCGGGGTAGGCCGGACGGGCGGCTCGTGGATTCGGGGTTCGGCGGGTACGGTGTCGGCGTCTTCATCCATCCACGAGGCAGCGATGACCCAGGTACAGGCTCACGAGTGGCGCAGGTACGGATTCGGCGGTCCGCCGGAGCCGTGGGAGCGTGGCGCGCTGCGCGACCTCGACCGGCTCGCGACCTCGTACTACCTGGACCTGCTCGAGTCACGCGGCATCGTCCTGGCCCGCGACGACGCGGAAGAGATGCGCCCGCGGGTGGAGCAGATGTTCACCGATGCCACCCGCCACAAGCACGAGATCGACTACACGCTGCGCCACTGGGCCACGCCCGTCGAACGCGCGCGGGTCGCTGATCGGCTGGGGCAGCTGATGCGCATCTCGCGCCAGATGCGCGAGCTCGCCCCGGAGCGCGGGCCCGCTCCCGAGCCGGAGCACCTGCCCGCCGCCTGAGGTCCCGCGGCCCTTCGGCGCTTCGTTCGATATTTCGAACGATTCTCGCGGGACGGCCCATCGGCGCTGCATCTGTTCGATATATCGAACAAGCGGCCGCACGGGGGGCGCCCGTCGGAGCGGTCCGCGCTCACCAGCGGTCGCTATATCGAACAGACCGCGCGCCAGTCCGGGGCCACGTGCAGTTCGTTCGATATATCGGCCACGAGGGCCGTGTCGGCAACGCCCCACGTACACTCCGCCACATGGCCCGCTACCCCACCCTCAGCGACGTCCTCGCCGCAAGGCAGCTGCTGCGCGGCATTGCGCTGGAAACGCCCCTCGAGCCGAGCGCGGCGCTGGCCGAGGCGAGCGGCGCCGCCGAGGTGCGCATCAAGCGCGAGGAGGTGCAGCCGACCGGCGCCTTCAAGATCCGCGGCGCGCACGTCAAGGTCGCGGCAGTGGCCGCCGGGAACCGGGATGCGCACCTCGTGGCGGCGAGCAGCGGCAACCACGGAATCGCCAGCGCCGCGGCGGCGCAGCGCTACGGGATGCGGCTCACCGTGCTCGTCGGCCGCAGCGTGGCACCGGCCAAGCTGGAGCGGCTGCGGGCGCTCGAGACGGACAGCATCACGGTGGAGCTGTTCGGCCGTGACACGGATGACTGCGAGGCGGAGGGCCGCCGCCGCGACGACGCCGGCGAGGCGGTCTACGTCTCCCCGTACAACGACCCCGAGGTGATCGCCGGCCAGGCAACGGTGGGCGTCGAGATCCTCGAGGCGTGGCCAGAGGTGGAGATCATCGTGGTGCCCGTCGGCGGCGGCGGCCTGATCAGCGGTATCGGCCTGTGGGCCAAGGCGCTGCGCCCGGGACTGCGCCTGGTCGGAGTCCAGCCATCGGCCAGCCCGCCGATGTACGCCCACCTGGCGACCGGCGCCACGGCCGCCATGCCCATCGCGCCCACCCTGGCCGATGGCGTGGCCGGCAACATCGAGCGCGGCAGCCTGACGTGGAAGATGTGCCGCCAGCTGGTCGACGAGATCGTGCTGGTCGACGAGCCGGAGATCGCGGATGCCATGCGCTGGGCGATCGATGTGCCGCACCTGCTCCTGGAGGGCAGCGCCGTGCTCGGCATCGCGGCGCTGCGCGGCGGCCACGTGGCGGGCGTCGAGGGGAAGCGGGCCGCCGTGGTGACCACCGGCCGCGGCATTGACCTGGCCGGGCTCGCGCGCGTCATTTGACCGATGCCGCCAGCAGGCGGCGCCCCTACGCTACCGGCCCCATGTCCCTCCTCAGCCTCCGTGGCATCACGCGCTCGTTCGGCGGCCGTCGCATCCTCGACGGCCTCGATCTTGAGCTGCCCGACGGCGCCCGAATCGGCATGGTCGGCCCCAACGGATCCGGCAAGACGACGCTGCTGCGCATCGCCGCCGGCGAGGACGAGCCCGATGCCGGCACCCTGACCCGACGCCGCGGCCTGCGCCTGGCGCTCCTGCCGCAGCACCCGATGGGCGATGCCCGCACGCCGCTCGAGGCGGTCCGCGACGCGCGCGCCGACCTCGCCGAGATCGATGCCGGGCTGGCCACGGTGACCGCCGAGCTGTCCGACCCATCGGTCTACGGCAACGACGGACGGATGGCGGCCGCGCTGGCGCGGCAGGGCCGCCTGCTCGATGACTACGAGCGCGCCGGGGGGCCGGCGTTCGAGGGCCGCGCGCGGTCGCTGTTGCTGGGGGTAGGCCTGGAGGAGCGCGAGCTGGACCTTCCGACCCAGGTGCTCTCCGGCGGCCAGCGCAAGCTGATCGGTTTGGTCGGCTGCCTGGTGCGCGATCCCGACCTGCTGCTCCTCGACGAGCCGGAGGCGCACCTCGACCTGGCAGGGCGGCAGCTGCTTGAGCGCCTGGTGCGCGGCTTTGCCGGCGCGGTGCTGGCGGTGAGCCACGATCGGTATCTGCTCGACGAGACGGTGACCCAGATCGCGTCGCTCGACCGTGGCACGGTCCGCATGTGGCCGGGCAACTACTCGGCGTACGCCGTGGCGCGCGAGATCGAGCTGAAGCGCCAGCAGGTGCAGTACGTCACGCAGCGCAAGGAGATCGAGCGCCTGGAGGAGGCGGAGCGGCGGCTGATCCAGTGGGCGCGCGCGGTGCCCGCCTCCGCGAGCAACAGCCGTCTCGTCAACCAGGCGCGCAACATCGCCAGACAGATCGATCGCATGGACAAGGTCGAGCGGCCCGTGCTGGAGCGTCGCCGGATCGGCCTGGAGCTGCACCCGCACCAGCGCGGCGGCCGTAAGGCGGTCGAGCTGCGCGGCGTGAGCGTGGCCTTCGACGGGCATCCGGTGCTGCGGGACATCGAGCTCACCGTCATGCACGGGGAGCGGCTCGGCATCGTGGGCGAGAACGGCGCCGGCAAGAGCGTGCTGGTCAAGACCCTCGTCGAGGCCATCGCCCCGACCGAGGGCGAGGTGTGGACCGGCCCCTCGATTCACGTCGGTTACCTTGCCCAGGACCAGGACACGCTGGACCCACGCTCCACCCCGCTGGGCACGCTGCGCGCTGCGTACCCCGGCACGGAGGAGCAGGCCGTCTCGCGGCTGATGGCCTTCCTCTTCGACTACGAGCAGGTGCGCCGCCCCATCGCCACTCTCTCCGGCGGGGAGCGGACGCGGCTGCAGCTGCTGTTGCTCATGCTGTCCGGCGCCAACCTGCTGGTCCTCGACGAGCCGACCAACCACCTCGACATCGAGTCCGTGGAGGCGCTGGAGTCGGCGCTCGAGGCGTTCGCAGGCACGGTCGTCTTCATCAGCCACGACCGATACTTCCTGGACCGCATGGCGGATCGCATCGTCGAGGTCCGCGACGCCGAGGCGCTGGCCCACGTGGGTGGCTATTCGGCGTGGCGCGAGCGCGCTAGGATCCCCGCATGACCGATCCGACCGCGCCCGCATCGGCCGATCCGCCGGCCCGCCCCAACCGTCCCGCGGATGCGAGCGGCGCGACGATGCTGGGCGTCCTGCTCGTCGTCCTTGGTGGCCTCTTCCTCCTCGCACAGCAGACGGGCTTCGACCTTGGCGACATCCGCTGGCCCTTCTGGGTCATCGTCCCGGGGATGGTGCTGCTGGCGGCGGGCCTGGTGGTGCCGGGCGGCTCCGGCATGATCATCGGCGGGAGCGTGGTGACCACGGTGGGGCTCGTGCTCCTGTACCAGGATGCGACCGACCACTGGGAGAGCTGGGCGTACGCCTGGGCGCTCGTCGGTCCCGCCGCGAGCGGCATCGGCACCCTCTTGGCCGGCCTGCGGACCGGGAACGGCTCGATGGTCCGCGCCGGCGCCACCAGCGCGATGGTCGGGCTCGGCCTCTTCGCCGCCGGGTACCTGTTCTTCGAGGGCATCCTCAACATCAGCGGCCGGCAGCTGCCGCTCCCCGGCTGGGCGGTGCCGGTCGTGGTCATCGGGCTGGGGTTGGCCCTCGTGCTGCGGGGCATCGGAGAGCGCCGCAGCACCTGACCCCGCGGCGCGCCCCGGGCTCTCCGCCGTGCGCGTGGTGCACCGCCGGCCCCGTCACCGCCCATGGGCCGATGACCGGTGATAACATGGGTCCATGGGTGCGCCGACGGCGAGCGCGGAGCTTGAGCAGCTCATTGAGTTCGTCAACACCATTGACCTCGAAGATGCCCGCGACCCCATCGGTACCCCGGCGCTCTTCGCCGCCTGGTTGAGCCAGCACGGCACGCACGGCCCGCCGGGCGACGTCTCCGCCGCGACCCATCGGCGGGCGATCGACCTCCGTGAAGGACTGCGTGCCCTCGGCCGCCACAACAACCAGGAGGCCGCTGAACCGGAGCGACTCCACGCGCTCGAGGCGGCCACAGCGGAGCTGCCGCTGATCGCGTCCCTTGGCACGGACTCCGGATGGCAGCTGCGCCCACGGGCCGGCGGGGCCGATGCCTTCCTCGCATGGATTGTCGCCACCGCCGTGCGCGCCATGGCCGACGGGAGATGGTCGCGCGTCAAGGCCTGCCAGAACGACACCTGCCGCTGGCTGTTCGTTGACGCGTCGCGGAACCGCTCGCGCACGTGGTGCACCATGGCCACATGCGGCTCCCGCATGAAAGCCCGCGCCTACCGCGCTCGCCAGCGGCCGGACGCATGAGCGAGCCCACGGTCATTCCCGTGACGGCGGAGATTGCCCTCGCCTGAAGCCCCAGATGCCCGCCCTCGGCGCGGCATCGGTATGCTTGACCGTGACATGCCCCCCTCCGACCCCGATCAGCTCACCGGCGAGCTGAACCTCCTCAACGCCGGCTACGTCGCCGACCTGTACGAGCGCTACCGGACCGATCCGGGCGCCGTCGACGACGAGTGGCGTTCCCGCTTCGACGCGGGGTACGCCGGCTTCGAGCCGGTGGCCGCGGCGACCAACGGCAGCGCCAACGGCCGCCCGGCCACGCCCTCCGCCGAAGCCACACCGGCAGCATCGACCCCTGAGCCGTCCGCGCCGAAGCTGCCCGATGGCGCAACCCCGATCAAGGGCCCCGCCGCCAGCCTCGCCCGCAACATGACCGCCAGCCTGGCGATTCCGACCGCGACAAGCTTCCGCGAGCTCGATGTGAGCGTCATGGAGCAGCGACGCCGCGAGCTCAACGAGCAGGTGAAGCCTCGCAAGGTGAGCTTCACCCACCTCATCGGCTACGCGATCGTGCAGGCCGCCAAGGCGCAGCCGGCGATGACCCACTACTACCTGCAGGCGGGCGACGGGATCGCCCATCGGGTCGACCCGGGGGGCGTCAACCTGGGGCTGGCGGTCGACGTGGAGCGTCCCGACGGGCGCCGCTTCCTGATGGTGCCGGTCATCAAGGGCGCAGACGACATGGACTTCGCGCAGTTCCTGGCGCGCTACGAGGAGCTGGTGCAGAAGGCGCGCTCCAACAAGCTCGCGCCGGATGACATGGCGGGCGCCACCATCACCCTCACCAATCCCGGGACGCTGGGCACGTCGGCATCGGTCCCGCGCCTGATGCCGAACCAGGGCTGCATCATCGCGACCGGCACCATCCGCGGTGTCGGCACCCAGCGATTGATGACGATCACCAGCACGTACGACCACCGCATCATCCAGGGCGCCGAGTCGGGCGCGTTCCTGCGCGGCATCGACACCGCCCTGCGCGGCGAGGACACCTTCTACGCCGATGCCTTCACCGCTCTCCAGGCGACGATGGCACCGGAGGTGCCCGCCCCACCGCCGAGCGACGCGATCGTGAGCGGCGCGCCCGCGGGCTACGAGGACCTCAAGGCGGTCGCCGCCGGCACGGCGCTGGTCAAGGCATACCGGCACTTCGGGCACATGGCCGCGCGCCTCGACCCGCTCGGCGTGGACCCGCCGGGCGACCCGGCGCTGGATCCCGGGCCGCTCGGCCTGAACGATCAGAACATGGCCCGCATCCCCGCAGAGCTGATGCGGATCTACGTTCCCGGCGCGACGCTGGCCGAGGCGCTGCCCCACCTCGCTACCACGTACTGCGGAACAATCGCCTACGAGGTCGAGCACATCGCCGGGCACGAGGAGCGAGTCTGGCTGCGGTGGGTCATCGAGTCCGGCGAGCATCGTCGCCCGCTCGACGCGGAGGCGCAGCGCCACCTGCTCGCTCGCCTGACGCGGGTCGAGGGCCTCGAGCGCTTCCTGCACAAGGCGTATCTCGGCCAGAAGCGGTTCAGCATCGAGGGCCTGGACGCCATGGTCCCGATGCTGGACCGGATCATCGCCGACTGCGCGGAGGCTGGCGCGCGCGACGTGGTCATCGGGATGGCGCACCGCGGGCGCCTCAACGTGCTGCGCCACATCGTCGGCGTCAGCCTGGAGGCCATCCTCTCGGAGTTCGAGGCGGGCAAGACGGACGACCCGCTGGGGCCGAAGGGCGGGCCTGATGACGTCAAGTATCACCTCGGCGCGGAGGGCCAGCTGACCACCGCCTCGGGCAGCGCCGTTCACGTCGCGCTGGCGCCGAACCCCAGCCACCTGGAGGCGGTCAACCCGGTGGTCGAGGGGCGCACCCGCGCCCAGCAGACGGACCGATCCACCCCGATCGCGACCCAGGACCCGGCGATCGTCGTTCCGGTGCTCCTCCACGGCGACGCCGCCTTCGCGGCGCAGGGCGTGGTTGCCGAGACCTTCAACCTCGCGCGCCTCGCCGGCTACGCCACCGGCGGCACCATCCACCTCATCACCAACAACCAGATCGGCTTCACCACCGGGCCGCGCGAGGGCCGCTCGACCGATTACTCCTCCGACCTCGCCAAGGGCTTCGACGCGCCGATCATCCACGTAAACGCCGATGATCCCGAGGCCTGCCTGGCCGCCGCCCGGCTGGCCACGATGTACCGCGACCGGTTCCACAACGACGTGGTGATCGACCTCGTCGGCTACCGCCGTTTCGGCCACAACGAGGGTGACGAGCCGGCCTACACCCAGCCCCAGATGTCGCATGCCATCGCGTCGCATCCCACGGTCCGCGAGATCTACCGTGACGCGCTGGTGGCGGCCGGTGTGGTGAGCGCCGAGGACGCCGACGCGGACGCCAAGGCGGTGGCCAGGGAGATCGCCGCCGCGCAGGCCTCGCTCCGCAAGCGCGAGCCGAACGACGAGCTGGACCGGGGTGCCGAGTCCATCACTCGCGGCGGCGCCGGCGAGCCGGTCACCGCCGTGGATGCCGCGACCCTCGCCAGCCTCAACGAGCAGCTCTATCGCTGGCCGAAGAGCCTCGCGGTCAACGCCAAGCTGGCCAAGCAGCTCGACCGACGGCGCGGCGTCTTCGAGACGCCCGACGAGCCACATATCGAGTGGGGCCAGGCCGAGTCACTGGCCTTCGCATCGCTGCTCGCCGAGGGAACGCCGATCCGGCTCACCGGACAGGACACGGTGCGCGGCACGTTCTCGCAGCGCCACCAGGCGATCATCGACACCAAGACCGGAGAGGCGTTCATCCCGATGCAGCATCTCGACGGCATCGGTGCCGCATTCGAGGTGCACAACTCGCCGCTCTCCGAGTACGCGTGCCTCGGCTTCGAGTACGGCTACGCCGTCACCGCGCCGGAGGCGCTCGTGGTGTGGGAGGCGCAGTACGGCGACTTCATCAACGGCGCCGAGATCATCATCGACCAGTTCATCATCGCGGGGCTGGCGAAGTGGCGGCAGACCTCGCGCCTGACCCTGCTCCTGCCGCACGGCTACGAGGGCTCCGGCCCCGAGCATTCCTCGGCCCGCCTGGAGCGCTTCCTGGCGCTGGGCGCGGAGGGCAACATCCGGGTCGTCTATCCCACCACCCCGGCACAGTACTTCCACCTCCTGCGCCGCCAGGCCAAGCACGAGGAGCTGCGTCCGCTGGTGGTGATGACTCCCAAGTCACTGCTGCGCCTGCCGCAGGCGGCCGCCCGCCCTTCCGAGCTGACCGATGGCGCCTTCCACGCGGTCCTCGACGATCCCCGCTTCGCGCACGACGACGCGGCGGCGGCATCGGTCAAACGGGTCGTGCTGTGCAGCGGCAAGGTCTACTACGACCTGGTCCTCTCCGACTTGCGCGAGGCGGCGACCGACCTGGCGATCGTCCGGGTGGAGAGCCTCTACCCCTTCCCGACCGATGAGCTGCGCCCCATCCTGGCCCGCTACCCGGCGCTCGAGAAGCTCTCGTGGGTGCAGGAGGAGCCGCGCAACATGGGCGCCCGCAAGTTCGTCATGCCCCGCATCCGGCACCTCGTGCCCTACCAGATACCGCTCGGCGACGTGTCGCGCCCCGAGCGCTCGCGACCGGCGGAGGGTTACCCGGCCGCACATGCCGCGGAGCAGGCACGCATCGTCCGCGAGGCGCTCAGCTCGTAG